>CAZDEW010000052.1:0-22186 GCA_964504585.1 uncultured Pseudomonadales bacterium | reverse complement strand
GGCTCCCGCCGAGCTCGGTCGCCGGATGCGAGCGCGTGCGGCCGACGAGCTGGAGATTCCTTTTGTATCGTCAGGTGGTCAGGCGGACGCGCGCTCGCTGGTCGCCTCGCTCGCCATGGGCGCGGCGGGTATGAATATGGGAACTCGCTTTATTGCGACTCAGGAGGCGCCGGTGCATGAAAACGTTAAGCAGGCGATCGTGGCAGCTTCAGAACTCGATACCCGGCTCGTGATGCGCCCCTTGCGCAACACCGAACGCGTACTCACCAACGAGGCGGTCGAGCGTTTGCTGCAGAAAGAAAAAGATCTTGGCGACAAGATCAGGTTCGAAGATATTATTGAAGAGGTTGCAGGGGTTTATCCAAAAATTATGCTGGAAGGCGATATGGATATTGGTGCCTGGTCCTGCGGAATGGTCGCCGGGCTTATCAATGATATTCCCACTTGCAAGGAGCTGATCGATCGCATTATGAGCGAGGCTGATCAAATCATTAATGAGCGCCTGGTTGGATTTCATCAGGGTCGCTTCGCCTCCTAGTTAACTAATAGATGCACTCTACATAATAAGCGGGTGGTAAATAGAAGAGTTTTCGCGATGAGCAAGAAGGTCTGTCTTGTTATCGGTGCTGGTGCCGGTATTGGTGGTACAGTCGGGCGCAAGTTCGCGCTGGAGGGTTACCACAGCGTGCTTTGCCGCCGCAGCGATGAGGCCGGGTTACAAAAAATGGTTGCAGCCATTGAAGAGCAGGGCGGCTCTGCTACGGGTCGCCTGCTCAATGCAATTGACGAGAACGCCATGGCGGGGCTCGTAAAAGAAGCAGAGGAGAGTATCGGGCCGAGCGGCGCGGTTATCTTTAGTCTCGGTGCGCAAATCGGTGATCGCTCACTGGAGCACACATCGCTCAAGGCTTTTGAGATGGGTTGGCAGCTGGCAACATTCGCGTTATTTCGGTTGGCCAAAGCTGTTTTCCCGCTGATGGCTGAAAGAGGCGGTGGCACGCTGATAGTCACGTCTGCAACCGCCTCGGTGCGGGGTAACGCAGGCCAGCATTCGCATGCTGCTGCGATGGGTGGAAGAAGAATGTTGTGCCAGACCTTGAACGCGCAGTACGCATCTAGCGGCATTCATGTAGTTCACGCCTTAATAGATGGCGCGGTCGATGCGCCAGACACGCTCGGCAAGATGTTGGGGGCTGAGCTTTTCGAGCAGCTCCGTTCCACCAAGGGCGCTGACGACGGGCTGATACTTCCTGAGAAGCTTGCCGAAACGTATTACCACGTTGCGCACCAGCACCGTTCTGCCTGGACCCATGAGCTCGATTTTAGAGCTTATTCGGATGTCGCCTGGTGGAATCATCCCTGAGACGGTTCTGGCGCGGGGTTTTTGTGCCATACCCCGCGAGTTTTCCAATCCGCACTATCCCGAAATAACCGCATCTTGCCGTCTTTGATTGCGCGCGTATTTTTTGTCTGGGACGCCGTTACCGTATAATCAAGAGTCAGAGCCTAAAGCTTTGATTTTCCGGCACATTGCGTGCCGGCCACGCCTGACGCTCGTCGACGACACAAACAAACCGCTAAGAAGTATAAGGAAAGAGCTATGAAAACTACCCATAAATTAGCAGCCGCTATTGTTGCCACAGCCTCAGTCGGCTTGAATGCTGAGCCCTATGCTTACGGGGGTGCGTTTGTGGCTCCGGTTGAGATCGAGCCAGCTAACTTTGTTGCGGTTGGTATTAAGGGCGGTTACGCCTTCAATGAACATTTCGCACTGGAATTGCGCGGCATGACGGGTGTTGAGGATGATTCGTTTCTAGGCGTAGATTTGGATCTAGACTCCATTGTCGCAGGGCATATGCGACTAGGCGGGAGTATAACGGAAACTTTTCACCCCTACGTGATGGTAGGCTATGCCTACACCGAGCTATCAGCTTCGCTGGGTCCCATCGAGGACAGCGGTTCTGTGTCGCGGTTGTCCCTGGGTGCAGGGTTCATCTCTGACATTACTGAGACTACCGGGTTGAATCTTGAGTTTATGAATTACTATCAGGGTAGTGGGAATGATCAGATTCTTTCGATTAACTTTGGCTTGGTGAGAAAATTCTAGCGTTTTTTGAAAGTGTGGGCCTTGAAAGGATAAACCTTAGAGCGAAATGTAAAGCGCCGAGCTTGTAAGTACGAGCTTTAAGGAGCGTTGCTCAGCGTGGCTCGCACTGCAAAAACACAATTTCCTTTCCTAAAAAAACGCCGCGAAAGACTTTCTTGCGCGGCGTTTTTGTCTAGTTATCTTTTCTTGATTCTTTGTTCTAGGTGCTTTGTTCTACCTATTTATCTTTAACACCAGATTATTTTAAAGTTCTTTCGCAGTGGTTTGAAGCTGACCATCTGGATTTAGATGACTTCCAGCTCTTGTCTGCCAAGCTCTTTTCTAAACGTGTTGTGATAGTGGTGAAGGGGCTTCTCGTTTCGACCAAAAATAAAGTGTTCAATCGCACCGGTTTCTGCAGCTTTTTGCGATAGCTCTCCCATCGCGTAGTCCTCGTTCTCAACCGTGCTGTTGAAAATTTCAATGCCAGCTTCCACCTGAAATACGGCGTCTTCAAGTCCGCGTCGCTCATAAACATTTTCCGCGCCAACAACTTTCATATTGAGATCTGCCTCTTTGGCCTTCTCAATCATATCGAGTGCTTCCTGTTTGTAGTAGTGTCCAACAATCGTATGTGAGCGGCCTGTCTTTTCGCTGTCGGGATAAATTCTGATTAGGACACCCGATACCTGATTGATTGTGAGCTGTATATTCGGGAACAGGTAGTAGATGGTTGTGGCGCCGCGAGCGAGCTCCCACTCCTCTTCGGGGAGTTCTCTTAGCTCGTTGATAGACTTTCTCGCAAAAACAAATCGATGGTGTTTGCCGAATTCTTCATAGGCTAAGGCGTCGCCATGGAATATTTGTCCTAGGGTGTTTTTGTGGAGCTTGCTGAAGTGATAGGTCTCACCGAAGGTGTCGTTGGCAAGCTTCCAGTTCAGGTCTTTTGTTATCGCTTTCTCATCGCAATAAACCAGCTCCCCGAAGTTGTGACTGGCTATTTCCTCGGCCAGAGGGCCGAGGAATTTTTCAACGTCAAGCTCCCCATCGACCTGCGGGTGGACCCAGAGCAGCCCGCCGTGCTCTTCACAGGGCAGTGGCGTAAGTGACAGGCAGCTCTTGTCGACATCGCCAAAGTTGTCCTCGTTAGCAATCGCGATCAAATCTCCCTGATTGGAGTAATTCCAGGCATGAAAGGGGCAAACGAAATTTCTTTTGCTGCCACGCCGCTCCTGTGCAAGCTTGGAGCCGCGATGTTTGCAGCTGTTAATAAACGCTGCGAATTTACCGTCGCGATCGCGGGTAGCCAGGATAGGAATACCGAGTTCGTCACTGGTGAAAAAAGTATTTTTTTCGGGGAGGTCACCGCTGAGGCCGATTACCTGCGGTTGATTCAAAAAAAGCTGCTCCCACTCGGTTTTCGCAAGGTCTTCGTTGACATAGTCCGCCGCAGGAATCCGCACCAGTTTGCCGGCATCAACGTTGGTTTTCGAGTCTAACTGATGTATTAACTCTTTGAGGATTTTAACTTGCAGGGCATGTTCCATAGGTTTGATTCCGGTCTTGCGATTCGATAGTACAGAGCGTGAGATTTTAAGCGCGCCGCCACGCTTTTTGTATTTACATTTATGTTAGATAGCTAGTGCGATGTCAACGCTTTTTGATATATAAAACAGTTATTCGATAAGTGATATATTCTTGCGGTTGCAGTGTCAACGATTGCGGTATAAGCCGGGACAGTAAATTGGACGAAAATGTTTTTGAGGTGACGGTAAAGGATCTCACCAGCGATGGGCGCGGTGTTGTAGAGAGCCCCTCTGGCAAAGTTTTTTTTGTCGCAGGTGTTTGGAAAGCAGAAACGATTAAAGTGCAGCAGGCTTCTGATGATCAGGGTAGAGCTGAATTGCGTTTGCTCGAAGTTCTAAAGCCTAGCAGCGCTCGAGTCGTGCCGCCCTGCCGCTATCAGGGTCACGGCGCCGACTCCTGCGGAGGGTGTGCGTGGCAGTTTATCGACTACGAAGCTCAGCTCGCCGCGAAGCAGGAACGCGTGGAATCGCAGCTAGCGAGGATCGGCATCGTGCACCGCATCGAGCCGATTATCGCCTCCCCGAATAATCTTGGGTATCGCAATCGCGCGCAGTTTAAAACCAATGGCAGCGTTATGGGGTTTGTCGCAGCCCGAAGTAATCATATTGTCGATGTGCATGATTGCCTTGTTCTAGACGACGGTAACCGCGAGCTGCTGCGAAACCTTCGCGCGCAGTTACCTAACACCCAATGGCAAAACGAAGGTGCTGGGCGCTGGAATACGGTTGATATCTGTGCCGGGAACGAAGGGCAGACGGTCAGCCTCAATGAGCGATTGCCCTTCAGGCAGGCAAACGAGCAACAGAACGCCCGATTAAAGGAATGGTTGCGATCAAAAATGGGTAAGCTGGAGCGATCCATGCCGGTGCTTGAGCTTTTCGCGGGCTCGGGCAACCTGACAGAGCTTATCGCCGACCTGGGATTCGAGACCATCGTGGCAGTGGATGTCGTCGCCGACGGTGTGCGCCGTTTGCAGTCTCGCAATTTGCAGGGTGTACAAGCGATGGCAGCAGATCTCTACGATGCATCCGCCTTTGCACGGGTGGCCGAGGTGATCTCGCCAGCTGTGCTGGTTCTCGACCCGCCGCGAGATGGTTTTCGTGAGCGAGGAAACTTGTTTGAAAAACAATCAAATATCAAGGATATATTCTATGTTTCCTGCGATCTTGCCACGCTCTGCAGGGATCTTGCGTTTCTTCAGTCCAGGCAATACAAAGTCCGTGAAGTTCAGCCTCTGGACATGTTCCCGCACACGCCGCATGTGGAGCTTCTGGTTCACCTGCGAAAAAAAGGCGGCTAACAGCGCTTGTTGATGGCGTGGAGAAAAATCCTGAAATTAAACTCACGCAATGTTAGTCTGTGCGCTGCGCCCAGCTGTGTTTTGCTTCGTTGTTTTTCACTACAATATGGGCGTTCGCCTGCGCCGACTTGGTGAGTGTTTGCATCTCGTTGCGTCTAGTGGCAACTAGATACAACCCTTAGCAACTTGTAGCCACTCGCTGTAACTCGTTACAACTGTTACAACTGTTACAACTGTTACAACTGTTACAACTACAGGTTCACGCCGCTGGTTATGCTGGTCGCGACGCCCGATAGCTTTGGGCAGCAAAATTGAATGTTCTGGGAGAAGTCCGCTATGTTTAATCTGACAGTGAACGGCGAGACGCATAGCGTCGAAGTCGATGCCGATAAACCTCTACTCTGGGTGTTGAGGGAAGATCTAAAACTCACCGGTACGAAGTTTGGCTGCGGTCTCGCACAGTGTGGTGCCTGTACGGTACACATCGACGGCGCACCTATGCGATCCTGCATCACACCGATTTCGCTTGTGGATGGCAAGTCAATCACTACGATTGAAGGTATCGCGCCTCCCGGCGATGCTCACCCGGTACAACAAGCATGGCTTGATCATCAAGTCCCACAGTGTGGCTATTGCCAGTCCGGGCAAATAATGTCAGCGGTGGCGCTGCTGGAATCGACGCCCAATCCGACAGACTCGCAGATAGACACCGCGATGAAAGGTAACATCTGTCGCTGTGGGATGTACGGTCGAATTAAGAGTGCGATCAAAACTGCGTCCGGGCAAAGTGTTGCTAAACCAACGCTATTTGATCCCGCTACTGATAAAGTTTCCGTTTAGTTGAGGTGAATCATGGGTAAATTAACTCGCAGAGCATTTATCGCAACGGGGCTATTGGCTGGCGGTGGTATCGCGCTTGGTATAGCCGTGCGCCCGGACACCGACACCAGTAAGTTTGCTGAACTTCTTGATAAGCAGGACTCGCCGTCGGGTGTTCTGGTTAATGCCTGGTTAAAAATACTTCCCGACAATTCAATTTCCGTGATCCTTCCTCACGTGGAGATGGGGCAGGGGGCGCATACTGCTCTGGCGATGATGATGGCCGATGAGCTGGACGCGGACTGGTCGACGGTCTCGATTGAGCAGGCGCCGTCGCATGAGCTCTATAGCACCTATCATGTCGCGCGTGAGTTCCTGTTGCCGTCTCAGGTTCCCGAGCTGCTTGAGGATACGGTCAACGGGACCTTTTTGCAGATCTCAAAGCAAATGAGTTTGCAGATCACCGGCGGTAGTTTTTCGATTCGTGGCACAGGAGAGCGTGCGATGCGCGTCTATGGTGCTACTGCTCGCCAGCTTTTTGTGCAGGCTGCAGCGCAGCAGTGGGGTGTGCCAGAGAGCGAAGTCACAGTTGCAAACAGCGTTATCACCCACGCTGCAAGCGGCCGTAGCGAGCCTTTCATTACCTTTGCATCCGCTATAGCCAGCCAGCGTGGTGAGGTCAGACCGACACTCAAGACCCCGGATCAATACACGATTATGGGTAAAGATATCGCTCGACTGGATGCGCCTGCAAAAGTTAACGGCACAGCCACATTTGGTGTGGATGTGGAACTTCCAGACATGCTGTACGCGACGATCCAGCATACGCCGGTCTTTGGCACCCGCGTAAAATCCTATGATGAGTCAGCCATTGCTCAGCTTAAAGGCGTTGAAAAGGTGGTTGATCTGGGCAATGCGGTGGCCGTCATCGCCGATAGTTACTGGACCGCGAAAAAAGCGCTGCCACTGCTTAATATTCAGTACACCGCGCCGGAAAGCATCGAAGAGACCTCAGCCCAGATCTTCGCCAAGCAAAGCAAAGTGCTTGACGAGGTGGATGCCGGTGGAGAATCAGAGAACGACTTCAATATCGGTGAAGGCCTGGCTGCATTTGAAAATGCAGATTCGACGCTCGACGTTGAATACCGCCTGCCAATTCTTGCACACGCGTGTATGGAGCCCATGAACTGCACGGCGCAGGTTTCCAGCGATGGTGGCAGTATAGAAGTTTGGGGCGGTTTCCAGAACGGCTTGAGGGTGCGCAACCACATGGTGAAAGAGTTAGGTTTTGATAAAGACCAGGTTAAGGTCAATATCACTTATCTCGGTGGTGGCTTTGGTCGACGCTCGACGACCGACTACCCCGATCAGGCGGCGAAGCTGGCACAAGCGGTACCGGGTAGACCGGTCAAGCTCATCTGGCCACGCGAGGAAGATACGCGTCAGGACGTGTATCGGACACAGTCGATTGGCAGGTTTCGCGCGGCGCTCGATCAGGACAGGCAGCCTGTCGCGTGGGAGTCCCTGTACGTTGACAAGAATGAGCCGCAGGAAGCTTCGACGCTTCCCTATGCAATTCCAAATCAGTATGGCCACTTTGTTCAGGCACCGAGTCATGTGCCGTTCGGGCCATGGCGTAGCGTTGATCACACGCAACACGCTTTTTTCATTGAGTCCTTTATCGATGAGCTCGCGAACGAGGCGGGAGAGGATGCCTATCAGTTTAGGCGCAAGCTGCTGAAGGGCTTGCCCCGTGATGTTGCCGTGCTGGATAAAGTGGCCGAGATGTCGAACTGGGATAGACCGCTACCGCCCAACCATGGGCGGGGCATTGCAGTACACGAAGCATTTGGCACCAAGGTGGCAGAGGTGGTGGAAGTTGAGGTAAACGGCTCGACGCTGGACATCAAGAAAGTTTACTGCTGCGCAGACCCTGGCTTTGCGGTGCACCCTGATGGTTTCAAGGCGCAGATGGAAAGCGGGATCATTTATGGTCTAACGGCGGCAGTCTATGGCGATATCCAAATTGAAGCTGGAGCCGTCAAGCAGTCTAACTTCCATGATTATCGGATGTTGCGAATGCATGAGGCGCCTGATATCGAGGTCGAGATTATCAATAGTGGAGCTCGTATTGGCGGTGGCGGCGAGCCATCGACGCCGCCCGTTTCGCCCGCGTTGGTCAATGCCATCTTTAATGCCACGGGGCAGCGCTTGCGGGAGTTACCGGTTAGCAAGGCGTTTTCTGCCTTTGCCTGATTGTTGTCAATGACTAGCGATCCCGTATGGCTCGAAGTGGCGCTCAACGGCGCTGCGGGCACTGCGCTACAGCCCAATGTTCCGGTGGAACCCTCTCAAATCATTGAGGAGGCAATCGCCTGCGTTGAGGCGGGTGCCTCAATTGTGCACTTGCATGCCTACCGCGACGGGCAAGCCGTCGAGGACGCTTCTATTTACGCGTCTATTTTTGAAGGCATCAGGAAACACTGCGACGCCATTTTGTATCCGACCCTGGCACTCACCGGTTCACTCGAAGAGCGTTTAAAACCCTTGCGTGAACTCGGTGAATCGGGACTCATGGAGTGGACGGTTGTCGACCCCGGCAGTGTCAACATCTCCTTGCAGTTACAGATTGATGCCGGCCTGCCCGGAATTCATTACAGCAATCCGGACGAGCATATTCGGGCCGGCCTCGAGCTTGCTAAAGAGCGAGGTTGGCGACCGGCCTACGCAATCTATGAGCCAGGGTTTGTTCGTCTGGGTTCGGCATTTGCTGCGTCGATCACGGGAATGCCGCAGCCGATCTACCGCCTTATGTTTTCCAAAAGCCTTTTGTTTGGTGCCTCTCCAACTGAATACGCACTCGCATTTTACTATGAGCATTTGCAGGAGCACGCGCCGGGATCACCGTGGATGATTTCGGGTCTTGATGCAGACATTTCAGCCATTGCTCCGAGCGCTTTAAAGCTGGGCGCGCATTTACGCGTAGGACTTGAGGATGCGCCATTTCACAGCGAGAAAAATAATTTACAGCTGGTGCGTGAAGCTATTGAATGGATCGGTATGAGTGAGCGCCCGCTGGCGACCGTGCAACAGATTCGGGCGGCGACGTAACTTTGTGTGGTCGATTCAATCTCACGGATAGCCCCGCAGTTCATGCCCTGCTCGATGATTTGTCGATTGATCTGGGAGAGTTACCGGAAAGGTACAATATCGCGCCCACCGAGCAGGTGCTAACTCTGAGAAGCATTGATGGCGATTATGATGCCTCGATGATGCGCTGGTGGTTGGTGCCTTGCTGGTCCGGCGGTCCAAGCTCCCGTTACGCCATGTTCAATGCGCGAGCTGAAACCCTGGAGTCGAGCCGCGCTTACCGAAAGCCTTTCCAGACTCAACGGGCGATAGTGCCGGTGTCGTCCTTTATCGAGTGGCAGCGCAAGGATGGAGAGAAGGTGCCATACCAGATTAGTCATCGCGCTGAAGAACCGCTTCTGTTTGCCGCTCTTTGGGATGTCTGGCAAGGGGAAACGCACCCACTGTATTCCTGTAGCATTATCACGACGCAAGCATCAGATAGCTTTGCTGGCATTCATCACCGCCAGCCCGTTATGTTTTCGCTGGACGAGGCCAGACAGTGGATGGCGCCGCAGCTATTAGCTTCTGATGGCAAAGCCCTTTTGCGCCAAAGCACCAGTCCGCCTCTTGTGGCATGCGAAATAGACCGCTCGGTCAATCACGCAGCCAATAAGGAAAAGACTTATGTGGCCAATAGTCAGGCGATTCATCTGGCTTGAGGCCTGATTGTGTCGCGGAGTTGGATATCATTGTTCACTGCTATTTTTGGTCAATATATAAGCAGTTCAGCAAGAAGGCTCTAAAATGCGATAAGGCGCGGCTTCTCGAGGCGATAGCTGACCTTAAATTAGCCTCGGGGTGTTTAAAACGCCGCCAAAATGTTATAAGATCACAAAACGACTTGGGAATTCTAAAAGCATTAATCAGTTGAGCCGAGTCCAGTCTTTATCCGTGCTGCATATTTACTCCGAGTGAATAAACACAGAGACGGTGCGCAGCAAACAAGTTTGAAACTTCCCCCCTTAAAGTTTCGGGCTATGTGCGGGTAAAGAGCTATAAGAACCTGGAGAATGACAATGACTAACACTCGTTGGGCGCAGACTGCGCTCCTCGCTGGCGCGCTTATGGCCGCGCACAGTGCTCAAGCTGCGGTGGTCTCTCTTGAGATAATCGCCGGCAGTGATCCTCTCGCCAGAACCACTCTGGCAACCCTCAGTAACAGTGAACTTGGTTGTGACGGCTCAGCTGCTTCTGCCTCTAACAATTGCCTCGGCGGCGCTGCACCTGGCGCAGTCGCGCTTGAGGAAAGCTTCAACTGGGCAGGCGGAACCTTTGACCTGGATTCATGGGATGTCGATGTCGAAGTAAACCCGCTCATTTCCGCGGGCTTCTCGGTGACCAATAACACCGCTGCGACTCAGTGGTACACCATGATTTTCAGCATCGGTATATCGCCATCAATCACACCTACAAGCCTGATTGGTGGTTCAGCCGCGTTCACCGTAACCGACGCGAACAATGACGGCGCGACAATCTCGGCGCCTGGTATGGGGCCGCAGGCAATGTATACCGCCCTGATTGATGGCTTACCGGTACAAACACTTTTTGACGCACCGTACTCACTGAGCGCGCTATTCCCTGGCGGTAGCAACGTAGCAGTCGATCAGTTCGGTTTGCCTGGGCCAAGTCAGCCTGGTCCGCAGGCACTAAGCACCATTGGACTGCGAGTCGATTTTTTGCTTTCGGCAGGTGATCGCGCTACGTTTTCAGGCAACTTTGATGTTGAACCAGTGCCTCTACCCGCAGGGGTTTGGCTGTTTGCCTCTGCGCTCGTAGCGATCAGAGCTGCCAGAGCTGGTATTGCAAAATAGCAAAACGGGATTTGCAAATATAAAAAAAGCCCCGCCATTGCTGGCGGGGCTTTTTTTATGGACGTTGGTAATCTCCTTATCCGCATATAGAGCGCATATAACTATTGAAGGGGTCGAGTTCGGGCATTAGCGCAATGTTGTTGGTTTTGAGAAACTGGCGCTGAACGTTATAAGCCAGCTCTTCCGATTCCCTGATGCAGGTAAACTTTGCGAGCGCGCCAGATTCTTTTTGATGATGATGAATAAGCTCATGAAGAAGGACTGAGGCGCCTTGCATGCTGCTTAGGTCAACAGTGTCAGCAAGATAAATGGTCTCTTCCTCATCTTCGTACAGCGCGTGGACGGGCCGATCGTAAAGCCCGGACAACTCTTTCTCTGACATAACGATAACGGCTGGCGCATCATCGATGTTGATCTCTGCATTTGCTGCAAGCCACTCAATTAACAGGTCTAGTAGCAATTCCATCGCATCCTCCCATTTTTAGCGGTATAGCCTTAAGTGTAGTCGTAAAAATGAGAGCTGCATCACAGTGTGTAGCGACCGCGTAGCCTGGTGACAGAGGTATCCCGTACCTGCTGCCGGAAAACTCAAGTCTGGAAACGCTGAGAATCGCCTTAGGAGCACTGTATTGGCTATAAATTTTACACAAAATGTGGCCGGATCTTGTACGTTTTGAGCGAGTTTAAAGCTAAAATATCCGGGGTCAATCCTTTTAAATCATTGATTTTATTGGCTTTTGTTGTTGTCAGCTATTTTTTCCGCAGAGCTGGTCTTTGCTCAAAAAATGACTTGTCTGGTGAATGATGTTTTGTTATTGTTCTCCCAATGAAGTCGTCCGCTGTCTAGGCGGATTGTATCAGGCCTCCCCTGGCCGCTAACAAAAATTCCTGGAGCTTTAACGAGCGCACTTTGCTGTGCAGCGAGCTTTGGGGATGTCTGTAAATAATAATTTTTTCCGTCAGGTTGGAGCGGCAATTGTTTGCGCCGCCAGCCTTGTGTCTGCCGCCTCAAACGCGGCGTGGGTCACCGTTGCGGGTGATAACTTCAGCATTAGCTATGATGATCAGGCTTTGGGTGCGTATGGCGCGCCTATGATAGTGGGTGATACCGTCGTATTCGAACCGACGGACATGTCAATCTATTCAAGCTACGGCGCTGTGAGCGAATCCTTCACTACGTCCTTTGTGGTGATGCCGAACGAGGGCGTGTCGCTCGATATTCTTAACTTGCTTGAGCGTGGAGACTACACGGTAGTCGCCAATGACGGCGGTGCTGATGAGGTTCAGTTTTCCGTCCAGTCACGACTGTTCATTAGTTCTCTCGATGACCCCAATGGAAATTTTGATTTCTTATCGTCTGGATTAAGTTTTTCCGCTGACGAAGAAACAGAGGAAGCACCCTGGCAGTTTGATGAAACCTTTAATACCGAAGCGTTCTCGGACGGCTTTCTGCTTACTGTGCAAAACACCTTAGAAATTTTCACTGAGCTTTGCGATTTTCACGCACTCTTAAACAAGAGTTACGTTGCAATCGAGTTTAGTGAAGAAGACGTGGCACCTGTTCCATTACCCGCCGGCGCCTGGTTATTCTTTTCAGCACTGGCCGGTCTGGCTGTAGCGAGGAAGCGTCAGTAGCTTCTAAAGCGCCGCGCGCTAGAGTGTCGAAGGTCATAGCGGTTGGACTTTTCGCGCGGGGTAAGGTTTGTGGATGTTAATTTTGATCTGTGTGCATGAGATTTATTTAGTGGCTTAAAAAATACTTGAACGTCGTCTTGAGCTTTGCTAACGTTTAAATTGTAAGTAAGGCATTAGACTAACAATTCCTTAAAGGCCTCCCCTGGCCCTTAACAAAGATTCCTGGAGCTATTACTAGCGCACTCTGTTGTGCAGCGAGCTTTGGGGATGTCTGTAAAAAATAATTTCTTTCGTCGAGTCGGTATCGCAGTTGCTTTTCTGGCAAGTGTCGCCTCGGTTCCCTCTCATGCGGCTTGGGTTACTGTCGAAGGCAGTAGCTTTAGTATCACTTATGACGATCAGGCGGTTGGTGCCTATGGCACGCCATTGATCATTGGTGATACTGTGATATTCACTCCGCCCGATATGTCCATTGAGTCTGGCTATGGACCGGTCAGCGAGTCATTTACAACTTCATTTATCGTGACACCTAATGAAGGTGTTTCGCTCGATATTCTCAATCTCGCAGAGAGAGGCGACTACTCCGTGGTCGCCAATGATGGATCAACCTCGGAGGTCGAGTTTTCGGTTGAGTCGCGGCTGTTTATCTCATCGTTGGACGATCCAAATCAGGAGTTCGATTTTCTATCATCTGGCCTAACGTTCGCAGCTGACGAGGAAGCAAACCTTGAGCTCTGGCAGTTCGACGAGACCTTCAGCACGGAAGGGTTCTCGGACGGCTTTTTACTAACGGTGCAAAACACCCTGGAGATATTCACCGAGCTTTGTGACTTCCACGCTTTCCTGCAAAAGAAGTATGTGGGTATCGAATTCTCTGCGGTTGATGATCCTTCTCCTGTGCCATTGCCTGGTGGCTTGCTCCTGTTGAGTTCGGCGTGCGCAGGGCTCGTTCTGGTAAGGAAGAATAAATCCTGAGGGAAAATACCCTAGGCGTACCTTCTCTTTATTGATGTGGGCACGGATTGCGTGCCCTGTCAGCCAAATAATACTTACAAGCAACCAAAGGGGATTAGGGTTGAATAAGAGAAATGTGTTGTTGGGGTGTTTGATCGGCTGCGCGGGTGCAGGCGCCGCTCACGGGGCGCCAGTTGCCTACCAGTTCGCTGCATTTGGTTTTGAGGGCGGGGGCATCCTATCGGGAAGCTTTATCGGCGAAGACCTTAACAGCGACGGCATACTCGCTTCCAGCAATAATGAAATATCCTTATTCGAGTATTCGTTTCTCGGCGATTCGCTAGTGCCAGATGTGGCGCTGTCTCAATCCGATTTCAATACCGTTTTTGACTTTAACTATAACTTTGCGAATAACCCGGGTGTGTTGGGTGATGATACCAATGAGGGCTTATTGCTGGTCTCAACTGATGTGAATAATAATTTTCTGGACACATTTCTGGCGAACTGTCAGGCGATCGCTGGCTGTGATGCTGAGAGAACGTGGATCGGGCAAAATGGCGATGGTCTTACCGATAATTTCTCCGGCAGCTTTAACAATATCAACATAACGGTGTCCAACGTTCCTGTGCCCGCAAGCCTCTTACTGTTTTCGACTGCGCTTGTCGGTCTGATTTCTGGTAGGCAATTAAGAAAATCCTAACCAGGTGCGAGCTCGGCCAGCGTCGCGATCTAAAGCAGTCGCAATCTAAAGCAAGGGCTGCTATCTGGCAGCCCTTTTCTTATCTTAGTTCTCGTACAGGCCAGCGCAGCAGTTGCAGCTGTTTGTTGGGTAAATCCGGATACAGAAATTATAGAAACAAAACCTAGAAACAAAAAAAGGAGCGCCTTGCGCTCCTTTTTTTGTGTGGTCGCTAAAATTTAGCTAGCAGCTTTGCGTTCCTTCTCTTGTGCGATCACGTCTTCAGCGACAGCCGGTGGGCAGGCGTTGTAGTGTGAGAACTCCATCGAGAACTGGCCGCGACCAGAGGTGATTGTACGCAGGTGTCCGATATAGCCAAACATCTCAGCCAGTGGAACGTCGGCTTTAACGCGAACGCCGGTTGGGCCTGCTTCCTGATCTTTGATCATGCCGCGTCGACGGTTGAGGTCACCGATGACATCACCAACGTTGTCGTCTGGTGAGAAAACATCGACCTTCATAATCGGCTCGAGTAGTTGTGGGCCAGCTTTCGACATCGACTGTCGGTAAGCGCCTCGAGCGGCGAGCTCAAATGCGATCGCAGAGGAGTCAACCGCGTGGTAGGCGCCGTCGTACAGCTCGATATGCACATCAAGCATTGGGAAGCCTGCTAATGGGCCTTCTTCCATCATGCCTTCAAAGCCCTTCTCAATCGCAGGGAAGAATTCTTTAGGCACGTTGCCGCCGACGACCGTTGACTCAAAGGTATAGCCCACACCCGGATCGTTTGGCTTGATGCGATAATCGATCTTACCGAACTGACCGGAACCACCGGACTGTTGCTTGTGTGTGTAGCTGTCTTCGACTGGCTGGGTAATCGATTCGCGGTAGGCAACCTGAGGCTGGCCGACATTCAGCTCAACCCCATAGGTTCGCTTCATGATGTCAACTTTAATATCGAGGTGTAGCTCTCCCATCCCTTTGAGGATAGTCTCGCCAGAGTCCTCATCAGTCTCAACCTGGAACGATGGGTCCTCAGCAACCAGCTTGCCGATGGCGATACCCATCTTCTCGGAGCCACCCTTATCCTTTGGTGTTACCGCGATAGAAATAACGGGCTCTGGGAAGATCATGGGTTCGAGTGTACAGGGGTGATCCTGTGAGCAAAGCGTGTGTCCGGTTTGAACATTCTTCATGCCGACCACAGCAATGATGTCGCCCGCCTGCGCGGTTGAGAGCTCTGTGCGCTCGTCAGCGTGCATTTCAACCATGCGCCCGATGCGTTCTGTTTTACCAGTGAAAGAGTTGAGTATCGTATCGCCTTTGTTGATTTTTCCTGAGTAGATGCGAATAAATGTCAACGCACCAAAGCGGTCGTCCATGATTTTGAACGCTAGTGCGCGCAGTGGTTCGCTCGGATCAACGGTGGCAACTTCGCCCGTTGGCTCGCCTGTCTCTTCATCGGTCAGTGGCTGTGGGTCAACTTCGGTAGGCGAGGGCAGGTAATCGACAACGGCATCGAGTACTAACTGGATGCCTTTGTTTTTAAAGGCAGATCCGCAGAAGGTTGGGAAGAAGTCCAGCTTGCGCGTACCTTCACGAATACAGCGCTTTAAATCGTCAATAGATGGGACGGTACCTTCTTCGAGGTACTCCATCATGAGGTCTTCGTCCTGCTCAAGCGCAGTTTCGATCAACTGCTCGCGGTACTCCGCAGCCTTTTCTTTCAAGTCATCGGGAATCTCGGTAACTTCATAATTTTCAGGCAGTCCCGTATCGTCCCAGACAAATGCCTTTTCATTGAGGATGTCTACGACGCCGACGAAGTCATCTTCGATACCGATAGGTAAAGTCATCACCAGTGGGTTCGCGCCAAGCACCTTTTTGACTTGCTCAACGACGCGATAAAAATCTGCGCCCATGCGATCCAGTTTATTGACGAAGATCAGTCGCGCAACTTCCGATTCGTTAGCGTAGCGCCAGTTGGTTTCTGATTGGGGCTCAACACCGCCAGATCCGCAGAACACGCCAACACCACCGTCTAGTACCTTGAGCGAACGGTAAACCTCTACTGTGAAGTCAACGTGCCCGGGGGTGTCGATAATGTTCAGGCGGTGATCGTTCCAGAAACAGGTTGTCGCAGCCGACTGGATGGTGATCCCGCGCTCGGCTTCCTGTTCCATGAAGTCTGTGGTGGACTCACCGTCATGCACTTCGCCAGTCTTATGGATTTTACCGGTGAGTTTAAGTATGCGTTCGGTTGTCGTGGTCTTGCCCGCGTCTACGTGGGCGAAGATCCCAATATTTCGATATTGCGCTAAATCAGTCATGTCGGTGCTCGAAGTATCTGTGTTGCGAAGTGCGTGTGTTTACAGGTGCTTGTAGTATCAGGCGCCCCTCGGACTCATATTGATTCCAAATAGCCTGTAGATCGTTTCTATACGCCGCTGTTCCTATACGAATGTTCCTATACGAATGCTTGGCTGTACTGCTTTGGCGCCCCGAGGTTCGTCACGAATTGAGCCGAGGGCGTGAAAAGCGCGCAAGTATACCGAAACTTGCGAGAATTAAGAGTAGCAGGTATGGGGATTTTGCGGCTTTATGCGGGTGCCGCAGATTCAGCTTAGCTGGGCGATCACGACCTTGAGGATGGCCGCGGCGGCCAGTAGGGTTAGCAGCCATCGGGCGATCCAGACGAATCGGTCGGCTTCGAGCTTGTAGCGTAGATGTGTTCCGATAACAGACCCTCCTACGGCTGCCAGGCACATGCAGAGGATTTCGCGCCAGAAGGCTGCGAAATTAAAGCCGGCCGGAATGAAAACCGCCAGTTTGAGCAGGTGGCCAACGGTCATGAATACGGCCAGGGTAATCACAACCTGATGTCTGTCAGGCAGATTCTTCAGCAGAAACGGAAGCGGGATCGGCCCGGGCGCGCCGGTCAAGAGCGCGATGCCGCTCTGCACCCCGCCTAGCACATACAGCGACTCAAAGCGGGCCAGCCAATCGCTGAACGGCTTCCACCACACGTGCAGCAGAATGTAGGTGGCGATAATCAGCGGGAGCCAGCTCAGGTCTAGCTGCCTGAATAGCGTAAATGCCGCTGCGACTCCGATTACCGATCCCACAAAGTGTTTTCGCACAAAGGGTAGATAGGCCGACCGCCAGTCCAGAACGACGCGGCTTGAATTGCTGGCGAGCTGGACGGTAGCGTGAATTGGGATAATGGTAGCGGGAGGTAGAATAAAGGAAAGCGCAACCACCAGCAGCATACCGCCGCCGAAGCCAAACGTCCCGGCAATGGTGGAGGAGGCGAGGGCGATGAGGGTGAGTAGTATTAGCATGCAGTTTTTATTTCGTATGGCAGTCTTTATTTTAACGTAGGTTTCGGTCGAGGCCCTATGGTTTCCTGTCTCGAGAATCCAGCGTGTCAAGGGGCTCGGTAGTTAGCGCAGAGTTCTGAAAGTGACGCACTGGCGCGTAAAAGGCCGAATAGGCAGACCATTGAAATCAAACCTGCGATCCCACTATGATGGGTGAGCTGAGGGCGCCGAGGGCTGAGTAAAAAATCTCTATTTCCTGAATAAAGCACCATGGTTTGTTCGCCGGGGTTTTTGTTTTGACGGCAAATGTTTCAGCCCGCGCCCAAGCATATAGAGACATCCATCCACGTGGAGAAAAGATACATGAAAATAGACTGGCGGGTAGCCTTTGGCGCTGCCATTACAGCTGCCTGGATTGCCTTGGGGATTGTTTACCTCTTTGGTAAGGTCGGCTGGGTTAATTTCGTCAATCTTCCAACGGCCGATATCGGTAGCTTTCTTGAAGGGGCATTTGCGCCGCTGGCTTTTCTCTGGCTCGTCATTGGTCATTTCATGCAGCAAAAAGAAATTACTGCGAATACCGAGGCTATTAAGCGACAGCAAGAGAGCACTGAGAGGCAGGAACTGCACACTCAGCGAGATAGCTATTTTAAGCTCTCTGCACTCGTGCATGAGCAGCTGGGTTCAATCGCTGCGTTTCACTACATGTCGGTTTGTGGACCGTCCGGTACAGAAGAAATTAGCATGGAGGACTTCTTGCGGATGCGGGCTGATGCTGCCAGTGATCCCGGGCTGTTCGTGCGTAAAATGCTGGAGCTGGCGTTGCGAACAAGGGACGAGCCAGGCGGCACCCAGGAGGTATTCTTCGGTACCGATATACGCACGCGACACTCCACTAACTTCGTGCAGATCTTTGGCAAGCTGCTGCGAGCTGCGCAAGCCGTGGATCACGACGACATGGTCTCTGACGCCCTGCTCACCGGTTCTGCAGCTGGAATGCTTTACCGGGTTATCCGACAGGTGAGAGGGGACGAGGCGATGGATCCGTTTACGGGCAATGCATCGGATACTCGCGATGAGCAGGTCAGCATGACCGGTGTGGCCAAAACGCGCACAGAATAGTGCCATTTTTTGTTCAAGCCATTCTTTGTTTAACAGGTCTCAGCGTAATATCTGCAGGTTGGCTATGCTTAGTAGATGGACTGTGTTTAGCGGCGGTAGCGATCAAATAAGCAATGCAGGATAAAAAAACAGCGCTGGTGTTGTCAGGTGGCGGTGCACGAGGCGCCTATCAGGTCGGTGTGCTAAAGGCCATTGCCGATATGCATCCCAAAAAGGCTGCAAACCCCTTCACAATCATCAGCGGCACATCCGCTGGTGCGCTAAATGCGGTGGCGATGGCGTCGTCAGCCAACAACTTCCGGCTGGGTGTCAAAAAGGTCGAGAAAATCTGGTCGAATCTTGAGGTTGATCAGGTCGTCAAATCTCGCCGCCGAGACCTGATTGCCAATGCCTGGCGAATTTTATATTCCTTTTTCAATAGCGGTGTGGGTGTCGATCGCCCCGTGGCGCTCCTCGATAATGAGCCGCTTTCCGTTTTGCTTGATCGCGTGATTCGCTTTGAAAATATTCAGCCCAGAATAGATGCAGGCTATCTGGATGCAGTTGCCATCAGTGCAACCAGCTATGTGACGGGTAATTCGGTAAGCTTTTTTCAGGGTAAGCCCGACTTGAAGCGCTGGCACCGCACCAAGCGGATCGGTGTGCCCACAACCTTGGGTGTGGAACATCTGATGGCTTCATCGGCAATCCCCAGCGTTTTTCCTGCGGTAAAAATAGGCCGAGAGTATTACGGTGATGGCTCGGTCAGACAGTTGGCACCCTTGAGTACCGCGTTGAGATTGGGCGCCGAGCGTATCGTAGTCATTGGTGTACGGGGCCATAGCAATACGCCCATGGAGCCGCGCCGCGACCACTCGCCGTCGATGGCACAGACCTTGGGGCACATTTTTAACTCGGCTTTCATCGATGCGCTGGAGAGCGATCTTGAAAATCTGGAGCGTGTTAACGAGCTTGTGGGCATCTTGCAGAATGAAGCGCCCCATCGTGTTGCCGGCTCGGACTACAAGCCCGTCGATGTGCTGGTTATCCGTCCGACTATCGATTTTGACAAAGTGGCGGCTGAGCACCTGATGGATCTGCCGCCCGGATTGCGTATGGTGCTGTCGTCGATGGGTGCAAACCGTGGTGGCGGTGGCAACCTCGCCTCCTACCTTTTATTCAGCGCCGGATACACGCAGGCGTTGATTTCCCATGGTTATTCGGATGCCATGTCTCAGCGCGACACCATTGAAGAGTTCTTTGCCCTGCATCAGGAGATGGACTTTGACACGGTGGAGGGCGGAGCGAGTCTACTGAGCCGTTTGCGCGCACGATAGCCCCGGTCAAAAGGCTTGTCTTTAGCAGCTTTGCGGATTCCACGGCGACCTCGCTGCCCGGTTTCGAAAGTGCCACTTAATACCCTTTTCTTCCCCGCTCAAAAAGTTTGACAGCTACTTAAACCGACTATAGAATGCGCGCTCGCTTTTTGGGGTGTGCGACTTGTCGTGCGCCATTAATACGGTAAGCCATTGAATTCAAAGGAAAAATAAGACTTTTGAGTTCAGAAAAAAGCGCTTTACCAGTTCTTTTCGGAGTCCCAGCGTGGTTCAAAATCAACGTATACGAATTCGTCTCAAGGCTTTCGATCACAAGTTGATCGATTCTTCTGCCGCAGAGATCGTGGAAACCGCGCGTCGCACCGGAGCCCAGATTCGAGGGCCTATCCCACTGCCTACCCGAAAAGAGCGTTTTACCGTTCTGATCTCTCCGCACGTCAACAAAGACGCGCGAGACCAGTACGAGATTCGCACCCACAAGCGATTGATGGATATTGTTGAGCCCACCGAGAAAACGGTTGATGCGCTCATGAAGCTGGATCTGGCGGCAGGCGTCGAGGTTCAGATCAGTCTCGGTTAAATCGGGTTCGCTAGTCAGAAGGTAAGGCTAGTTAGAAAGCAAGACGATAGAAAGTAATAGTAATTTCAATTTGGCCCCGGCCGCTGCTTGATGGTCGGGATGAACAGGTCGAACTTATTGTGCCAGCAATGGATTCGACGATCTGAGTGTAACGTGACTTTTGGCGCAGGCATCTGATAAGCCCGCTGCACAGGAGTTAGACGGCCAGAGCGGGTAACCAGCCCCGTACACTAAGAGGTTAAAGTTATGGCAATTGGTCTCGTCGGCCGCAAGAGCGGCATGACTCGCATTTTCACCGAAGATGGTCACTCCGTGCCTGTGAGTGTCGTTGAGGTGGAGCCTAATCGCATCACGCAAATTAAGACCGCTGATCAGGACGGCTATGACGCAGTTCAAGTGACCGTGGGAGAGCGTCGTGCTACCCGCGTCAACAAAACTGCTGCAGGCCACTTTTCCAAGGCGGGTACTGGTGCTGGGCGTGGCCTTTGGGAGATGCGTCTGGAGCAGCCCGAGGCTGAGCTCGAGGTTGGCGGCGAGTTGACCGTTAGTACCTTTGAAGAAGGGCAAAAGATCGATGTCACTGGCCAGTCCAAAGGTAAGGGTTTTCAGGGTGGTGTTAAGCGCTGGAACTTCAGCATGCAGGATGCGACCCACGGCAACTCGATTTCTCACCGTTCTAACGGATCGATTGGCCAGTGCCAGACGCCAGGCCGTGTGTTCAAGGGCAAGAAAATGTCCGGCCACATGGGTGCGGAGCGCGTGACTACGCAAAATCTCGAGATTGTCCGCATCGATGCGGAGCGTAATTTAATTTTGGTTAAAGGTGCTATCCCCGGTGCACCTGGCGGCGACGTGCTGATCAAGCCCGCCGTTAAGGTGAAAAACTAAACCGGTACTGGAGGGGGATGACGATTATGCAGTTAGCACTTGCTGCGCCAGGCAACTCAAGCGCCGGAACGGTTGAAGTTTCGGATGTGGCTTTTGGTAAAGAATTTAACGAAGATCTCGTACATCAGGTCGTAACCGCCTATCTGGCGCGTGCGCGACAGGGTACGCGAGCGCAGAAAACGCGCTCAGAGGTCAGCGGTGGTGGTGCCAAGCCCTGGCGCCAGAAGGGTACGGGGCGCGCTCGTGCGGGCACCATTCGCAGCCCGATCTGGCGTACCGGCGGTAAGGCGTTTGCGGCGAAACCACAGGATCACTCGCAAAAGGTTAATCGAAAAATGTATCGCGCTGCGCTCAGGGCGATCTTTTCCGAGCTGGCGCGTCAGGAGCGCCTGATTGTGGTCGAGGAGTTTGCCGTCGATGCGCCAAAGACCAAGCAGCTGGTTGCAAAACTCAGCGAGCTGAATCTTTCTGATGTACTCATCGTGGGTGACAACGTCGATGAAAATCTGTATCTCTCGGCGCGCAACCTGCACAAGGTTGACGTGAGGGATGTGTCCGCCGTTGATCCGGTTAGCCTGATTGCCTGCGAAAAGGTACTGATCACCGTTGCAGCACTGAAAAAGTTTGACGAGGCCCTGGGATGAATCAAGAGCGATTACTAAAGGTGCTCGTGGCGCCGGTAATTTCAGAGAAAGCGGCTTTAGCAAGTGATGCATCAAATGCCGTAGTTTTTAAAGTTGTCAAAGACGCGACGCGACAGGAAGTTAAAAAAGCAGTCGAAAAGCTTTTTGATGTCCGCGTTGAGTCTGTGCAGACCTTGAACGTCAAGGGAAAGCTCAAGCGCAATCGCTACGGTGAAGCACGCAAGCCTGGCTGGAAAAAAGCGTATGTGCGTTTGGCTGCGGGGCACGACATTGATTTTGCACTGGCTGAATAAGTCACGACCAAGATAAGCAC
>CAZDEW010000051.1:0-22377 GCA_964504585.1 uncultured Pseudomonadales bacterium | reverse complement strand
CCTCACGGTCGGCAGTACGCGTATCCTTGCGTACTGCCGACCGTGAGGAAGCCGACCACCTCTTCGCTAGACTTCAGGAAGTCACGGAATCGTCGGTCGGCTTCCTCACGGTCGGCAGTACGCAAGGATACGCGTTGCGGATTTCCATCTTTTCGGCGGACTGCGTACCACTTATCTCTATATTGTTTGAGCTTCCACATTGTTCAAATCGATTGACCTCCTTGTCAGGTATTCGAATCATGTTACCTATACGAAAAAAACCCAGCTGTCCACCGCGGCATAAGTCTCTGATGTGTTGATCAGAGCAATCCCAACGTTCTGCTAAGCGTTTAGGGCTATAGGGTCTCAGTAGGTTTTGGTCTTTTCCTTCATCCATAGACAATCTTTCTATCCACATATATTTTTAGGATCTACTTCAGGTCACGCAACTCAAGATCAATTCCCTTGATCAGCGCCCTACCCAGTTTGGCCGTATCAAAGTGGTCATTCGCTTTGATGCGTATGGGTCCAGAGCCATTCTGATAGCCGAAGCCAATATAGGTTTTCCGTTTGGAAAACCACGCATAAACGCGATAGGTTCGTTTTTGAGAGGGCATATCGATCCTTTCTAAATATCGTAATCATCGGCCGCACTACGATAAGGGCCGTGGCAAAAAATGACGGGCACTTCTTTACCCTGCGCGTCTCGGCATACCACTTCGTGGCTAAAACCATTAGTGGGGGTAAAGTAAAGCGTGATATCTCTGGCGTGACGAACTTGAAAGCGATCTTCGACTTCCATAAGTTGCTCGAAGACGGCTTGTGAAAGCTGGAGCAACGTCAATTCGCCTTGAACTTTTATCTTCATGCGAAGCACTCCGCATTGTTGGACGATTGATTCTCTTCAGACTAACGCAATTTGGTTAATAAACCGTTTACATAACGTCGTACGAGGTGAGGTCGAGGCGGGCACGGGCCTCACTCGGGCATCATGTGCGCATGGAGAGTTCACACAACTACTTAGCTTCGCGCCCCCAGCCCCGACTGCTCCGCATGCGAGATGTCACGCACTATCTGGGTATGGATCGGCATCGCTTTAACACCGAGGTGCGCCCTTATCTGACCGAAATCCCGATCGGCTCCCAAGGAATCGCCTTTTGCAGACTTGAAATCGATCGCTGGGTCGAGGACTATATACAGCGCAACGGACGCCGTTCTCGACTTTACAAAGAGGAGGACGACGTATGTCTAAGTCAAAATCGATTAGACGAGAGATGCCAGGACTTCGCCTTAAGGGCGGCATCTGGCAAATCGAAAAACGCAGCAAACATGCCCCAAACGGTTGGCTCCGTGAAAGCACGGGAAAGACTAGCCGCCCTGAGGCAGAAAAAGTCTTAATTCGGCGATTGGCCGAGATTGAGCAAGCAGCACAACGAATAGAAGACGGTGTCTATCTATTTGAACAGGCTGCAATGCAATACCTTGAAGACAAAGCGCATCAGGCATCAGCCAAGTCGTATGCCTATCACATCGATGAAGTATTGCCTTTCATTGGGCACTTACCGTTGGAGCACATTCATGACGGTACGCTAAAAGCTTACATTGATCACGCATTGGCAAGAGGCTTATCGGCGAAAACCATCAACAATTCGATTGTTCTGGTAGGCGCGATACTCACGAGAGCCTCAAGAGTATGGCGCACAATTGAGGGTAAACCCTGGCTTCGCTACGCACCGCCAAAGTTGACCAAACGGTCGATGGTGGGTCAGCAAGCGAAAGCTTATCCTCTGTCATGGAAAGAGCAGGATCGCCTGATGAGCGAACTGGCAGAGCACCTTAAAGCGCCAGCCTTGTTCGCGCTCAATACTGGCTGTCGTGAGAAGGAAATCTGCTCATTACGATGGGATTGGGAAATTAAGGTCGTCGAACACGATGTGTCTGTGTTCGTCTTACCGGAAACGTTGACCAAGACCCGGACCGAGCGGATTGTTGTGTTGAACTCGATCGCGACCGCAGTCGTCGATAATCAACGCGGCAAACACGACGAGTTTGTATTTAATTTCAAGGACAGGCCTCTGCGAATGATCCATTCGAATGGCTGGAAAGGCGCTTGGCAACGGGCGGGTTTACCCACCGATGACAAGATGATCCAAAAAGGTGTGCATAATTTGCGGCACACGTTTGGGCGACGGCTACGAGCGGCAGGCGTGTCACTCGAAACCCGTAAGACCTTACTCGGTCATGCCAACGGCGACATTACGACACACTACTCCGCAGCCGAATTATCGGAACTGTTGGAGGCAGTAGAGCGGATAGTCGACCGAGGCATTGCTCAAACACCGACACTGGCACTAGTGAGAAATACCGGTGCACTAGCGAAAGCTTCCTTCGACAAAGGGCCGACCAAATGGTCGTCCACCAATCGAAAAAAGCCTGTCGGAAAGGTGTCGGAATAAAAAAAGGGTTAGCGATAACTATCACTAACCCTTTGAAAAGTGGTGGGTCGTGCTGGATTCGAACCAGCGACCAATTGGTTAAAAGCCAACTGCTCTACCAACTGAGCTAACGACCCTGAACTGGTTTGGTAGCTGACATCCTGTCGAAACTTCTCGGTACTAAATTACCTCCGCCTTCGACTCCTGTCTCGGCGTGAGCAAAGCTGCGTTGCTTTGCAACGGTCTTAGCTCACCCAACTGAGCTAACGACCCTGAACTTGTTTAGGTCTTCGTAAGAAAAATCGGAGCTGCCATCGTGGCGCGACTCTATCTTTTACTGACCCCCGCCTGCGGCTCCATGCCTTGGCGTTCTCACGCTGCGAAGCTGTGCTTCGGTCGTTCGAACCCTGTCGCAATGAGGATGGGCAGACCACTTCAAAAGAGCGCGTATATTACTCATGCGCGGTACAAACTCAAGGGTTTTAAGCTAACGGCGCAATAATTCCCCAACTTCGGTAAATTGTAGCAATAAATCAATGGCTTATATTCAGGCATAGCGCGTGGGATCGTGTATGCCAGCTGCTGCAAACCCCTCCCGCCTCAAGCGGCAGCTCTCGCAGCGGCCGCAGGCGCGGCCATCTTCCCGCGCCTGATAGCACGATACGGATAAACTGTAGTCAACACCGAGCGCTGTGCCGCGCTTGATAATCTCGGCTTTGCTCAGTTCAATCAGCGGCGCATAGACTTGAGGCCCGCTACCCTCAACCCCGGCCCTGGTCGCCAGATCGGCCAGCGCTTGAAAGGCGCTCAGGTATTCAGGCCGGCAATCCGGGTAACCGCTGTAATCAACGGCGTTAACGCCCACATAGATCGCTTGCGCTTCGACGACCTCGGCATAGCCAAGCGCAAAGCTCAGAAAAACTGTGTTCCTCGCGGGAACATAGGTGACGGGTATACCCTCTGTGGGCTGCTCCGGTACCGCAATACTGGTGTCGGTCAATGCGGAGCCACCAATCGAACCCAGATCAAACTGAATCACTCGGTGCGAGAGAGCACCCGCATCGCGGGAAATGTGCTCAGCGGCGTCGAGTTCCGCTCGGTGTCGCTGGCCGTAGTCAAAACTAAGTGTGTAGCAATCAAAGCCCTCCTCCATTGCAAGGGCAAGGACGGTTGAAGAATCTAGCCCGCCCGATAGTAGAACTATGGCTTTGCCTTTACTCATCGCGAATGCCCGGGCATCAGTGGCCAGGCTTATCCCCCCAAATTAACTTATGCATTTGCAATTGGTAGCGAAGCGGTAGTCCCGATTCAAGCACCCATTCAGCCAGATCTTTGATGATCTTTGCAGGGTAAGGCGCATCGCCCTGAGGATCCGGCAGTGGAAACACCGGCGAGAAAAGCACGCAAGCAACCTTTGCAATAAGACCGTGGCGCTCGACCTGCCCGATACTCCAGTCAAAATCATCGCGATCAGCAATCACAAATTTGAGTTCGTCATTCGCAGTTAAACAACCATAGTTGTCGAGCAGGTTTTTATCGGACTCTCCTGAGCTCGGCGTTTTGACATCCATAATCCGGCGCACGCGACTATCAACCGGCGAAATATCGATTGCGCCACTGGTTTCGAGCGACACGGAATAGCCAGTCTCACAAAGGCGCTGTAAAAGAGTCAAACAGTCGGGCTGTGCCAGCGGCTCGCCGCCTGTCACGCAAACCTGAACGTTCCCAAGCTGGGCGGCCTGCTGAAGCAGCTGGTCGATCGCGATAATTTCGCCGCCCGAAAAAGCATAGGCGCTATCGCAGTAAACGCAGCGCAGGGGGCAGCCGGTAAGTCGAATAAAGGTCGTCGGTTCACCGGCACTCAATGATTCACCCTGAAGCGAACTAAAGACCTCGGTGATTCGCAAACTGGAATCGCTGGCAAGCATGACTCGGTACTGATGGAATTCCTTGTAGCGGTCTGCTACAGACTATTTTCCAGATACTCTCGCGCGGGTTTCGCGACCCGACTGGCAGGATGGTCACTCACGACAGAACGCAGCAAAACCTTGGCCTTGCGAACATCACCCATCTGGTGGTGGACCTTGGCCAGCTTGAATTTGGCATCGGGAACTTTGCGATGCTCTGGAAAGGTATCGACTAGCACAGTAAAGTGATCCCGTGAATCGGCCAGATTGGAATCGTGATAATAAAGTTCGCCCAACCAGAAGTGCGCATTGGGCACATACTTATTGCCTGGGTGATCGCCGATAAACGCCACCATCGCAACCTTTGCCTGATCAAACTGGCGCTCCTTTACCTTGGTATACGCAGCTTTATACGCCTCCCTGCCCTCTTCATCATCTTCGGCGACTACCTTTGTCTGCGTTCTGATAACGTTATCGGTTGCAGTGGCAACCACCTCACTGTTGCCGGCATCAAGCGTTTTGGGGTTTTGGGCTGCTGCCACGACCGGCTTTTTATCGGCAGCGCTCGCAGGTTTACTGTCAGAGACTGTCTGCGTCTGGGCGGCAGGCGCCGAGGAATCAGCTTGCGACTCAACAGCGCTCGAGCTAGATGATGACGCGACGCGCTTTCCAGAGAGTCTCGCATCGAGATCAATGTAATCCTGTTTTGACTGTTGCTGCAGGCGCTCTAACTTAAAGGCTTGCTCCTCGACCTGCCCGCGCAGCAGGCGCACCTCATCCTGCAAGGTTTGCAATTGCAGTAAGAGCTCGGTTTGCGTGTCGGCACGAAAAGCCGATGAATCATTGACAGGCGTTGAGTAAACGCGACCACTGGTATTAGCAATGTCGCCGCCAACCGGGTCACTAAGCGTGCCAAGACCAATCGCGTCGGGCTCGCCCTCGACAACCTCAACGTCGGCTGCCAAAGCGCCGCTGAGGACGACACAATTAACTATCAATGCCAAAGCCAATCGTTGCATGACTTGTCACCTCACCAATACCTATAAGCTTTTCGGCGACAGGATATCGCCAGTCAACCACAATTCTCTTACGACCCCATCACAGGCATCAAGTTCTAATCATTAAAACAAGTACCGAGCGCGGCCCAGCCGAATTCATCAAGCAGTGTGCTGGACAGCAATACCTGGTTTAATAAAGCTGTTCTAAATTGACTATCCTGCGGGCAAGAAAAAAGGGCGCTCGAAGCGCCCCTTTTTTAAAAGCCGAAAAACCGCTTAGCGCAATTCTACGCGACGGTTGAGTGCATAGCTTTGCTCACTGCTACCACTAGCAGCCGGCTTTTCTTCGCCATAGCTCACGACTTCCATCAGGCTGCGCGAAACGCCCTGATACGCAAGGTAATCGGCGACTTTCTTCGCACGACGCTCGCCAAGCGCGAGGTTGTAGTCGCGCGAGCCACGCTCATCCGCATGACCTTCGATACGTACACTGCGGCCAGTGGCGCGCAGCGCCGCTGCCTGTGCATCCAGTGCAGCCTGAGACGCTGCGCTGAGATTCGAAGAGTCGAAGTCAAAATAGAAAACGGTGTCGACGCCAGCCGCCAGACCATTCACGTACTGCGATGATTCAACATCTTCATCGTCAGCTGGTGTTGCCACAACTTCTGGCTCTTCGATTACTACAGGCTCTTCAACGACTTCTTCCACTGTGTCGTTCGAGCCACAGGCCGCCAGAAACAAACCCATCAGAACCAACAACGATACTTTTAAATTGTTCACTTTTTAATACCCCGTTTTAATGACGTAAATCCTCAGGAATACAGACGATCGCAGCATACCTCTCTGGATGCCCGACTGGCAGCAGACCCTTCCAACCGGCGACCATTATGCACTAAAGATCGAGGAATAGCTCGCTTGGCGGCTCTCGCCCAGCATAAAAAACAGGTGATTTGCCGTGCAAAGATTGTGAATCAGTTCGGAGACCACGCTGGCTCACGGACATCACTGTTTGGCGACGGCAAGCGGTACTTGAATTTGCCATCCAGAGCGACGGCAGCCAGCTCGCCACGATCGCCATCTTTAGTCGCGTACAGAAGCATGGAACCATTCGGCGCAATGCTGGGTGATTCGTCCAGGTTAGACTGGGTCAGCTCTATCATTCGACCACTACCCAGTTCATACCAGACGATCTGATAGCCGGGTTTTGCACCATGGTGAACCATAACCAGGCTCTTGCCGTCAGGCAGCACATCAGCCGCAGCGTTATAGCTGCCCTCAAACGTCAGACGCTGCACTTTCTTCGACTTGATGTCGAGTTTATAAATCTGGGGGGCACCGCCACGATCTGAAGTGAAGACCAATGACTTGCCATCAGGCATCCACGCCGGCTCTGTATCGATGGCAAAGTGATCGGTCAGTCGCTCCAGATCCCGCGTTCGCAGATCCATCACGTAGATATCGGGGTTGCCATCTTTGGACAACACCATGGCCATGTATCTGCCGTCCGGGGACCAGGCTGGCGAGCTGTTTAACCCAGGGTAGTTGGTCAACCGCTCGCGCACCGCGGTCGCCAGATTCTGCCGGTAGATGGCGGGCCGATCATTTTCAAAGGAGACATAGGCCACCTGCTTGCCGTCAGGTGACCAGGTCGGCGAAAGGATCGGGTGTTCGCTCTCCAGCATCACCTTGAAATTGGCTCCGTCTGAATCTGCCAGATACAGGCGATTAGGCCGCTTACTACCCGCATCGCGGGCTACCGAGACATAGAGTAGGCGCGTCGAGAATGCGCCGGGCACACCCGTTAGTTTCTGATAGACAGCATCAGAGACCCGGTGCGCCAGCTTGCGCTCAATCGATTCGGAGCCTTTAAACATCTGCTTGTGCAAAGTCCTGCGCTGATTGATATCGACAAGCTCGAAGTCGATTTCCCGCTTACCCTCGACAATACTTGAGACGCCAATCACAAGATACTCAACGCCCAGCGCGCGCCAGTCCCGAAAGTAGACATCGTCGAATACCGCGGGCGAACTTAGCATCAGGGATCTATCGATGACCTCAAATCGTCCGCTGCGACTGAGATCTGCCGAAACCACGGACGCCAGGTCAATACCCGTGGCATGATCCCGCCTGAAAGGAACAACTGCGATCCGGGTCGGGTTGTCCACGCCGCGAGTAACCTCAATCGTCAATCGCGAAGCCATGGCATCGAGCGAAAGCAGAGACAGCGCGAGAAACAAAGCGGAGAAACAAAAATTAAAGCGAAGGGGGTTTAACATCGGTGGAATCACAACCTCAGGTCATCGGGCTTAAACAACATTTCAAACTCGCGAAAATAGCGCTCAAAAAAATCGCTCTCCATTTCCCGCACGAAACCGAGCTGCTCGACGCGGCTGACTGCGGCGACGGCGGAACGATCCAGAGCCTCATTACCGCTGCTCTTTAACACAGTGACCGAAACAATATCGCCACGCGGCAGCAAGCGTATGAGCAGCGTCAATTGCATATCTCGGCGCGCAGAAGCAGGTCTCGACCACTGACGGTAGACCTGGTTCTCTATTCTGGCTGCATAGCTGTCGACCAGGGCCAACTCTTCATCAGCCTGTAAAAGCGAGGACTCCTCGGCCAGCCAATCATCCAGCGCTGGATCGATACCCGGATCGACTGCTTCTTCAACCGGTGCCGGGGTCAGTTGTTCTCGGACTGGCTCCGGATCGCTCGCGACGACGGGCTTCAGCTCTACAGGTTTCGGCCTTGGCGGATCGACAGGCTTTGCCTTCGCTTTGATTTGAGGCTTGTCTTTTGGCCTATCGCGCAGCGCCTTAGTTTCGGGCAGTTCCACAAGCTTTGCCTGAATCGATTTGGGTTGTACGAAAACCGCAGGTTCAGACGTTTTGGGCAAACCAATCATGACCAGCAACAAGGCAGCATGCACAAGCAGCGCATACAGAGTTGGTGCGAAGTAACCTTCCGTTGGCCGTGCAACTGCGCTGCTCACGATCCGGCCGGCTCTCTACCCGGTTCGGTAACCAGACCAACAGAGGGTGCGCCAGCCGCCTGCAGCAGTGCCATAACATTAACCACCGCCCCATAGTTGACGCGTTTGTCACCCCAGACCATCACGGGCGTCTCGGGCGTCGCCTTCAGCACTTTCTGTACTGTTTCCGCAAGCTGCTGTGAATCTATCGCTCGCTCCGGGTCGGCACCCAGATTGACAAAAAACTCGCCTTGCTGATTCACTGATACGATCAAAGGCTCCAACTGCCCCGGATCAATTTTTTGCGCCGGCGCCTTGGGCAGGTCAACATCGACACCCTGCATGACGAGTGGTACCGAGGCCATAAAGACAATCAGCAACACCAGGGTTACGTCGATATACGGCACGACGTTGATTTCGGCAATGAGCTTTCTTTTTTCTCGGCGCGGCATAATCGAGCGAATCTTCCTGCGTGCGTCTGCTAGGCCTTACCATGCACCTGACGATGCAAGATACCCGAAAATTCGTCGGCGAAGGTCTCATAACGGCTCAACAGAAAGTCGACACGCGCCGAAAACCGGTTGTAGGCAATAACAGCGGGAATCGCTGCAAACAAGCCCATGGCCGTCGCAATCAACGCTTCGGTGATACCTGGCGCTACCTCGGAGAGCGTTGGGTTAGGAATACCCGACAAACCGTAAAACGCATTCATAATCCCCCAGACCGTGCCAAAGAGCCCCACGTAAGGGCTCGCCGAGCCCACGTTCGCCAGAAACGGAAGATGCTTGGTCAAGGACTCCTCTTCACGCGCCAGCGCTACGCGCATTGCTCGCTCGGAGCCCGCCATCAACGCATCCGAACTGGCGCTGCCCTGGCGGCTTAACCTGGAAAACTCCTTAAAACCGGCAACAAAAACCGACTCCACCCCTGCAATAAGCTCGCGCTGGCTCGACGCGCGATAGAGCTTGGCCAGATCAACACCCGACCAAAACTCATCTTCAAAATTCTCTAGCGCGCGTCGCGCGTTGCGATAAGTTGCAGCACGCTGAAAAATCATGACCCAGGAGACGAGCGATGCCACGATCAACAGCAACATGACAAGCTGAACGGGCAGCGTCGCCTCCATAATAAGATGTGTAACTGAAAGCGGTTGCTGGGCTGCTGATTCCATAGAGAGACGGCCTGATGATCGATACTGCTAGTTCAATGCGGTTAAAGAAAAAACCCGAAGCTTGCGCCTTTGCTCAACGCGATAAAAGGACCTGGCTCACAGTAAAAGTGTCCTTAAGTCCTCTGGTATTGCGCAAGGCTTTCTCTTATCGCGGCTTACGCAGGCAATTTTTATTTGCGACTCACACAGCAACTCACAAACACCCGCCTGCAGCCTTTCGACTTTTTGTTCAAAAAACACCGTTGCCCGCGCAACTCTGGTGATTACAGCAGAGACCCGTAATTCATCGTCCAGTTCCGCCGAGCGGTGGTACTTTGCATTGGCTTCATGCACGACAAACATCAGGTTGTCGGCAAAGACAGCGGGTTTAGCGCAGCCCAGCAGCCGAAACATATCTGTGCGAGCACGCTCCATAAACTTGAGATAGTTTACGTAATAGACAATTCCGCCCGCATCGGTGTCTTCCATATAAACCCGTAACAGCAGGCTATGCGCCAGCAGCCCGTTTTCGTCGCGACCGACACCATTAGTCGGGGCCGCGCCTGAAATCTGAGCCGGCGATTGATCACTAGGACGCGTCATTGGAGTCCAAACTGCTTGCGTTCAAATTGAGCCGAAGCGAACGAGAGCACTCGCACTTATTCATGTGCCCCCCTTTCCCTCGAGTCTGCTGGTGGTTCAATTGAAAAATGTGCATAGGCGTTAGCGGTCGCTATCCGCCCTCGAGGTGTACGCTGAAGGAATCCCTGCTGGATCAGATAGGGCTCGAGCACATCCTCGATGGTGCTGCGCTCCTCGCTGATCGCCGTCGCGAGGTTCTCGACACCAACCGGTCCACCTGCAAACTTGTCGATTATCGTCAGCAACAACCTGCGATCCATATGATCGAAACCCAGTTTATCAATGTTCAGGCTATCGAGCGCGCGCTGCGAAACCTGCTCGCTAATCACGCCGTTGTGCTTCACGTCGGCAAAGTCCCTGACCCGCCGTAACAGCCGATTGGCAATTCTTGGGGTGCCTCTGGCCCGGCGCGCTATTTCCCTGCAACCTGCGTCATCGGCTTCAACTTCAAGGAGCGAAGCCGCGCGTTCAACAATATGCGCCAGATCTTTGAGTGCGTAAAACTCCAGCCTTTGAACAATACCGAAGCGATCGCGCAGCGGTGAGGTGAGAGATCCGGCGCGCGTGGTTGCTCCCACAAGGGTAAACGGAGGCAAATCGAGCTTAATCGAACGGGCAGAGGGGCCTTCTCCAACCATGATATCCAGTTGAAAGTCTTCCATGGCCGGATACAGCACTTCCTCAACGACCGGCGACATCCTGTGAATTTCGTCAATAAAGAGCACGTCACCGCGATTGAGGTTTGTCAACAATGCCGCGAGATCACCCGGGCGCTCCAGAACTGGTCCCGAAGTCGAGTGAAGCGTAACCCCCATCTCATGGGCAATGATGTGCGCGAGTGTGGTTTTACCTAAACCAGGCGGGCCAAAAACAAGGCAGTGATCGAGCACGTCATCCCGCTTACGCGCGGCGGCGATAAAGATCTCCATTTGCTCCTTAACCGCTTGCTGCCCGACATAATCCTGCAGGCGCTTCGGTCGCAGAGCGCGGTCCTGCTCCTTCTCTTCACCGGCGACGGCTCTCACCGGGGACGCGTTAGCGACGGCGCTCGTGCTTATGTCATCTGCTTCAATCATTTAATCGCTTACTAAATTTCTCACAACCGGAGATCATCGCCGCAGCATGCTTTTTAACGCGGCCCTGATCAGGGTTTCACTGTCGCTGAACTCATTGATATCGAGCTGACTCATGCTCTTACTTGCTTCTGCCGGCGAATAGCCCAACGCTATTAATGCCGATTCTGCATCAGCGAGCAAACTGTTGGCAGAGGGCGAGCTACCGCTTTTATCACCTGCTTCTGCTAACGATGCGCCGCCCCACTCTTCAAGCCGATCCTTCATTTCTATCACCAGTCGCTCTGCCGTTTTCTTGCCAACGCCCGGCAAACGAACCAGCGCCTTGATGTCCTGATCCGAAATACATTGCCCAAACTCTTCAACACCCATACCAGAGAGTATGGCCAGGGCCAATTTAGGCCCCACGCCGCTAATTTTGATCAATGCCCGAAAAAGCTTACGCTCCTCGTCGCTGGCAAACCCGAACAGCAGCTGCGCATCTTCACGAACCACAAAGTGAGTCAGCAATTGACAGGCATTTCCCGTAGCGGGCAATTGCGCAAAGGTTGTCATCGAAGCCTGCACTTCGTAGCCAACGCCGTTGACATCAATAACCACCAGTGGCGGCGCTTTGTGAGCAACTTGCCCTTTGAGAAAACTGATCAAACCGTCACCTGTGAACTTGCGTCAATCGCGCGCTGGTACCTGGCGCTATATGCATGACACAGCGCAATTGCCAGGGCATCAGCTGCATCTTCCGGGGGCGCAGCATTCAAGCTCAAGCAGCGCACGACCATATCGGTGACCTGCCGTTTATCCGCGCTACCAGAACCTGTAACGGTTTGCTTGATCGATCTGGGCGAGTATTCTGCCAGCGGAATTCCGCTGCGGGCGAGCGCAAGCAAGGCCACACCGCGTGCCTGCCCCAGTTTAAGCGCCGAGTCGGCACTCTTGCCGACGAATACTTTCTCAATCGCAGCCTGCTGCGGCTGGTACTGACTTGTCAAAGTCTCCAGACTCTCGAAAAGCAACGCCAATCGGTCAACCATGGCCTTTTCATTTAGCCGAATGATGCCGCTGGCAACATAGCTTGGTTCGCTGGCGCTAGAGTCGACAAGCCCGTAACCACAGAGACGGGAACCGGGATCAATACCTATGATGATGGCCATTGCTTCTTGCTACCGGCGAAGTTGTGTTTCAGCTATTTTTGTACCGAGCATGCTCCCAATTCTACCAGACACTCAAGCCAGACGTGACGCCATGTCAGCAATCGCGGTAGTCGGGATCTTAAAGCGCCGGTCAAACCTGCTGCGTTACAGTCGTCACCAAGAGATTGACGCTACCGCCCCCGTTAGACAGGCGATACACTAAGCCCGGCCGAGCAACAAAACGGTACTTATCATGCTGGAAAAACAAGATCTGGTTGATTTAGCGCAGTGGGAAATGCCCTTTGGCAAATATCAGGGCAAAATCCTGATAGATCTGCCCGAGGAGTATCTCTTGTGGTTCAACAAAAAAGGTTGGCCGGAAGGCCGGCTGGGAAGATTGCTTGCGCTTTGCCTGGAAATAAAGGTGGATGGCAGCGAGAGTGTTGTCAAAGCGCTAGCGACAAAGCGCTCATCGTAACACCCTCGCCAACAGATTTAGCTGCTCTTCTCAGTAGCTCGCAGTTTGATGTGCAGCTCCCGCAACTGTTTGCTGTCAACCGTGCCCGGCGCATCGGTCATGACGCAAGCAGCAGTCTGGGTCTTTGGAAAGGCTATGACATCGCGAATTGAAGCAGCTCCGGTCATCAGCATCACCAGCCTATCGAGGCCGAAGGCCAAACCACCGTGCGGCGGCGCACCATAGCTTAGAGCGTCGAGAAGAAAGCCAAATTTCTCGCGCTGCTCCTCTTCGTCTATAGCCAGAAGCTCGAACACCGCTGTTTGCATCGCACTATCGTGAATACGCACCGAACCGCCGCCCAACTCGGTGCCATTCAACACCATGTCATAGGCTTGAGACAGTGCTTCGCCAGGCGCACTTTTTAAGGTCTCCGCATCGCAGGAAGGCGCGGTGAACGGATGATGCAAGGCAGTCCAGCCGCCCTGATCCGTTTTTTCGAACATCGGAAAATCAACGACCCAAAGTGGTGACCATTCACAGGTGTACATGTCGAGATCTTCGCCGAGCTTGCAGCGAAGTGCCCCCAGCGCCTCGTTAACCACGCTTGTTTTGTCGGCGCCAAAGAAAACAATGTCACCATTTTTCGCGCCCAAGCGCTGCATCAGGGCCAGCACCGTCTCATCGGGCATGAATTTAATGATTGGCGATTGCAGGCCTTCGATACCCTTTTCAATCTCGTTAACCTTGATCCACGCGAGACCTTTAGCGCCGTAGATCCCGACAAAGTCCGTATAACCGTCAATCTCTTTGCGCGAGAGCGAAGCGCCGCCATCAACCTTCAAGGCCGCAACTCTGCCGTCCGGGTCGTTTGCCGGACCGTTGAATACCTTAAAATCAACCCCGGCCATAAGATCGTCAACGCTCACCAGCTTAAGCGGTATGCGCAGATCGGGCTTGTCACTGCCGTAATCATTCATTGCTTCGGCATAGGGCATGCGCGGGAACTCGCCCAGATCCAGCCCAAGCACCTGCTCAAACAACTGTTTGATCATGCCCTCTGCAGAGCCCATGATCTCTTCCTGGGACATAAACGCTGTCTCGATATCGATCTGGGTAAACTCTGGCTGCCGATCGGCCCTCAAATCTTCGTCGCGAAAGCATTTGGCAATCTGGTAGTAGCGATCAAACCCTGACACCATCAGCAGCTGCTTGAAAAGCTGTGGCGATTGCGGCAGCGCGAAAAACTGTCCTTCATGGGTTCGACTCGGCACTAGATAGTCGCGCGCGCCCTCCGGCGTGGCCCGGGTCAGAATAGGCGTTTCGATATTGAGGTAGCCGTTGCCATCAAGATACTGACTGATCGCCGATACAACCTTCGAGCGCAACACGAGGCGCTGCTGAATTTCGGGCCGCCGGAGATCGAGATAGCGATACTTGAGGCGCACGTCCTCGCCAACATCGGTGTGACTATCGAGCTGAAACGGCGGCGTTTGAGACTGGTTAAGAATCTCCAGATACTTTGCGTAAACCTCAATCTTGCCGGTCGCCATATCCGGGTTCACGGTCGCCTCTGATCTCGCTCGAACGACGCCCTTGACGTGTAGCACGTACTCGCTGCGCACCCTATCTGCTAGCTTGAAGTAATCGCCGGCGTCTGGATCAAATACCACCTGTACGATACCGGTGCGATCTCTAAGATCGACAAAAATCACGCCACCATGGTCACGGCGTCGATCAACCCAGCCGGATAACACGACCTCCTGATCGCACAGTGACTCCGAAACCTCACCACAGTAAGTGCTTCTCAATGCTAGTTCTTCGCCTGTAGAGCTCATCAGTTGTCCTGGTTCTATCTATTTAAAGTTTTTTGAAAGGTTGCGGCTGTCGACCGCGAGCGCGCATTCTAGTCGCTTTGCCTACTCGGACGCGCCCGTTTTCGTTGGTTTGGGGGCTGCAGCGCTGTCAGAGGACCCGGAGTTGTTCCCGGAAGCCCCACCCGACGCTGCGCCAGACTCTGACGTCGAATCGGAACTGCCGGCCTGCTTTGCCGGCTTACCACTGTTTTTAAAATCGGTTTCATACCAGCCGGTGCCGGTTAACTTGAACGCCGCCGCTGAGACCTGCTTGCGCAGGGATGGCGCGGCACAGGCAGGACAATCCACCAACGGCGCATCAGCCATTTTCTGCAGTGCCTCAAGCTCATGCCCGCAAGCATCACATCGATATTCATAAATTGGCATGCTAACCTGTCTCTCCGCAGACCCATTTCAACGCACTCGCCCAGCAAGCTCAATTCATTCAATGCAATCCGCGCAGGTAACGCGAAAACACTGTTTATAGCTGCTCACCAAGTGATTCGGCCGGCGATTATAGCCCCTTAACCACCTCGACCCCAGACTATAAAAAACAAATATTTTGCAGAAAGCCCTACTTTAAAGGGGCGTTGGTGTAAGCAGTCACTCGCTTTTTGCGGCCACCAAAAATGGCAGCAAGCCAAACCTGTCGGTTTTGGCCAGCTAAGGATTCATGCACACCACTCTTAATTCAACCGTTAGGCGTGATACGAAAAAACCTGATCTATAAAAAACTCCTTAAAAACCTTAAAAATAAGGCTTTTTTTATTTGCCAGTCTTTTTTTTTTAGGATATAAATTCGCATACTGAAAGCACTGGTTATGCGAACGATCTTTTTCCAGCGCGTTTTTACCCTGTTTTTATAGAGTTTCTGGACAGGCCCGGTGCCGGCACTCAGCACGATGCCAGCACGCCCGTTCCGAGAGTCCGAAGGTACAGCCAAGTGCACAGAGCACGCAAGGCATGCACCGCAGACTCGGTAAAACAAAGCGCAGCAAAGTGAAAATAGCCCTTTTGCGTACGAATGGCGTCAGTGGAAGCTACCCAATAACGCACTCGTTGTGATCCGGGGAGGCAGAAGTCTGGTTATTTCAATAATCAGGAATTACCCCGCCCCGCAAATCGCAATCTGGTGCTTGTAAACGCCCACATTATTGAGAGGAATAATCATGGCTGCTAAAAAACGAAAGGCGCCTGCCAAGAAAAAAGCTGCAAAAAAGGCTCCCGCCAAGAAACTGACCGCAATTCGCGATCGCTACAGCAAGACTCAGCTTTTGTCAGATATCGCTGATAAGACCGAGTTGAGCCGCAAACAAGTGGGCTCTGTCATCGATGAGCTGTCTGATCTGATCGAGCGTCACATCAAGAAAGGTTCATGCGGCGAGTTTGTACTGCCCGGCATGATGAAAATCACCACTGTTAAGAAACCAGCTCGAAAAGCACGCAAGGGCATTAACCCCTTCACCGGTGAAGAGACTGTTTTCAAAGCCAAGCCTGCAAGCATTCAGGTTAAAGTACGTCCGCTGAAGAAGCTGAAAGAAATGGCTGGCTAAAAACGGCTCGTTCGTTTTTATCGAAAAAAACCGGAGCACTATGCTTCGGTTTTTTTTATGCTGGCAAATAAGGGCACAATAACTAAACAGGCCTTGATCTCCGCAAACTCACACGCAGCATTAAACTCATGAGACGTAGCAATTTCCTTATTCCAACAGCCAAAGAAAGCCCTGCCGATGCAGAAATAGCCAGTCATCAGCTGATGCTGCGGTCTGGCATGATCCGCAGGAGTGCAGCGGGCCTATACACATGGATGCCACTGGGCCTACGCGTACTGAGACGAGTCGAGGCAATTATCCGGGACGAGATGGAAAAAGCCGGTGTGCAGGAAACGCTGATGCCCGTGGTACAGGCAGCGGAACTGTGGCAGGAATCAGGGCGCTGGGATCAATATGGCGCCGAGCTGCTGCGAATTCGCGACCGGCACGATCGAGAATTTTGCCTGGGTCCAACGCACGAGGAAGTCATTACCGATATCGTTCGCAACACTGTACAAAGCTATAAGGCGCTTCCCGTAAACCTGTATCAGATTCAAACCAAATTCCGCGACGAAATTCGACCTCGCTTTGGCGTCATGCGCGCGCGCGAGTTCACCATGAAAGACGCTTACTCCTTTCACATCGATCAATCCTGCCTTGAGAAAACGTATCAGCGCATGTTCGAGGCCTACACCGCGATATTCAGCCGGCTCGGCCTTGAGTTTCGCGCCGTTATCGCAGACACCGGGTCAATCGGGGGCAGCAAAAGCCACGAGTTCCACGTGCTCGCCGACTCCGGCGAAGACGCCATTGCCTTTTCCGATATCAGCGACTACGCAGCCAACGTAGAGATGGCAGAAAGTATTGTCGTGGACGCCGGCAACAATAGCGCGACGCCGCTTGAGCGAACAAGAGTTGCAACAGGCGATGCGAAGACGATAGCCGAAATCTGCGAAACGCTGCATATCGCGGCTGAAAATACGGTAAAAACACTGGTGGTGCGAGGAGCACCTACCGACGATGAGCCCTCTACGCGCCTGATCGGTCTGGTACTGCGCGGCGACCACACGCTCAATGAAATCAAGGCAGAGAAAATTGAGGGCATTGCCAGCCCTCTGACGTTTGCTAGCGAGGATGAAGTCGAATCGCTCTTTGGTTGCAAACCTGGCTCTCTGGGCCCGGTGTTTGCCGAGGGTAGCCCGGTCGAACTCGTTGTCGATAGGCACGCAGCCCAGCTGGTAAATTTTTGCTGCGGCGCCAACGAGGACGGATTCCATTTAACCAATGTGTGCTGGCAACGCGATGTGCAAAACTTTTCGATTGCCGATTTACGTGAAGTCGAGCACGGCGACCCGAGTCCCGACGGGCAGGGCAATATCGTGATAAAGCGCGGCATTGAGGTCGGGCATATTTTTCAGCTCGGCAAGAAGTACAGCGATGCACTCAATGCGACCGTGTTGAATGCACAGGGTAAGGCAGAGGTTCTCACCATGGGCTGCTACGGTATTGGCGTTTCACGTATCGTCGCTGCGGCTATCGAACAGAACCACGATGAACGCGGCATCGCATGGCCACTCGCCATGGCGCCATTCAGCGTCGCTGTTATCCCGCTTAACCTGCATAAATCCGAGCAGGTTCGCAATACCAGCGAGTCGATTTACAACTCCCTTCTTGAGGCGGGCATTGATGTCATTCTCGATGACCGCAACGAACGACCCGGCGTCAAGTTCGCCGATGCCGAGCTAACGGGCATCCCCTACAGCATCGTCATCGGCGAGAAAAGTCTCGCAAACGACGTGGTTGAAGTGAAGTCGCGGGATGGTCAGGAGCAGCTTGAAGTGTCCCCGGACAACATTGCGCAAACTATACTGGAAAGATTGGCTTCATGAGGCGCTGGAGCGATTGGTCGCAACCGATCGGCTGAGCCAAGCGCCAGCCAAATTTCAAAGCGAGACGACCAAGCTTGATTGAGCAACCACATGGAATAAAACGGCTTCTTGCACTGTTAGCCCTTGCCGCTGCAGTGTTCTCTCATGCCGTGACCGAAGCCTCCACGACGGTCTCCCCCACCGCCGTTTCGGCCGAGACCAAAGTAGCCGAAACGGACTTCCAGCAGGTTAACGACAGCGCCTTGAAAGCCTTTTTGCAAAATCGCTTTCTGGAAGATCAGTCACAGCCCCCCGACTTCGACCGCTTTGACGCCGAAGTCTGGCTTGAGCGCACGCTCAGTACGATGCGGAAATTCAGGCTGGAACAGCAAACCGCGATCGAAATCCTCAGCGCCGTTTATCGCGAATCCTATCGCAATCGACTGGCACCCGATCTGGTGCTGGCGGTCATCGAAATCGAGAGTTTTTTTGACCGCTACGCAGTTTCCCGCGTCGGCGCCCAGGGCCTGATGCAGGTCATGCCATTCTGGAAAGAGGAGATAGGCCGTAGCAGCGACAATCTGATCGATATCGATACCAACATCCGTTACGGATGCTACATCCTTGCCTACTACCTAAAAATTGCCGACGGCCGCTGGGCCGAGGCGCTGGCGCGCTACAACGGCAGCTATGGTCGGACGGTGTACAGTGAGAAGGTGCTGACTCGATGGCAAAAGCGCTGGCGGGGGGCAAGCATCGACTGGACCGGGCATGGATCCGCAAGCCAGAACAACCCGTAATTGCAGCGTGAACCCGGTCACAGTTCAGGCGTATTTCAAGCGCTCGATACACACCCGTTTGTGAACCAGTTTTCCCTTAACTATTCAACATTTAGATGTAATCATCCGTTTACAATCTATACTTTAACAATTAGCAGCGACGATACACGAAATAAATTAATCAAGGGAAGTGATTGCAATGGTAGTGATGGCTGTTTTTTGATCAGTCAAAGCGGCTTTTGATGTCCAAATCAGCAACGATCGCATCAGTACGTGGAGCCGAATTTGGCAAGAGCTATTGAGTTACCAGGTTAAGCAGAAATACTACATTCATGCCAAGCGTTTTTTACCAAGTCAGCCAAACCATGACCCATGGTCTGCTGTGGCTCTGCCTCAGCTGCGGTTTGCTGACTGCGCAAATCTCGCAGGCTCTCGATGAAACCGCAGCTGCTCAAGACAAGGCGAGCACCGCCGATGCCAGCGTTACCACCGATCAGAGCGATCAGGCTGCGTTGCTACAACAAGCCTTGCTAAAAATTTACCGCTCCAACCTGCTCAAGAAGACTTACCAGCACGTTGAATACCCCGAGTCATCGATTGAGCGACACGAGGAAGGCGATGTGATTTTACTCGTTGAAGTCAGGCGGGATGGCAAGGTCAAGCGTATCGATTACGAAGCCAAGGCTTCATCTCGGGCTCTCAATATCGCTGCTAGAACGGCCGTCAAAAAAGCGCACCCCTTTTCCGAAGCGCCCGTTGGACTCGATGGTGATAGCTTCGAGATCGCAATGCCAATCAGATTCCGCTTAACCGAATAAGCGATAGAAACAAAAAACCCGGCATGAGCCGGGTTTTTTATACAAAGCTGGAGTCGCTTACAGGCTTTCGATCGCGTCTGCAGCAGCTTGCTTGGCCTTCTCAGCTTCGCCGTCTACTTCCGCAGCAACATCGTCAACCGAAGGTGTGCCTGAAACTGCATCGCTAGCAGCGCCCGCCACATCGGACGCAACATCAGCCGCGCCAGAGGCAATATCGCCAGCCGTGTCAGCAGCAGCTGAAGCCATATCAGATGCTCCGTCAACCACATCTGACGCGACTTCACCAGCCTTATCGGCCGCTGCTGATGCCATGTCCGACGCACCTTCGACGACATCAGAAGTCACTTCGCCAACCTTTTCAGTTGCCGCCTGCGCTGTATCAACAACAGCATCGGCCGCTGCGCCGGCTGCGTCGCCCGCTGCAGCAACGGTATCAGAAACAGTTTCTGTGGCCGCTTCTGCGACGTTCTCAACAGCACTACCTAATTCGTTAATCGCACCGCCCAGTGCAGAATCTTCACCGTCATCACCGCCGCAGGCAACCAGTCCGAAACCTATCAAGCTCGCTGCCGCTAAACGGACAACCGTTTTGTTTCGAAAAATAGTTTTCATAATGGAGTACCCCAAAATTTGCAAAAAATAACTTGTATAAAAAATCGCATGAGCCGGAGGTCGTCATCGCTAAAGCCAATGGCTTCTCGAGCCGCAACATCCTCTCATCACCCTCCGCGAGTTATGTGAATCAGACTCGGCCGACTACGGCGAGGAACTCTGACCCTATCCACGGTTACTACCGCACCGAATTTGCGCAATCCAGAACGGCCGCCATTCTAGGAGCCGCCAAAGCGCTTTAACAGTGCATTTTGCCAAGCCGCTGTAACAACTTGTAATACGCCTCAAATCCTGACCACGAATCAGGCTCGATTTAGTGCGGCAAAGCAGCGTAACTCAGCTAGAGTTAGATTATTGAGGGAATTTTGTGTGGCCCGTCACACTTGGACACTCTCACTGTATTTTTTTTGCGCAAAAAGGACAATAAGCGCACATACTTAAACCTAACCAATTCTCACTTTTGTCAAAGCAGGCAGACCGATGACGATTGCCGCAGGCGTGACTAGCGACTCCAAGCGCTCACGCCTCCTTTCAGCGCTACCTATGTCGCTCAAAGTAAGCTTTTACTTTGGCGTGCCGCTGTTGCTCGGCATCGGGCTATTGGCCATTCTCATGCTTCAGGCACAGCGAGAGTTCCAACAGCAGCAACTCGACAACTTCGCTCATGTTGTTTCCGGCCAACTTGCGGCCAGCGCGGCTGAGCCACTATTCGCTGACGCGACGATGGAACTTTCTATTCTGGCGCAGCAGGTTCCACTGGATCAGACGCTTATCGGCGTAGCGATTCTCAATCACGAGGGCGTGCTGCTGGCCGAGAGTGGGCAGGTGCCTCAGCTGACGCAAATAAGCCTGGAAGAAAAGAAAGTATTTTTGTCGGCGGTGGATTTTTATCCCGATGGCGGTAAGCGTCAGGCCAATATTGATCGCGCGGGGCTCGACAACACCGTCGCGTTCAATACACCGATTACCTTCCGCGGTCTGACAGGCGGCTATGCGCTTTTCATCTTCAACCAGGAAGCGATGAACCGAACCTTTGACCAAATCGCGATGACTCTGCTTACCACCGCTGCCATCATTTTCTTCTTTCTCTGCGCTGCACTTGTCTATTGCAGCTATCGGATCACGTCGCCGGTTCGGACCATCGTGAACGCGGCTAATAAAATGCAGACCGACGGCTTCCCCCTGCGGCTTGAACGCCGCAGCGATGAGCTGGGACAATTGATCGATGCCCTGAATTCGATGAACGAAGGCTTGGCACACAAGTCGCAGATAGAGGATATTCTCGATAAGTTTCTGGCGCCTGATGTGTCAGCGAAAATCCTCAACGAACTGGATCCGGTCTCGCTGCGTGGCGAAAACGTCAACGCCACCGTATTGTTTGCCGATATCGTTGGCTTTACATCAATGTCCGAACAAATGGATCCCAGCGAAGTCAGCGATATGCTCAATGAGTATTTCGGTTACTACTCCGCCTGCGCCAAACTCTATTTTGGTACCGTGGACAAGTTCCTCGGTGACTGCATCATGCTGGTCTTCGGCGCAGCCAAGCCGGACCCACTGCATCAGTATCACGCGGCAGCTTGTGCGGTTCTAATGCAAGAATTGACCAGCACCATAAACAAACTGCGCGTGCGAGCAGGCAAAGCGCCAATCTACCTGCGGATCGGCATAAACAGTGGGCCGATGCTCGCTGGCCTGCTGGGTTCCGCAGACCGCATGGAGTACACGGTGATTGGAGATGCCGTCAACCTGGCATCCAGACTCTGCAACGAGGCCAAACAAAGCGAGATTATTATTCAACAAAGCTTCTTCGACTCTCTCAGTGAAAATAATCAAGTCAAGGTCGAAAATGCGAAAACCATCCGCGTGCGCGGCAAAACCGATCCGGTACCTATTTATAATTTGCTGGAAGCATCGCAGTCGCGCAGCAACGGTAACCGCGCGCTAATGGACGATATTATGTCGGGCGTGCAGGCCAGGCTGTGTGCGGCAAGTACTCATAAGCTCGAGAGCCAAAAAGCCCTGGGCTTTGAGCAAGAAGACGGCGAGAAACGCTGCGCCTAATAAACGCTAATGACTCCGGACTAGTGCTCGCGCGTAGAGCGGAACTGTACATCTGACCAACGCTCCTGAATCAGATTCAGATTGACGCGAGTCGGGGCAAGAT
>CAZDEW010000050.1:0-22428 GCA_964504585.1 uncultured Pseudomonadales bacterium | reverse complement strand
CCCCAAATTTTTGCGCGCTCGTTAAGCTCTCAGAGTTGTCCCGCCATCGACCGGTATTATCTGCCCGGTAATAAATCCGCCGGCCTGCGCTGCAAGCATGATCGCGACACCTGCAATATCGGGCGCTTCACCCCAGCGGCTTAGCGGTATGGTCTTCAGCTCTTCATTAAACGCTTCCTCATTGCTGCTAAGGAATTCGGTCATCTTGGTGTAAAAGCGGCCCGGTGCAATGGCATTAACCCGAATATGTCTATCAGCCAGTTCGTTAGCCAGATTTCGCGTAAGTTGGTGTACTGCAGTCTTGGATATGGCATAGCTATAGTTATCCAATGCGTTACCGCATATCCCGGCGATTGATCCAATATTAATAATCGAGGAGGTGCTCTCTTTGCTGGCGTTTTTGCTCAACAAAGGGGTCAGAGCCTGAGTCAGAAAGAAGGGGCTCTTCGTGTTGATTGTCATGACTTTGTCCCAGCCGGATTCGGGAAAGCTGTCAAAAGGTGCTCCCCAGCCGGTTCCGGCATTGTTGACGAGCACATCGATATGCTGCTCGCGCTGTGTCAGTTCGCTGACAAGTGATTGCAGGCCCTCGGCCGTCGCGATATCACAGGGCAGGGCGATACACTCCCCAAAAGCGCTGAGCTGCTCGGCAGCTTCGAGGCAGGCTGCGGCTTTACGCGCAGTGATATAGACTCGAGAGGCACCAGCCTCGAGGTAAGCCTGGGCAATAAAATAACCCAGCCCGCGGCTGCCTCCAGTAATCACGCAGACTTTATCTTGCATCGAGAACAATTGTTCAATCATAATTTTTCCTTCTGGTTGCTGAGCGTTTAAGGTAAGGGCTGCAGTACTGCTCGTCAACCAGCTTTGAACAAGCTGGCGTCGCCAGGTGATGCGAAAATTGTTGTTGAATTTTTATTATCGTGCGAATGTTTGATAATCGTAACGTTTCGCAGTTTTTTTACGCGGGTGCAGCTGGCAGATAATACAGCTCACGTTTTTCATGAGTTGCAGCAAAGAGTCAACAGTGAATAGATCGATAGCAATTGGGAGTGGTCAATGAAAGGGCATAAGGTAGTCGTTACCGGCACAAGTCGCGGCATTGGATTGGCGCTGGTCGAGCGCTACACCCGAGCTGGCGCTGAGGTTTTTGCCGCCTGTCGCGAAGCGTCATCCGCTTTGCAAGCGACGTCAGCGCATGTAGTCGAGGGGGTCGATGTGGCGTCGGTGGCGGGAGCAGCCTTGCTGTCTGAAAAAGTGGGAGCAGATTCTGTCGATGTGCTGATTAATAACGCTGGCGTTTTGCAAAATGAAATACTTGGTAAGGTCAGCTATCAGTCTATCGAATACCAGATGGGGGTAAATGCACTTGGCCCGCTTCGAATCACCGAAGCTTTGTTGCCAAATCTAAGGCGCGGCAGCAAGGTAGTGATGATGACCAGTAGGATGGGTTCGATTGCAGACAATACTAGCGGTGGCCGCTATGGCTATCGAATGTCGAAGGCGGCACTGAACATTGCAAGTGTGTCCTTAGCCAGAGACCTCGAGCCCAGCGGTATTGCCGTTGGCATCGTGCATCCAGGTTTGGTCGGAACGGAAATGATACGGGGTGCAGGGAATCTAACACCGGCTCAGGCTGCGGCGCTGATTGTAGAAAGAATCGAAGGCTTGACGATGGACAATACAGGTACCTTCTGGCATTCCAGCGGCGATGTTTTACCCTGGTAGTGAATCTGTTTCGCACGATCGCTTCGTGCTCTCTCCTTTTCCTTCTTTCTTTTTCTCGCTTTTTCGCTTGTGATAGAACTTCGCTGATAAAGCTGATTAATTTTTACATTTACAGCCGCCTGATTGTTGCCCTCCTGTCGCATTCGCATTGTCAATAATAAAGAGCTTTGGCTAACATTCTTCCACTGTCGGAATAAGTAATAAGAAGCAAAGATCTACCCGGTCAGTTCGAGCACGTTAGTTCCGAGTGTCTAATTTTAAAAATAAACTGTAAAAATATAAAAGGAAGCGCTAATGTTGAAACTGCTCTTTGTCCTGATTATTTCAATGGTGCAGGTACCCGTTTTACTAGCCGGCGGACGCATATCGGGCAGTCCGAATCTGATGGATGCTTATCTCAGTACACAGTCGTCCGCAGCTCAGTTTGCAAGCGCTATGAGCTGCCCATCGATTGACCCCTTAGGTAACGCTTTGGTATTGACCAACGCGGAGCCAGCAGTTGAGGCCCAGTTGAATGCTCAATTCAATATTCGGCGAACGCTAGAGCAGATTATCAGCTCATCTGGTGTGGTGACGAATACCACGCCCGAGGAATTATTTCGTTCGATGCGCGGAAGTTTTGAGGCGCCCTTTGGCTCGATGATTCCATCGACGAGTTTGAGCAATAACGATGTATCGATGCCGGTTGATGCGCGGCCGAGTGAACTGAATTTTCTGACGTCGGGTTCTCTGGTTAGCTCGCAGGATGCTATCGACGAGATGGAACCTACCGGTTTGTTCAACCGGATCGACCTAGCCGATGCCGATGGCCGACACTGCGGTGAGTATCGGGTCGTTTATCACTGGATTAACGGTGAGATTCCTCAGCAAGGTGGCTTCGAGGCAGGCTCAGAAAAGTTCTTTATGATATTTGAGGCGCTCTATCCCAATCCCAGTCCAAAGCTTGGTTTGCGGGGCTGTTTGCCGGTCGCAGAGTTTTGGGAGTCACTGAGCTCGATTAGCGACAGTGCTGCTCTGGTGAGCAAGCTCGCCGACTTTTATTTCAATGGTGTTGTACAGGACGGTGTATTCCTGCCGCCTGTCGTCAATTATCATCATTACAAGAGGGATAGCGGGCAGGTGCGCGTGAACGTATTTGTGCACGATACCAGCACCTTCCCCGGAACGCTGGAAAACAACCAAATGTGGCAGTTGCGCGAATTCAGAACTGCCACTCGGGCTGGGCAAATTTTATTTGCAACTGACACGGTCAAAGTCAATCCGCTGTTTGAGCTTTATCAGGATTCGCTTCCCCCGTCTTTGGCTCACATACCCGATCAGTTCAGGACTGACTTTCAGCGCGCTTTTATCAGGGGCGTCGTGCCGGGTCTGGTAGCGCCAGAGCTAAAAGGCATCACCTCCCAGACCGGTATTGTCAACGCCATTCAAATGACGGATTTGCCGCGCTTTAACGAATTTCAGTCGAACACTGGGCCAGGCAGCGGTATTTCCGAGCGAGATAGTGTGGAGGAGGGCGCAACGCTGAGCGCAGCAGTACACAGCAGGTTAGTGCAGCTAGGTGTTGCCGGCAATGTAACTGCAGAGCAGGTGATGAACCGGGCAGAGGCGATGTCATGCGCGGGCTGCCATTTCGCAGCTAATAACGATGAAATTGCCCCCGGCATCGAATGGCCATCGACGCTTCCGGATACCCGCTTTGTTCATATCAACGAGAAAGGCGAATTATCGAATAGCCTGCGTCAACATTTTTTGGTTGCGCGCGCCCGTTTGTTAGCCGACTTTATTTGTAATCCACCGTAGTCAAGGCATCTCATCAAATAGCGCAGAGTAGAAGCGCTGCCAGAGGCTGTTTTTTGCGGCCATTTCCTGGGGGCGCTCTGCGCATGCAGAGAATCGATAGTGCAAGAGTGAATGGTGGTTGCGCCCAGGTGTTAACGCGAAATAAGCTGGCTGATTTCGTCGAGTACATCAAGCACGATTGCCCGACGTTCGGCATCGACCAGTCCCAGCATAAGCTTCATATTTTTCTCATCCTGCCGCTTGATCGCACTCGCGACTTTTTTTCCGTCCTGCGTCAGGCGCAATACCTTTGCTCTCCCGTCTTCTGGATCTGCGGATTCCGCAATAAGGCTGCGTGCCTGTAGTGCCTTTGAAGCGCTCGACAGTGTTGAGCGTGGCACATTAAGAAGCTCCGCCAGGCTGCTAGGGCGCATAGACTTATTTTCGGAAAGCATTCCAAGCATATGAAAATAAAGAGGATTAAAGGGTATCTTTCCTTCGGCAGGCGCGCCACCTGTACCCGAAACCAGAAGCGCTCTGATTAGCAGGTGTACGGCTTTTCTCAGGCGTTCCACTTCTACTGGGCTGGGTGCTGTCTCGGTGATCTGCTTTGGCATATAGTACGTACTACGTATTAAATAGCAATTGCTGTTTTCGAGCTGATTCGTACTACCAGGATCGGCATTCACAATCCTGATAATTCGACACCATAAAGTTTGGAGGTACTGTATATGAATTTGCAATCTGTTTCGATTGTGCTGCTAGCCCTCGTGCTCTCTGCCTGCAGCACGGTTAAGGTACCTGAGCAGCCACTGACCTGGTTTGAGCCGCCTGAGCTGTTAGAGGATGAGAGCCGTTATATCTCGAGCGTTGCCTCTGCAACTATTCCAATGACTCCTGTTGAGTTGCGTGAGTTTCTAGCGGGCAAAAATTCCTTGATTAAGTATATGGAGCCCGTTGGCGACATCGCGCCGCCCGTCAAGCGAGTGCCTATCGAAGGCGTTTGGCCAGAGCAGGGCGCGAGGCGAAGCCTTGTGCAGCAGGATGGTCATCAGATGCTGGAGCGTTCACTGCGCAACGAGCTGACAGACTTTCGCTATCAGGTGTTCGGCCTGACCAGCGGCGCGAGTCGTGGTATTGATCATATCTACGCTGACTGGTCGTTAGAAGCGGTGGAAGGCGGCACGCTGTTTGTCTGGACATATCGCGTTGCTCCGCGGTACAAGATAGCGCGGCCTTTTGTTCGTCGCACACTCAACAACGAGTTGCAGCCATTTATGCAACGAGCGGTTGATCGAATGGCCGTGGCGGCCAGGACGCATGTAGCGCAATAAACGCCTCACCGGAGCGACTGCTGACTTGGACGCTAGAGGCAGCGCCAAAACGCTGCCTGATTACATGGCAACTGGTCGATAGCAAGCCGGAGTTTTTACTATGTCCCAACAGCCTTTCAAAATCGCATAAAATGATGTTTCCTATACGATGCGGCGCGTAGCGATAACACTAATAAAACGATAATGGTTTTAGCAACGGGGAAGAAGTTCGACACGGTTATTATCGGCGCCGGAAGCGCTGGCTGCGTGCTTGCTAATCGGCTTTCACAAAATCCCGCGCGCGAGGTCTTGCTGCTCGAAGCAGGCGGCAATGACCGCTGGCACTGGTTTCATATTCCCGTTGGCTATCTGTTCGCGATGGGCAACCCAAGAGCAGACTGGTGTTACGAACTTGAACCGCAGGCTGGGCTTAACGGTCGAGTGATTCCCTATCCGCGCGGTAAAGTGCTTGGTGGTTGCAGTGCCATCAACGGCATGATTTATATGCGAGGGCAGGCGCAAGACTACGACAACTGGAACCTGCCGGGCTGGGCATGGCGCGATGTGCTCCCGCGATTTAGAAAATCCGAAAATTACTTTGACGGCCCTTGTGAAAATCACGGCGCCAGTGGTGAGCTACGGGTAGAGCAACAGCGTCTGCACTGGGAAATTCTCGATGCCTGGCGCGATGCCTGTGTGGAGTATGGTATCCCCAGCACCGACGATTTTAATACGGGTAATAACGAAGGTGTTGGGCTGTTTCACGTGAACCAACACAATGGCGTTCGCTGCTCGGCAAAGCGCGCATTTCTCTCGCCGGTGCTGAAAAGGCCAAACCTCACCGTTGTCACAAAAGCGCTGGTCGACAGGCTGAATTTCGAAAACAATCGGGCAAGCTCGATCGAAGCGGTGGTCGCCGGCAGACGGCAACGAATCGAGGCAGAAGAGATAGTGCTTTCAGCGGGGGCTGTTTCTACTCCTTGCATCTTACAACGCAGTGGCATAGGCCCCGAATCGGTTTTACAAAAGGCGGGCGTTGATTGCCTGTACCCGCTAAAGGGTGTCGGCGGCAATTTACATGACCACCTGCAGATTCGAGTCGCGTTTAAAGTTAGGAGTGCGATAACGCTAAACGATAAGATGCGAACGCTGCGGGGCAAAGGCAAAATGGCTCTGGAGTATCTCTGGAATCGTTCGGGGCCGCTCTCGATGGCGCCGAGTCAGCTGGGGGCTTTCTTCAAATCTGACCCAGAACGCGATTGGCCCGACCTTGAGTATCATGTACAACCCATGAGCGCAGATCGCTTGGGAACCCAGCTCCACGAATTTTCCGGGATTACTGCGAGCGTCTGTAACTTGCAGCCGTCGAGCCGCGGGCGCGTCGATATTCGAACGAGCAAGTTCGATGAGGCGCCCTCGATCAATCCGAATTATCTTGCGACCGAGCGAGATAGAGACATTGCCGCCAAATCCATCCAGATCACCAGAGATATCGCCCGGCAATCATCGGCGGCTCGATTCGACCCTGAGGAATTTAAGCCCGGCCCGCATATACAGAGTAAGGAGGCGCTCGCGAAGGCAGCGGGAGATATCGCAAGCTCGATATTTCATCCCGTTGGCACCTGTAAGATGGGTGACGCTGACGATCCGCTTGCTGTGGTCGACGCCAGCCTGAAGTTGCACTGCATCGACAATCTATATATCGCAGATGCGTCGGTCATGCCAAGGATAACAAGCGGTAACACTCATGCGCCGGTGACCATGATCGCCGAAACGCTAAGCGAGCTGATGGCCTGAATCCGAGCAGGGCCGCTTGCGTTATGGCTCTCTGTCTGGGAGCGTTAAATTAGCCTGATCCAGTGGACGCTACGAATACTGTTTTTCAAACGCCGTTGCGAAGTCTTCAAACAGCTCTCTCGGTAAATCATTGATACCTGCGGCAGCTGCTCGTCCACCACCAGTGGGAAAGGACTTGCAGAGATCGACCGCCCCCTGTTTGTTCGTTAGCGGCGCGCGAACGCTCACCAGATAGTTACCGTTGCTTTTTTCAGTGAGCACTGCGTGCGCGCGGTCGGGTGAAGCATTGGTTAGATCGTTGCTGTAAACACCGCTAACACGGCGTGCCCATGGCGCATCGGGGAGTACGAACAGCGCCGTATTATCACTCTCGCGCAGGGCTTTTGTGTCAGATGCTGCGCGCATATCCTCATGGTATCCAGCTTCGAGCTTTTCGAAATGCTGCTTGCCATCGCTGATAAAATCGAAGGGACTGGCGTATTCAACCGCCAGTCGGTAGAGATCTTCGGGGCGAAAGTGCAGTTCTTCAAGCTTGCTGCCATAGCCGTTGTAGTTGATGTAGATGCCCAGATTCTCTAGCTGCTTGAGCTGATCTTCCGAGAGCTGCAGATTTTTTGCCATGCCCTGCGCGCTTTTTTTCAGATTGTCCCCATAGGTCCCGACAATCGCCCACTCGATGAATTGCCCGTCGAGATAGTTGTTAATCAGCAGGCTCGTGCAGACATCGGCGGCTTCATTGATAATGGGATGAAGATTGGGGGAATCGGGTATTTCACCTGGAAAATGGTGATCGCAGTAAAGCACATTGGCGCCGGCGTCGAGAAGCCTGCGAAGATCCTGCTGGTTTTTATCCATGGAGATATCCAGCGCTGTAACCTGATCACCGGTCGACGCCTCGACCCGTTTTAGTAAGCTAATATCCCGTTTCACCCCTGTGACCAGCGTTGACTCAGCGGGCTTTGCGTTGCGTAGTTGAATCAAGGCGCAAATGCCGTCTGCATCCCCATTAAATACATCAAATTGTTTCATCACTCTCTCAAAACTCTCTCAAAGTTCGGTGGAGTAAGCCTCGGATTTTCGCTGCGCAAGGAGCGGGATCTTCGCCAAGGCGATTAAGGCCGAGGATTTTATAGCCCGCATTGAGAAACGCAAGGTCAATTACAGTCGACATAAATTTGTATCTTGTTGCGCTTGCAAGGTAGCCCGACAGGAAGCATTTTTACAGCGGTTTTTAGAGATCTACCTCGGCGAGCGGCGTAACAGGGTCTAATGCAGACGCTAGCGACTGCACTTATAATGCTCGCTTTCGAGGTGCGATCGGTCTGGCAGAGCCCGAATGCCCCCATTAGTAACCGGCTGGTGTGTTTTAGCTCGCGAGCTGTTCAAACCTTAGTGCAGGAAACAATTATGAGTGAAGCTGTATTAACTGAAGCCAGCGATGGCGTTCTGACAATCACAATCAATCGCCCTGAGGCCAAGAATGCCGTTAACGGTGCCGTTGCCAAAGGTATCGCGGCGGCCATCGATGAGTTAGACAATAACAGCGAATTGGTCGTTGGCATATTGAAGGGGGCGGGTGGTACATTCTGTTCCGGCATGGATTTGAAAGCCTTCCTTAAAGGAGAGAACCCCGCTGTAGAGGGCAGGGGTTTCGGTGGTCTGGTTGAAGCACCGCCTAAAAAGCCACTGATTGGTGCGCTCGAAGGCTATGTTCTGGCAGGGGGGCTTGAACTGTCGCTCGCCTGCGATCTTTCAGTTTGCGGCGAAACGACTAAGTTTGGCATTCCCGAAGTTAAGCGTGGATTGGTCGCGGCGGCGGGCGGCGTGGTTAAGCTGCCTCGACTCGTGCCAAAACGGGTTGCGATGGAAATGGCATTGACGGGTGAAATGATTGACGCGGCACGCGCATACGAACTCGGGCTGGTGAATCGCGTGGTTGCAGACGATCAGGTCGTTGAGGAGGCGAAGAAACTGGCCGAGTCCATCGCGGCAAATGGGCCCCTGGCAGTGGCTGCCAGTAAACAATGTATCGTTGAATCCGAAGACTGGACGAGCACCGAACTGATTACCCGCCAGATCGACATTATCACGCCAGTATTCATTAGTGAGGATGCGCAGGAAGGGCCTCGCGCTTTTGCTGAAAAACGCGCCCCGAACTGGAAGGGTAAATAAGCCTTTAGCTATTTGCCGGACCAAGCTTTGCGCTTTCGAATAGCGCCGGCAGCGTGACGTTTCCGGCAAGAGATGACTATACAAAACAAAAAGAGAGGATATAAACGTGAGCAACGCAGCACTACAACCTTCTGCTGATCATTCACGTCGAGAAGAGTTCGGTCTTTTTCGCGACATGATCGTGCGCTTTCTCGAGAGCGAAGTTGCACCGCGCTACGATCAGTGGGAGCAGGATCACCTCATGCCGAGAGACTTCTGGAATGTAATGGGTGAAGCAGGGTTACTCTGTCTCGACCTTCCGGAATCGTATGGGGCTGCGAACGCCGGTTTTGATATCTGTCAGTTGGTTCAGTATGAAATGGGGCGAATGGGATTTCACAGCCTGTCTACCGGATACAACATTCACGCCAACATCGTTGCGCCTTATATCTACAATCTGGGTAGCGAAGAGCAAAAGAATTACTGGCTGCCGAAAATGGTCACCGGTGAGGTGGTTGGTGCACTGGGCATGACAGAGCCGAATGCAGGCAGCGATCTTGCTGCGCTGAGGTCTGAAGTCAGGCGTGATGGAGAAGACTATATCCTCAATGGCTCCAAGGTTTTTATCACCAACGGGATGCATGCCGACATGGTCATAGTCGCTGCCAAGACCGACAAAACTGCGGGTGCAAAGGGCATTTCGCTATTTTTAGTGGATACCTCGCTGGACGGTTTTGAACGCGGCAAGAAGATCGAGAAAATGGGCCAGCACAGCAGTGATACGGCGGAACTGTTTTTCTCCGATATTCGTCTGCCGCCGTCGGCATTGCTTGGTCACGCCGGCAGCGGTTTTTTCCATATGATGGATGAGTTACCTCGAGAGCGGCTTGGTACCGCAGCGCTAGCGATAGGGCATGCGCAGGGTGCGCTGGATATTACTGCGGACTATGTGAAAGAGCGCAAGGCTTTTGGGCAGTCGGTATCCCAGTTTCAGAATACACGTTTCAAATTGGCGCAGGCCAAGTCCGATATCGAACTGAATCTGGCACTTCTTGAAAAGTATATGGCGAAGTTTGAGCAGGGCACTATGACTGTGGAGGATGGCGCGTTGCTCAAATACACCGCGACAGAAATGCAGCTTCGCGTGTGTAATGAGTGCCTGCAGCTTTTCGGGGGCTATGGCTATACCGACGAGTACGTGATTTCGAGATTTTATCGGGATGCCAGAATCCAGACAATCTATGCCGGATCGTCGGAAATCATGAAGGAGGTCGTTGCGCGCGGCATAGTGGGTCGCTAAGCGTGAAAGGACAATGTAGTGGATTGGATTGAAACGCGCTATTGACGCCTATCTGCTTCGCATTGTCGTTTTGCTTGCCAACAACGCCAGCCAGATTCTAATAATAAGATGAAATCGATTAGTGATTCGCTCCTGCTCGATGAGCCGCAACCGGAGCCGGCTAACCCTCCCATTTACCCGCGTCTGGGAAGTCCACGGCTGTGGGAGCCAATGCACTACTGTGACGGACAGCCGTTTGAACTATTCGCCAGGATGCGTGAGGAGGCACCCGTCATGTGGTGCGATATGGGCAAGAAGTACGCCGGATTCTGGAGTGTCACGGGCTATGATGCCGTTCGAGAGATTGAGTTAAATACCGAAGTATTCTCATCGCAGCTTGGCAGCATCAATATGCTCAATCCACCGCGCAGCGAGTGGCGCCATGCACGCCTCATCGAGGCCTCGATGAATTCGCTGATCAACCTCGACCCCCCAATCCATACCAGCGCCAGACTACAGCAGAATAAGTTTTTTATTCCCCGCTATGTCGATACCCTGAGGGAAAAGGTTTCCAGGCGTATTGATGAGCTGCTCGATGACCTTGAGCGCAATGGCCCCGTGGTTGATTTTGCCAAGCTATTCTCAGAGCGGCTGCCACTGTACACGCTGTGCGAGATGTTAGGCGTTGACGAACAGGATCGTCCCAGAATTATTCGATGGATGCACTATCTTGAAAAGTCCATGGCATTCACCAGGCGTCCGATCAGAACATTTTTTTCAGAACCAACGCTGCCTTTTCGCTTTGCACCTGCGATGAGTGAGATGTTTGACTACGGTGAGCAGGTAATGGCCGATCGGCGCAGGAACCCGCGCGAAGATTTGCTCACTGCGATTGCGCAGTCAGAGCTCGAAGGGGAGCAATACGAAGGTAGCTTTCTCGATGGTTCCTGGCTGTTAATAATTTTTGCAGGCAATGACACCACGCGAAATTCACTGTCGGGTGCAATGCGCCTGCTTACGGAGTTTCCCGATCAACGCCAACTGCTGCTCGACGATCCTTCATTGCTCGATAATATGGTCAACGAGGCCCTTAGATTAGTATCGCCGGTCATTCATATGAGAAGGACTGCGACCTGCGACACGGAGTATTTAGGCCAGCGCATTGCCAAAAATGAAAAGATGATTCTCTGGTACGGCGCCGCCAATCGCGATCCGAGGGTGTTCCCTCAGCCTGACACCATGGATATTCTTAGGCCCAATGTTGAAAAACATGTTGCGTTTGGCCACGGCCCTCACCGTTGCCTGGGCAGTCGGGTCGCACAGATGCAGCTGCGATTGGCAATCAGCAAAATTCTGGAGCGCTTCCCCGATATAGCGTGGACCGGCGAGCAAAAGGTCGCGCCCAATAGCTTTGTTCACGCTATATCGCAATTGAAAGTCAATTTGTATGGTTAGCGTGTAGGGCGCTTGGGATGAAGCCCCGCCGCTGCGCAGGTCTATCGTAACTCGCTCACAACTGCATCCATTTTAAATGGCCATCGCCGCGTCCTTGATAATTATTAGCCCAGCAGTTTTGGCTGAGGCGCGTCACGGCTAGCGAAGGAGCGGTAGCACATTGCGCTCATTTTGCCCGAGTGGCCAGAATCTATAGCTGCTGGTAACAACTGCGGTCTCACCTGCGATCAGTAGTAGGGCAAAGGTTGCGGCATAGCGCCGGTGATTCATTAGCATGTGTGTTAGCCCGGCTCTTCCATCGCTCGCTGATGGTAGTAGGATTCGCGCTCCTTATAGTCGTCTGGTTTGTCGACGGTATCACCAAAAGGCGCAAGCAACTGGCCCAGATAATTCTTGGGATACTCGGGATTCATAACGCCGATAGAGCCTACTTCCCGGTCGCGCGGCCAGTAGAACGTGCCAAACACCATATCCCAGAGAATGAGTATGTTTCCAAAGTTATTGTCAGACTGGGCAATCACTTTTGAATGATGCCAGCGGTGGAGTTCAGACATCGAGAACACGTAGTTCAGCCAACCAAGCCGCTGCTGGATATTCGAATGCTGGAAGAAGCCGTGAATGCCATTGGTCACCAGATAAAGCATCAGTATTTCCGGAGCAGGATTGAGCAGAATAAAGGGCAGCAGCTCGGGAATCTGGAAAAAGAATTTTTCGATCGGATGAAAGCGACCGGCATTAAACCAGTAGAGGCGATTGGGGCTGTGATGGACAGCATGAAAATTCCATAGCAGTGGCACCTTGTGAGCTGCACGGTGCACCCAATAGCGACCAAATTCCGCGAGCACCAGTACTAGCATCAGCTGAGCCAACAGTGGCCACTCATGTGGCCAAAGGTTTTCCGCACCGAATCTGGAGCCAAGCCAAATCGTTAGAGGAAACAGTATAAGAATATAAAGTGCTTTGGCGAGGCGCGTAATGATGAGCTGGGCCGCCATATGAATTGCGTCGGTGAGTAGGTCGCCGTCGCTTTTATTCCAGTGCTTGCGGTAGGGCAGCATAAACTCCCAGGTCCAGATCCAGAAACCGGAGGCGACCAGAACCAGTATTGCCGCATCATCGGGACTGATCCCGATGGAATCGCTGCTAAGCCACAGCGCTGCACCCAGCCCTGCGCAGAGGGTAAAGGGGAAGAGAGTACGGGACGCGAGAGTTTGCCAGCTCATGCGTTTGACCTCCTGATATGTTTGCAGACGGAGAGGACAAGACTTTCTTCTACGTCACGCAGCTTTGAGGTGATTATTAGAAAACAAATAAAAGATAACAATGTTTTCCAAAAATGGCAAGGCCAAAGTCTGCTTTTCTAGATGATCTTTCAGGGCTAGGCCTTGAGGGCGCTTAAAAAATGACCAGAAGAGGCTGGTACTAGGAGCTTTGCTGCAGTCCGAGAAGCGGTTCCAATAGTCGTGTTTGGCGTTCTTGTTCAACGCGAGCGTCGCGCTCGATCTGGTCATCGCTGAGTAGTCTAAACATGCGCCGCATCGCAATTGCAGCCATGGCATCGACTAACTCAGCTGCCTCAACATCGTCTCGTATCTGGCCAGACTTTTGGCCCTCAACAATCATGCGGCTCATGACACCCAGCGAACGCGTTTGGACAAACTCAGGCTTTGTCGTGAAGTAGGCGGAAGGGATATAGAGAAACACAATGCGCGCCAGCGGTAGATTGGAAAAATAAAAGTCGAAGTAACGGTAGCTATAGTCTTTAAACTTTTCCTCGAGGGGTTTGTCGGTTTGTTCAATGGCCTCAAGTGAGTCAAAGAAGATCTCCAGATCGGGCGCGATCGCGCGAATGACCAGAGCATCTTTATTGCCAAAGTATTTGTAAACGGTTTTTGGTGTGATGCCGGCTTTTTTGCAAACGTCGCGAAGCCCGACATCCCTGAATGCCTGCGAGGAGAATAGTTCAATCACAGCCTGACGGATAGATTCCAGCTTTTCTGCACTGAGCTTGCGCTGGTCGACTTTCTGTTCGTTTTGTTGTGTAGAAGTGTTCAATGTGTTAGGTGAAGTATAATGTTTAGGAGGATTAGCACTGTAATTCACAAGTGTACGGTAAAGTCAGGCAGTTTTATATGCCCCATCGTTTGCATGGTTTGTGAGCGGGCTATTACATTTTTTTGAGCTTTTTTGTGAGTAGCTATTGTGCTCAGGGCAAAATTGCATGCTGCGATAAATGCGAATAATATTGGCTGATAGCTCACTGCCTCGCGTTCATAACCCATCGTGGTGACAGTGATTCAGCGCTGTGTAAGCGCCTGCTGCTGTTACGATAGTCAAATAAAAATATGATCAATCTTGAGTCCGAGCAAGTTCTCAGTCGAATTAAGGATTATCTTGCGTCAATGGCGATTGGCGAGGCAGATGAGCTGTGCCAGTTCCTTCACGCGAATGCGGAAGTCGTTTTTCTACCCAGCGGTCAGATACTGTTTCACGAAGGTGATTCGGCTGACTGCATGTACATTGCCATCAGGGGCAGACTTCGCGCCTCGGTGGTGGGTGCAGCGGGGAAGATAATGCCGGTGATGGAGATTGGCAGGAATGATGCGTTTGGTGAGATCGCCCTGTTTACCGATGAGCCCCGCAATGCCACGATAACCGCGATCAGGGACAGTTTGCTGTTGGCGATCAGGCGCGACCAGTTTGCAGAACTGAGTAGCATCTCACCCGCTTATTCGCTGGAGTTGAGCCGTCGAGTGATCAGGCGACTCAGCAAAAGTATGCGCGGTCAAACTGGCGGCTCAAGCAAATCTCAGCGTTTGGTGGTTGTCCCCGCTGGCGAAGATATTTCCGTCGATGATTTTACTCTAGGGTTTTCACAGTCTTTGCAGGCACACGGCTCTCTCGTCGAAGTTGATGAGTCTGCGTATCAGCAGTATGTGCCCTCGCACATTGTTGACGATATTCTTGAGCCGGAAGAATATAGCGTATTTGCCGACTGGCTCGAGGAGCAGGAGAGTCAATACCCGTTTATTGTGCTGAAGACCGATCGAGCGGATTCAGAGTGGGCGCTGGGCTGTATCGGGCTGGCCGATAAGGTTATTCTCGTCGGCAGTGAAGCTGATTTGTCCGCGCCACCAGAAAAATTTGTCGAGGCACTTAACAGCGCCAGCGCTACACTCGACCGGGTTGTGTTGCGCGGTAAAAGTATTCAGCGCTCGATTGTCAATGAGCGCATTGCTGTCCCTTACAGCGCGATTCATAACATCAGGCTGCACAATCAGTCAGACATGGATCGGCTGGCCCGGTTCTACGCGAACAAGGCGATTGGACTCGTTTTGGCTGGGGGAGGAGCGAAAGGTTTTGCCCATATCGGCGCGCTAAAAGCGTTTCGTGAATTCGGGATTCCGGTGGATAGTGTTGGCGGTACCAGCATAGGCGCTGTGATCGCAGCTTATATCGCGATGGGTCTCAGTGTTGACGAGATGCAGGAGATTTCTCGCGAGGGCTTTATTATTCGCAAGCCGCTCGGTGACTATACGGTCCCTACCATTGCGCTGTTGCGCGGCTCGCGTTTGAACGAGGTGTTGAAGGCCTACACGCGGGTATCAAATATTGAAGACCTCTGGGTAAGTTTCTACGCAGTTTCAGCAAACCTGACAAGCAATCAAACCGTCGTCCACGACAAGGGCTCGCTACTCGATGCCTTGCGCGCTAGTATCTCCCTGCCCGGTATTGTTCCTCCAGTAGTGCGTGACGACGAACTGTTGGTCGATGGTGGCCTGGTCAATAACCTGCCGGTCGATGTCATGGCCGCAAGCTCGGTGTCCAAGATTATCGCCATTGACCTCCAAGGCGAGGGGCGAGAGTTCAAAGTGGATCCTTCGCTGGTATCCGCTGCCAATACGCTGGTGCGGCCTATGCTGGGTCGCAAGAAACAAAGTAAGCTGGCAATGCCGAACCTCTTTGAAATTATGATGAAGTCCTCGCTGATTTCCAGTGCGCAGCAAACGAATAAAAACCGCGATCTTGCAGACCTGTTTTTGAATCCGCCGACCGAGAACGTCCGTTTGCTGGATTTTAAATCAATGGATGAGGTTATCGAGATCGGCTACCGATACACCTGCCAGAGGCTCGAAGCACTAGACAATAGCTTTCTCGACTGAATACAGTCAGCGAATTCATTGCACCGTCATCTGCGACAGGCTCTGCAGGGCCAGCTCAGACTTAGTACAAAGACTTCTCTTATAGCGTTAGTACGGGTATGGCCATTGTGAGGGCCTGCGTTCGCAACAGATTGCGCTATCGGCGGGTCAGCCGGTAAACCGTCATCATCAAAATCGCAAGCGGCGCCAAATAAATAAACGGAACCGGAATCGAAACCGACTCGACTGTTGTAGCGCCCTCCAGCGTTAGATCCAGATTGCCCGTCGCACTGTCATCGGAATCGAGCACGACCACGGTGTACAAACCATTCGCGGGAAGCGTTGCTGAGAGGATAATGGAATTCGTTACCGAGATTGTTTCCTGCTGAACGAGTGATGCGGCTGGGTCGTACAGACGTACCTGCGGCGTAAATCCGCTCGATGCAGCCCCCGCAAGCGCAAGTTCCAGAGTGATTGCATCGCCAGCACTAGCGAGAAACTGAAAGGAATCGATATCGCCATTCTCGATGTCAAAGTTCACCGTGCCGCCGTTGACGAGAATACCTAGCTCATTGGTACCCGGAATCGTGACAGCATTGATGTTGTAACCGCCACTGCCTGAAAAACTGAGGAAGGTGTCGCTGTCTCTGGAACTGAGAATGAAATCCCCTGTCTCGCTTACCAACGCTTCGACGAGCGCGCTGCTGTCTGACGTTTGCGAGTCAAGCAGAGTTCCTGAAGGAGCATGCAGTGCCAGCAGTGGGTCGTACCCTGAGCTAGAAAAAGTTTGCCCGGCTTTCGCAATAATACGCTGGCCACTTGAGGCGCTAACGATGAAGCTATCGAGGTCACCTCGGTCAAGGTTTTCATTGATCATCGCTGCATCGGCAAGAGCACCCAGCTCATTACTGCCCGGAATTAACTGGAAGTAGAGGTGGTAGAAGCCTGAGTGATTGACAGTCGCTCCCGCGCTGCTTGCGTCCACCGCGTACACGCCTGATTCGGGCGCTACAAAATCGACGCCCGCCACTGTCGCGTCGCTATCGGTAAATACTTGAGAGCCTGAGGGCGTTGTAACGCTAATCAGCGGGCTAAAAATAAAAGAGGCTATATCCGCAAGGCGAACTGAGACAGTGTCTCCAGCGGTGGCAGAAAAGGAATAGGAGTCGACCTCGGTTCCCGCAATATCACCCGTCGTCAGGCTGTCATTGCTCAGGGCGACGACTAACGTGGGTAGAGAAAGCAGAGCGATAGCCAGGCATTGGGTAGCTAGCTTTATAATCATTGGTGTATAGGATCGGTTTTCTACAGCGGCTTAGGAGGATATGCTCGTGACAGTATGCCACAGTTCAGTGGCTTCATGCTGCGGAAATGAGACAAGCCACGATGGCGATTCTCCACCTCTCGCTGAGTAGGGATTCACGCCCTCTTTGTAAAAAAATAGGGCCGAAACAGCATCGAAGGGCAGTTGACGCTAAAAGCCGTATTACAAGCTGGATACAATGTGCATGGTGGCTGATAAACTATGTGCATTCGAGAATGCCCGAAAGTCTAAGGGTGAATTTGCGCAGGGCTCAGGATGTTGAGTGGCTCTGCGGGTTTGGTTTGGCGGGACTGGTAATGTGCGACGCGCTGCGCGCCAGCCTCTGACTGGACGCTCGGTCCTGATTCGAACAATATAGTAGCATTAGCTGTGTCTGGTGACTTGCAGTCCACGCATAGCTGAAGAAAGATAGACGATTCTAATAATCTCGCGAGGTGAAGTATGTCCCTACAACTCAGCCGGCTTTCGTTTTTATCGTGCCTGCGCTCTCAGCGTAACGCTTTGCTGCCAATTTTTCTTTCGTTGTTGCTGCTTGTTGTAGGGGCGTCCGCGCATGCGAGTTTTATCAGCTTCTCTAGCACTGATGTATCGATCACGGGAACGCCGGAAGGCAACGTGCAGTTCTGGGAGTTTGAAATCGATGTGATTGGCTCACCAGTTCTCGGCAGCAATTCGAACCCTGTGATCAGTACCGTTGACTACCGAGTCAACGGTTCCCTCGACGCTGGTAATCCATCAGGCTTTCCGGCCTTTGATTTGCGCAGCGAAGACATTAACGGTGGCTCCGTATTAACTGGCGCCCAGTTCTATGGCAACGGTGGTTCGGTCGACTTTTTCGTCAACGCCTCGGCGAATCTACTTGACGGTGTGCAACTCAGCGAGCTCGATTTGCTAGGCCCGCAGGCATTTCCATCCCCTGTTGATGCAAGTAATGCAATTTTTATCCTCAACGCGCGTGAAGATGGCACGGGCCGCTATCATCCGCCGTTGGTGATCTTTCGTGCTGATGGAACCGGGCAAATTCTAAATTCCAACAATACCGGCGTGAACGGCCAAACGGGCCGTGACATTGTCGGCGACGGTTTGACCTTTGGGAATGAATATATAACCAACTTTACCTACGATCCCACGCAGCTGACAATCGTCAGCGCGCCCGTACCCTTGCCAGGGGCAATTGTGCTGATGTTGAGCGGCTTAATCGGATTGGGCGTTTTAAGCAAAGCCCGACACTAAAGCGAAGGGACTGCACCAAAGCGAAGGGCGCAGAACCCTGCAACCTTCCCTAAAACCTTGCAAAGCAAGCGCTGTGCTTGCGAGCCTGCCTCAATAACACAAACATTCTGAGGCAGGACTCGATATTAAGCGATCGCGCCATTTTTCGAGCGAAGTGGTACACCAAGTCCCACACTACGTTGCGTACTTATGTTGATTACTAAAATGCAGCCGTGAACTTGTAAGCGCCGATCGTGCGGTCTTGCTCAGGACGCCTGAAACAAATGCACGTCGCGTTGCGGGAAGGGGATTGAACAGCCAGCGCCTTCCAGAGCGACCTTGCCTTGCTCCTGAATATCAAAGAAGTAGCTCCAGTAGTCGTCGGTTTTGACAAAAGCCCGGTACAGAATGTTCACCGAGCTGTCGCCAAGCTCACTGACTGCCACCAGATTGTCAGCGTGATCCTTCAGTACCCGCTCGTCAGATTGCATCAAGTTAGTCAGTGTATCCCTTGCGACTTTCATATCATCGCTGTAGGAAATGCCAAAGGTGATTTCCACCGCTCTCTCTTCGCTTGAGGTGTAGTTCACCAGATCACCATTACTCAAGGGGCCGTTCGGCAGAATAATGTGTCGCTTGTCAAAGGTCTCGAGCGTTGTGACAAAGATTCCAATGTCCTTCACCGTGCCTTCATGCCCCTGAGCGCCGATGTAGTCGCCCACTCGAATAGGGCGGAAGATCAAAAGCATCACGCCACCCGCCAAATTGGCCAGGCTGCCCTGCAGTGCCATACCAACAGCGAGGCCCGCGGCGCCAACAACGGCAAGGAAAGACGTGGTTTGAATGCCTACCATAGAGGCAACGCTGATAAACAGCATAACCTTGAGTGCGATACCGGCGGTGCTGCTTAGGAATCTGGCAAAGGTTTCATCTTCCAGATTCTTCAGTAGCTGTTTTTCAAGAAAATCCGAGATTCGGCCAATAACCTTGAGACCAATCCAGAGGACCAGCAGCGCCATCAAAAATTGAACGCCATAGGTTGTGACGTAAGCGACGACGCTATCGTAGTAAGCGCTTAGATCGATTGATTCGAACATGGATATCTCCTGTGCAGATTGGTTTTTGCCCCAGCGTTATCATTGCAGGGCCGTACGTAAAGGAATAGATGATGCGGGTGATTCTACTGGCTAAGTAAATCGATGAGGAGTGTGCAGCCAGTTGATTTTATAGGTTTTCACAGTTTCGCCGCGCCTCGAAGCTTGCCCCGCGAGCGCAGCGAGTGCTGTGGGTACGACCATCGCCCCCATCAATAATGGGAAGGACGCAAACTCGACCATCAGCGAATAGATGAGAGGTTCCTTAGCTCAAGTCGATTGAACAATGATCAAGAGTGCCAATGAAACTGCTGTGCCGACCAGCGTTCTTCGGTTGTTCCACCGATTCCAGCTGCCCTCGAACTCCTCCCGTGCCTGGCGAATTTCCACATCGCTGAGCTCGTTTAGCGATAGTTTCTGCAAGCGATTATTGAGCGGGATATTGTTAACGAAGGTAGAGACCTGCACGCCTAGCATATAGGCGAAGCAGCTAATCATCAGCACAACAAAGTTTTGTAGACTCAAATTAAAATAGCCTAGAGCGGTTGCGATAATTAACGCGATTGCAGAGCCCGCCCACAGTAGGGCAAACAATGGCTGGCCATTTTGTATGATGCCATCGATCCTTTGAAACGCTTGAATAAAGTCTTTATCCGAGAGTTTAGCGATTCCCGGCATAACGACGGTACCGAACGCGAACAGGAAGCCGGTATTCATCGCACAGAGTAACGCTGACAATATCAGGAAAATTTCAAACGTCGAGTCGATGGCCATTCTTTTACCTCGTAAGTGGTCGTATCAAACTGCTTACCGGGAAAAACTAGCGACAGCAATCGGGCTGATAGAAAACAGAACGATTGCTTCGAGTATTCTACCTGCTCACGAATGCTAGCGGCTGATTTAGCCGTTGCTTGCACCCGCCGAAAAAATCTCGCTGAGTCTCTCCGCTAAAAAATCATAAACGACTTGAATGCGTCGGCTCGTCCGCAGTTCCCGGTGTACGACCAGCCATGTCTGAACCTCAAAAGCGGGTATTTCGACCGGAATTCGCTTTACCAGCGGTTCCTGATCACCAAGATAGTTTGGCATCACCCCGATTGCAGCACCGCTCTTGGCGAGTTGCCAGTGGACCATGTGACTCTGGGTGGAGTAGGGGAAGTTCGCTTTGGAAAGCTTTAAGCCAATCTGGGCTAAACCTTCAATGTAGGCGGCGTTATCCACAAAACCCACGAAGTGCGCATCAGCCAGATCTTCAAGACGCTCGGGGTTACCGAGCATTTGTAGATAATCGGGTGTAGCGTAAAAGCTGGCAGGCTGGGAGGGCAACTTTCTGGCAATCAACTCAGCGTGTGTGGGTTCTACGTTTCGAATGGCGATATCCGCTTCGCGCCGCCGCAAATCGCTGGAGTCATTGGAAGCGATAATCTCGATATGGATCCCTGGCTGTGCTTCCCGCAGTTCCTTTAATAACGGTGGCAGAAAGAGCACGGCGGCGGCTTCAGATGCGGTAATCGCGACGCTACCTTCTATGTTGGTTGACTTACCGGTTGCAAGCAGGCTCAGTCGATTTGCCGCCTCACCCATTTCCCGGACATGCTCAATCAGGGCTAGACCACTGGGGGTAATCTCAAGACCCCGGCCTACTTTTTCGAACAGAGAAACACCCAGCTCCTGCTCCAGAGCGCTGACCTGCCGGCCAATCGTCGATTGTGTTGTTGCAAGTGCTTTGGCCGCGGCCGAGAGCGAGCCTTCCTCTGCAGTCACGAGAAAGGCGCGCGCCCGGTTCCAGTCAAAGTTGATTGATCGCCAGTCCATCCTGTCTGTACCTGAATAGTGGCTATGTCTGATGCATGCGAAAATGCATATTATAAATGCATTAATAGCTGTATAAAGTGCAAAAATGCAAGATTATACTGCGCGCGAAAATTGCAACAGCCAACCATGACTATTGAGGCAGGGGATATGACATCAAGCAAGTTCTGGGATCGCATCGCTGAGCGCTACGCCGCCAAGCCCGTTCCTAATAGCGACGTTTACGAGGCGAAGCTTGAGCGCACTCGCGCGCTGCTCACGCCGGAAAGTCGAGTGGTGGAAATTGGCTGCGGCACCGGCACAACGGCGCTCAGCCTTGCGCCCTATGTGCAGTCCTTACTGGCTACCGACTTTTCATCCGAGATGATCAATATCGCGGTGCGTAAAGCGGCGACAGCCGGTGTAACTAACGTCGAGTTTCGGTCCAGCCCGGTTGAGCAGTTTAACTGTGAAGGTGAATCTATCGATGTGGTGATGGCGCACAGTCTCTTGCATTTGCTGAAAGACAGAAAAGCCTTGATGCGCAGTGTTTATCACTGGTTAAAACCCGGCGGCTACTTCGTGACAAGTACCGCCTGCATACAGGGCTGGATGCTGGTGCTGAAACCGATTTGGCCGTTGTTCGCTGCAACCAATGTGCTGCCAGCGGTTGCGTTCTTTAACGAGGACACTTTGATAAGAGAACACGAGCGAGCCGGCTTTGTGATCGAGCAGCGTTGGCAACCGTCGAAACCTAATCTTTTTTTAATTGCCAGGAAACCATTATGAAACTATTCGGATTATTTAGACTGTTCTTTTTGCTGCCAGTAATACTCGCATTGTTCGCCTGTGCGGGACTAATGCAAAGCACATCCGTCATGGAGGCCTATAAAAAGTATGATGCCGAAAAGTATCAGGATACGCTGGAGCTTATCGTACGCGCTGAAAATGCCAGAGCGATGTCTAGCGATATGCAAGCTGAGCTGGCATACCTGAAGGCCAGAACGCATGAAAAGCTTGGCCAGCAGCAGGTCGCGAATACCTTATACGACTATCTGATCGCAGAGCATGGCAGTACGCAATACGGTTATCTCGCGCGGGCGAAAATGAGTAAGGCGCTTTGAAGGTGCTTTCGCAAAAGGAAATTTGTCTTCGTGAGTTGACAGCATGATAGGGCGCCAGAACGACGACCGGATTATCAGCGAGAGGAGTTTTGTCTCGTTTTTCCGCTGCGGCTGTTTTTTGGCGCCTTTTTCTTAGCCAACGATTTTGGTTTTGAGCGCGAATTTTTGCGAGCGTTTTTCTTGTTTTTTCCTTTCCCGGTACTGGCGTTTTCTGAATGAGTCTTGCGCGATTTGTGATT
>CAZDEW010000049.1:0-22693 GCA_964504585.1 uncultured Pseudomonadales bacterium | reverse complement strand
TGATTCGCTTTTCAACTTCGATTGAAGAGGCGCCGGGCAGAGCCGTGTTAATGATCAACCAGTTTAGGTTAATGTGCGGATCGCGCGCTCTTGGCATATCAATAAACGCAGAAACGCCAAGAACAATCACCAGCGCAAATGTAATATTTGCGAGCACATGGTTATCGATAAACTTCTTGACCAGATTCACGGCTTATTGGCGGCCTGTTTGTGGCTGAGTGACGGTTTGTAAAGCGTTTGCTTAACTAGTTTTTGATGAGCGCATCGCCATCTTTCATAAGCCCTGTAGGATTCATAACGACAAGTGTTTCCAGTGGTAGATCAACAGCGGTAGGGCGACCGGGTCTGACCTGTGCAAGTGTGTGAAAGTCGATGGAATTGTTCTTCTCATTTGCCAGAAACAAACCGTACTGACCGCTACGGCGAACAACGATCGACGCGGGGATGTGTGCAACCGGATCCCGCCAGCGCAACGATCCGGATGTGCCGGAAGGCGGTTTCTTCTCGCTGAAGGCAAACCGCACTTCGGTATTACGATTCTGCGGATTAATAATACCGCCGCCGTTGAGAATTTTAACGGGATACAGATCGCCTGCGTCAAACGAAAAGGCATCGACCTGCGCAAAGTTCTTTGTCTGTGAGCTGGAGATGAAAGCCGAAAGTTCCAATGCACCGCTGTCAACGATTGATACGAGCGGTGTACCCGGCGCTGCGAGCTCACCGACCGAAATCAGACGTTCGGTAATAACGCCATCGAAGGGTGCTTCTATCGTGCATCTGGCGATGTCGGTCTTAGCCTTGCTTACATTGAGTTCCTGCTGGCTCACCTGCGCTGCGCTGCTGCGCGACTCTGCAAGCTTGATATCGATATCTTGTTTGGAATTCAGCTTTTTCGCGAAAAGTGAGCGCGCGCGCTCAAGCTCGGCGAGGGCCAGTGACTGGCTTGCGCGGGCACTTTCCAACTGCGCCTCGGCGATGCCAAGGTTGATGTCGTAATCCGAGCAGTCAAGTAGTACAAGTGGATCACCACTTTGCACTGTCGCGCCTACATTCGCGTTAATCCTTTTAACAGTCGCACTCAGCTGGGCACTCAGCCGGGCATCGTTGAGGCTCACTGCCGTAGCGGGCGCAGAATGCTGCGGATAAACCGCAATTTCAGATATAGGCCTGTAGAGCACACCGTCCGCCCAGCTGGTACTGTTGCCCAGTAAAAGCGAAGCACAGATTACGAAAACAGTCGCGCGGATCAAATGTAAAATCCGAAGCGTTTTCTCGCAGGCAGCCACGCCCGTTGGGGAGAGGCGAGTGCTGTAATAGAAGGCCGCGCGTTCGCGGCCAGTATCGTTCAACGTGTTATGCATGGAGCTAGCTGACATGCGTCTCAAGAGGGGTGTGAAAATTAGGAGACCTTTGGCAAGTGTGAAAACGAGCGCTCTTTATGCACGAGATGCATGAGCTCATATCCAGCGCAAATCACCTTGAATATGCTGTGATGAGCTCACTGCGCGCTAAGTACCGCCAATACTTGGTCCCACTAATGCTGCGTCCTACTGGTGTAGTCAAATATAGTAGTCCTGTAGTGAGTCTAGTATACCAAGTTGACAGGTGTGAGTTTAGTTACCATGCTCGCCATTCGATTCAAAAAGTAGTGTAAAAAGACGGAGAATTTCAATTGCATGCCGAGGGTACGGCGGGGAATAGAAAAATTCCGGGGCAGGAAGTTGTTATTAAAAAAATTTCATCAAGGCGGCGCACCGGCACAGGAAATCAGCAAGCGAAGTCTTACTCAAACATCATGGTAGCCAGCGTTTTAAGCGCCTCGTTTGCATTGTCACGCTGGGTGTAATACCCAACGTGCTGCTGCGGTGTCGCTATCGGATCGAGCACTATCCCCCACAGTGGATCAATCTGATGGGGCAGTAGGGAGTATCGGATGTCGATAATCTTATATGCATTGTCGGGATCAACGCCAATGTAGCCAGAAGAGAAATGTCGGAATCGCTCTATGTCCTGCGCCTGTTGGGAATCCGCGGCTAACCAGGGAAGGTGACGGGCAATACTCAGTTCTTCGATCCGGTCGCCTTGCCAATGCTTTGGCTCTGCAAGGCCTGGCCGCACCGCATCGACGTAAAAATAGCCCTCATGTTCGTAAACTGTCTTCCACACAATGATGTTGGCAAAGCTAGGCTTTGCGACGATTTGCACATTGCTATGGCCTCGACTTTCCGCGAGTAGGGCGGCAGAAGAGACGGCTCGTTCATTTTGAATCATTCCAAGCGCGAGATAGCTGAGACACCAGATGAGCCCGGCAAACCACCAGCGTCTAATTTTCATTTTGATCGTTAATATAACGCCGAGTATCAGTGGTAGCGTAAACAATGGGTCGACCACCGCTATCGCATTCCAGGCGACTCGGGTATCATTCAGCGGCCATAGTAGTTGAGTCCCGTATGTCGTACATCCGTCTAGCAAACCATGGCTGGCATAACCCAGTAGTGACCAGAGATAAATAACGCCAAACTTTAATTTCCACCAGCGGTTCAAAACGTAGTAGAAGAACAGCGCGCAAATTGCAGCGCCAATTGGGATAAAGAACAGTGAGTGGGTAAAGTGGCGATGAAATTCTAAAGCCAGCAGCGGGTCATGTGAGGAGCGAATTAGTATGTCGAGGTCCGGTGCCATGCCCGCCAGGGCGCCGACAACCGCAGCTTGTTTTACTGTGGTAAGAGGCGACTTGCCCTGAGCGGCGGCTGCGCCAACGGCGGCTTGTGTAACTGGATCCATCCGCCGATTATAGCGCGCAAAATTTTTGCTAACAGCAAATGTAAAAGGCCTTATTCGATGAGACGGGATTCCTGATCTTAGGCAAATCGTTTCGTGATAGCATAAAAGCCCCTAAATTAGAATAATTCTGGAGTCAGTTATGAAAGCCTCTAAAGCCATTGCTTTTTCAATCCCCCTTGTTTCGATGGGCATTTCCTCGTTGAGCAATGCTGCAACGATTGTCGGTGTCACCTGGTTTTCCGGCGTTGCCTCGGTTGCCGGTACGTCAGTTACGCCGCCATCTGCGCCCGGAAATGATAACGTGGTCGGTGATTCACCGAATCAGTTTTTGGTGATTCAAAAGGATTACACTGCTATAGGCCCGGTTGATCTGGTTTTTGATCTGATCGACGACGGCGGAACCACCGAGTACATTATTCTGGAAGGTGTCAGCAACAGCTCAGGCATCGACTGGACGGGCTATCACATTGAGCTTGGTTTTGGCGTGGGCGCGGGATTTGTCAAATCGACAGCCGGCGATGGTTTGGATTTCGATGCGCCGGACTTTGATTCAACTGTCGACTTTAATCCGGGCGGATTTTTCTTCCCGACTTTTACGCAGACCGAGGATGACCTTATTGCCAGTGGAGGTATCCATCCCGACACCGCGTACGCAGGAAATTATATATTTCATATCGATGTGCCTGACGGAATCTCGCAATTTACCCTGCGCCAGTCACCGATCGCCAACCCGGTTCCGCTACCAGCCGCCGTTTGGTTCTTTGGCCTCGCGTTAACAGGCCTAGGCTACGCAAAGGCACGCCGCTGAAGATTTTATCGGCCTTGGGTGGGATGAATTTCCGAATTTCTGAGAGCTAACTCAGCTGCATCTCGTCATCGTCAAGCGCGGTAAAGCGAAGCATGAGATTGTCGAGGATAAAATTCTGGTTTAGCTTCCAGGGGTTCTGGGCAGCCTGCTTGGGCAGGATCGACTCGGCGCGACTAATATAGCCCGAGCTCAGGTCGAGCAGGGGTTGATCTTCTACATCGTTCAGCAGCTTGGGCACAGCCTTTTGAAAGCCCCGGTTGTTCATCATATTGATCAGGCGCATCGCGTAACGGTGCGCTAGATCGACCTTCAGTGTCCATGATGCATTGGTATAGCCAAGCGCAACAAAGGTATTCGGCACGCCGCTGAGCATCATGCCTTTAAATACGTAGCTGTCACTGGTACTAACCGCTTTTCCATCAACAGTCATAGCCATGCCGCCCATTAGTGCAATCTTGAGGCCGGTCGCGGTAATTACCAGGTCGGCGTTGAGCTTTTCTCCAGATTTGAGTTCGATGCCGTCGGCGACAAAGCGCTGAATATGGTCGGTGACGATCGAGGCTTTGCCGGTCTTAATGGCGTTGAAAAAATCGCTGTCGGGGCAGAGGCAGACGCGCTGATCCCAGGGCTTATAGGAAGGCGTGTAGTGCTTTGCTTCGAACTTGTCGCCAAGTTCCGTTTCTATTTGTTTGATCAAGCGCTTTTTGGTGAACTCCGGTGCGACTTTACACATGGTGTAAATAAACATCCCGGAGAGAATGAACCACCAGCGTGCAGCCCAGCGCCCCAGCGTTTTCGCGAGCACGTTGGCAAAGGGATCAACTGCGGGTTTTGCGCCAATATACGTCGGTGAGCGCTGTAGCATGGTGATATGCTCAGTTTCATCAGCCATTGAGGGCAGCAGCGTGATTGCGGTGGCACCGCTGCCGATGATTACCACATTTTTGTTTTTGTAGTCGATGTCCTCTGGCCAAAATTGGGGATGGACAACCTGACCTTCAAAATCGTCAATCCCATCGAAGGTGGGTGCATGGGCGTTGTCGTAATCGTAATAGCCGGAACACATGAATAAAAACTGACAGCTGAACGCCTCGCCGCGGGCGTTGGTCAGCGTCCATCGATTACTTTCGCTGTCCCAGTCCGCCTTTACGATGTGCTGGTCGTACTCGATGTTTTTGTCGATACCGAATTCACCGGCAGTTTTCTTCAGGTAACTAATGATCTTCGCTTTCTCGGCTATTGTACTATCGTCATCCCAGTGTCGAAAGTTGAAACCGAAGGTGTACATATCCGAGTCTGAACGAATGCCGGGATAATTAAATAAATCCCAGGTTCCACCCAGGTTCTGGCGTCTTTCCAGAATCTTGTAGGTTTTGCCCTTGGCGTACTGTTGAAAATGATAGGCGGCGCTTATGCCAGAGATGCCTGCCCCGATGATTAACGCGTCATAGTGCTCAGTCGTCATAACGGCCTGACCCTCAGCTAGGGAACGAGTGGTTATTATTGTGTTACGTCTGGTGTTAGCTCTTGCTTTGCGTATTGTAGCGCCTGTCTATGGCACTGACTAACCGACGTAAGATGATCTCGCGGTATAGCAGCGGATTATTGGCTGCTATACCGCGTAGAATTCAATCTGTCGGGCTGTATCTGCGCAGTTTAGTGCGCGAAATAGGGCTCTAGCTCGCCTTTCCATTCATCGACAAGCGCAGAGTCATCATAGCCCCAGGGGTGAAACCCCTTCTTGGTAAAGGCTTTGAAATGCGGCCACAGGCTGGCAACCATGCCATCTTGCTTGTTAAAGAAAAAGTCTCGCATGACTTTGCGATCTTCTGCTGTCGCTTTGTAACCTTGCTTTTTCAGGAGGCCGCGCGTGACAAGAAAGAGTGTGAGTGGAAATTCATAGTACAGGAAGATACGGTATTGGCGGTTAAGCAAGCGGCGATCGCCAACGCAGTGCTGGTACACATCAAAAGCGACAGACTTGTGTTCAATTTCTTCAATCGCGTGCCACTGCAGCAAGTGGCGCAGTGAAGTGGGGAAGTGGCTCATCTTTTCTTCGGCTTGAAGAGACCAGTTAGCCCAGGTGGCTGTGACGTGCTCAGCGCAAACAGTTCGTGCCAATCGCTTCTCTGGAGACCAGTTTTGTTCTCGCTCGCTCAGTTTGTCCTTCATCACGCGATCAACCATGGCCGTGTCATAGCCGATCTCATCGAGGCGCTTATTAAGCAGCTTGTGTTGAAGTGAGTGATGTGCCTCCTGATGCGCAAAGTTTTTGACCTCTTCTTTTAGCTTCGGATCAGTAATCTGGTCTTCAAATAGCTTCACGGATTTGATGAACTCACCTTCGCCAGGAGGAAAGCTGACCGATAGCCCAGCGAAGAAGGCACTGATTTGCGGGTTACCACGGTAGTAATAGGTTTCGTTCAGGTCATCAAGGTCGAACTTGACGCGACGCTTTTCGATTGGAAGTTTTGACTGGCTCACAGAACTCGATAGTGGGCCGTCGGAATTGTCTTTTTTCATCGTTGCCGCTCCTACTGGATTTGCCTGTTGTTTGGTGGCTAATGCCGGCACCCCATATCACCGCGCCTGTCTGATTCAAGATCTGCGGAGGCGGGGAAGTCCTGACGCTGTTCGCTAACGCTGTCTACCTTATATCAGCTACCGCTGTAGGCACCTTTTCGTTAACGCTGTGGGCACCTTCTCGTTGACGCTGTAGGCACCAGTAATACCAGAGCCTATTGCTGTTAAAGCTTGATTTAACAAGCTTTTTGGCAGACAGTTAAAGCTGTTTGAAGGGTCCACTGTGCGGTTCCTTCAATGCTAGCGTTTGCTGCTAGTGAACTTCAAGTTGTAGCAGCTAGAGTGCGGTGGTCTAGTACCTTTAGTTAGGTACGAGTGCCTAACTCACTCAGTTTTTGTCTGCAGCGCTGCTTCTGTTTACAACACTGTAAACAATAATGCATAATGTAAACCCTGTTGACAGCCTTGTCAACATGTTTAGACGAATTTTGTATGGCCAGAAAAACTCATAAGTCGCCCGAACAGGCGCGTACTGCAATTTTAGATGCCGCTGAAAAAGTGATTACCGAAGTCGGCCCGGCCGGCCTTCGCATCAGCAATGTTGCTAAAGAAGCCGGGATGGCGCATCCCAACGTGATTCACCACTTCGGTTCGCGCGAAGGTTTGATTACGGCCTTGTCAACCCGGTGTGGAGAACGTGCCACCCAGCGTATAACCGCGGCGATACAGCAGGCGGCGGAGGCAAGCGATGAGCAAAAGCGAGATGCGCTAACTGAGGTGCTGGACAAAGTTTTCCCGGGTGAAGAGGGGCGTTTGATTGCCTGGCTACATATGAGCGGTGTCGAAAGTTCGATGGATGAGAACATGGCCCAGATCCTCGCGGTTGCCCAGAATCTGCGACAGACGGTCGCGGAAAATTCGGACGCAGCGAATACAAACCGTTTGGTTGGGCTGATTACTCTGGCTCTACTAGGCGAGGTAGTCTACGGTCCGGGTCTAACAGAAATGCTTGGTTTTGAAGATAATCACGACGGGGGTCACAGCGACTTCCGCAAATGGCTTGCGAGTCTGGTTCTGGGTTTGGACGACAAGATTCTCGATAAGTTAACAGCAGAGTAATTGTCACTACAGTGGGGTGCTAGTATGTTGAATCTCGAAAATAGCGTCTGCGTCGTCACCGGCGCGGGCAGCGGTATTGGCCAGGCCTTGGCACTGGGTCTGGCAAAAAGGGGCGCGAATCTCGCGCTTTCCGACGTCAACGAGTCGGCGCTGGCTAACACTCAAGGGCTGCTGGCTGACTCCGGCGTTCAAGTGCACGCTCAGGTGCTGGACGTGTCGGATCGCGACGCGGTGTTCAGCTACGCGAAGACAGTGGATGAATATTTTGGTCGAGTAAATCTATTGATTAATAATGCGGGAGTGGCGCTATCATCGGGTCTGTTTCGCGATACCACCATCGACGAGTTTGAGTGGCTGATGAGCATTAATTTTTCAGGCGTACTCTACGGTACCAAAGCGTTTTTGCCCTCTTTGGAGAAATCTGAGTGGGGGCAGATTGTGAACCTATCGAGTTTGTTTGGACTGATAGGGGTTGCCGAGCAGTCGGCCTACAATAGCAGTAAATTTGCCGTGCGTGGCTTTACCGAATCGCTAGCCAATGAGTTTGAAGAAACCCACAGCAGCGTTCGTGCGACCAGCGTTCACCCGGGCGGAATCAAGACCAATATCGCGCGCAACGCCCGTCTGGGAGAGTTGCTGGATCAGGAACAACGGCAGGAAGTCGAGTCTCGCAAAGCTAACTTTGATAAGGTGGCGAAAACGACCGCTGAATCCGCGGCTGAGCAGATTATCGACGGCGCTGTGCGCCGTAAAAGAAGAGTGGTTGTAGGCACTGACGCCAAATTATTGGATAAAATACAGCGCCTGTTGCCGACCCGTTACAATGCCATTTTTGTTTGGCTAAAAAACAAGCTTAGTGGCGACGAGGAAGCCCTTTCGGTTTCTCGCTCCACGCAATGAGCGACCGCGCAACGCAAGATCAAGACATTCTACAATTCTCAACGGAGCAACTATGCCTAACAGCCTTCAACTTTTATCGACCGTGCAATCTGACGGGAACTTGCAACTCTCCCTTATCGACAGGCCGGTACCAGAGCCAAAGGGGGCTGATGATGTCGTGGTACAGATCGAAGCCACTCCGCTGAACCCTTCCGATATCGCGACGCTGCTGGCGCTGTCTGATTCTAGCTCGGCGACGCTCGACGAGTCTGGCGATTTGCCGACCATGACCGCTAAAATTATGGAAGTAGCGATGCCCCGTTTTCGCACGCGAATTGATAAACCAATGCCCGTGGGCAACGAGGCAGCAGGTACTGTGATTGCAGCGGGGGAGTCCGACTATGCACAGTCGCTAATAGGTAAAACCGTTAGTTTTGCAACCGGCGGCAACTATGCGCAGCATACGATGTTGAATGCGATGCAGTGTATGCCAATGGCTGATGGGGTATCGGCTAGAGATGCAGCCTCAGCTTTTGTCAATCCACTGACTGCTCTGGGTTTTGTTGAGACGATGAAATCCGAGGGCCATAAGGCACTCATTAACACGGCGGCGGCCTCGAATCTCGGGCAAATGCTCAATCGCATTGGGCAGGCAGACGGTTTTGATGTCGTAAACGTTGTTCGCAAACAGGAACAGGTCGATTTGCTCAAGAATATGGGCGCCAAGTACATTGTTAATTCATCGGCGGGCAGCTTTCAGGATGATCTGGTCGATGCCATCAGCGATACCGGCGCAACCATCGCTTTTGATGCGCTGGGCGGCGGCGATATGGCGGATCACCTGCTAACCGCGATGGAAAAAGCAGCCTCGAAAGATATGGAGCACTATGACCATTACGGCTCTTCAGTCTACAAGCAGCTGTATAACTACGGTGGTTTGGTCCTGGCGCCAACACCGTTAACCCGCAGCTATGGATTTGCCTGGGGTATGGGCGGTTGGTTGCTCACGAACTTTTTGATGAAAACGGACCCGCAGATTGTCGGTAAGCTGCGCGAGCGAGTGAGCAAAGAAATAAAAACGACTTTCGCCACGCATTACTCTCACGAAATTAGTCTGCGAGAGGCTTTGCAGCCCGAGGTTGTGCAGCAGTACGCCAAACAGGCAACGGGCGATAAATATTTGATTCGTCCACAGCAGTAGCGCTGGGCTCAGCTGTTTATCCCTCTCGAGATCTGATTGCGCCCCCTGAGCTGCCAAGGCAGGTGGGGGCGCAATCGCTTAATCATCGACTAATCTGGGTCGGACCTGCTTTGGGCGCCATAAAGTATATTCCTAGCGCTGAAAGTATCAGTCCTGTGCCCAGAAGTGTGTCCCTGTGAACGGCTTCATCTGCGATCCAGTAGCCGAGCAGTAGCGCGGTAACCGGTGTGATAAGCGGTACCAGCATTACTTTGATCGCCGATAATTTCTGCAGAACATAAAAGTGCAGAACAAACCCGAAGAACGAGCCGAAGATTCCAAGGTAAAGGATTGCATGCACTACCGTCTCGTCCGACCAGAAGCTGCGGTAGTCTGCATCACCGGTGATCAGTATGAGTATCGGCAGTGCGACCAGTAGAGAGCCTGCATTGATTGCCATAGGGTTTGCACCAGCGTCAAACCGCTTAACGAGAACGGCACTCAGCGCATGGCAGAAAACGGCGGCTAGTAAGAGCAGCGTCCCAATCCATCGCTCATCGCCCATGGCGATCTCGGCCCGAAATATCCAGCCCAATCCCGCAAGTCCCAGCAGAATTGCAAGGTATTGGAACAAAGTGGTTCTCTCGCCGAGTATGGGTACCGCTATCAGGCTGGCGATGATCGGTGATAGACCGTACATAACCGCAATTGAGCCCGAATTCACATAGGATGCTGCGTAGTAGGTCAGCGTCAGGGCACCAACAATGCCAATCGACGAAGCTGCATAAACTCTTAGGTGTTTGCCTGAAAAGCTGATGCGCGCGCTGATAAAAGCGAGGCAGAGCATGGTCGCCAACAGGCCGACCGCCGTGCGGACTACCAGCGGAGCAAGTTCATCACCGTTGATAACGCTATATTTAATGCCTAGCGGCGTTGTGCTCCATACCGCTATGACACCGAGGTAGGCGAGTGCAACTCTCATACTATCCTCCTGCCGTTGCTTGAAAGGTTCATGTTTTTGCGACCGGCGTTCTCCAGGACCCAGAAAACTGGGAGAGCGGAAACAGGAAGCAAAAAAAAGGCCGCGAATTTCGCGGCCTTTTCTGGGTTTATCTGTTTGCTTTGGTTCAGTTTTTCCAGAGAGGTCCGCGTTTGGCAGCTGCGGCTTTACGCACTGCACGTCGCGCCATTTTTACCGTCGCCGCCAGCAGTGCTGCCGCTGCTAATGCAGGGACCACTGGCTTCGCAGTGCAAGCGCTATTATTCCAACGGGCTTCGCCAACGCTCTGGGCACAGGCAGCACTCACCAGCGCTACCGCGCTCGCGAAAACTGAATTGTTGGGCTTGCCCTGTGACATTAGCATTGACCTTACTTACTCAAAAACCTTGCTTTGCCAAAGATATTACTTTGCCAGAGACATTGCTTTCTCAAAACCAATCCCAGATCTCAATCTGAGGTGAACAGGTTTTGCTGCAATCGCCTTCATAATACAAAAAACCAAACCTTATGATTAAATGTATCACAGCTATTTGGTTTTAAAAAATGTTACTAATGCAAGCTGAGTCTAAGCGACCATCCTCTTGAACGCTGAGTCGTGCTTGTCAATAAACTGGTGCTTAAGTGCGCCGAGGATATGGGCGCCGAGCACAATATAGACCAGGTACTGCAGCAAATATTTATGGAACAGGCCCCAGTAGATATAGGCGTCACTTTCTCCGACTAATGCGGGAATCTTTAACGTGAAAAGGTAGCTTGGATAACCGTGCATGCTCGTCATGACGTATCCGGTTAGGGGTAGCGCGAATAGCAAGCCGTAAAGAGTATTATGCGCGATATGCGCCATTTTGCGCTCGCGCGGCTGTAGTGAGGCGTCGAGGGCAGGGCGTGGGGAAAGTCGGTTCCAGACAATGCGGATTAGAACTAACAATAAGATAACAATGCCTATCGTTTTATGAATGACATTGTATTCCGTTCGGTACCAAACGCCTTCAGGGATCATCGAAGAAAATATTCCGGTGGGAATCATAAAGATAAACAGGATTGCCGTGGTCCAATGCAATACCCGCGAGACTTTGCCGTAGCGTTCCGTTTCATTGTGTAAGCCCAGCTTAAGCGTTTCAACGCTAGTCAGTTGGCGTAGGGCGATAGCGCTCAGCGCCAGACCCGCTACGAGTGCGACCGTGGCCTGCGTCCAGAGTAGTCCGGGCTTTAGCGAGTCCATGGGAGCCTGGTTAGGCTTGGGGTTTTCGAGAACGCCAAGCTGCAGCACTGCACCGAACCATGCAGCGATACCGAAACAAGCCATGGCCGCGAGCATCGAGCCGGCCGCCCTGAGGCGAGCCTGCTGATGATTGAGGAGCCAGGCACAGGCGAGCGCGGTTAGCACAATGCCCAGAGCGATGAGGCTATCGAAATTTGCCGGGTAGCCCTCGGGTGTTGGCGCACCATCGATTGCCGCTGACGCCGCAAGGGCTGGGCTGGCAGTTATCGTTCCAGCCAGAAAAACGACAAATGAGGTGGGCTTTGTGCTCGATTGTTTGTTCATTCATGGGGACTCCTGCTCGACTGTTATGCGAACGCATATTAATGATAATTGCGGTGCTATAAACCCCTTTAATGTAGAATCATTGTTGTCTTACAGGCAATAATGACGGGTTTCTAATCAATCGGGTGTGCTATGGATCAGTTTCGGGCCTTGAAATACTTCTGCCAGGTTGTCGAGAGCGGGAGCTTTACCAAAGCTGCTGATAGTTTCTCGGTGCCCCCATCCTCCTTATCGCGACGTGTCGCTGACCTGGAAAAAGAACTGGGTGCCAGCCTGTTAAAGCGCAGTACGCGTGTGGTCGAGGTCACTGAGATTGGACAACTCTACTATGAGCAAGTGAGGGAAATTCTCCTTCAGTTGGAGGAGAGTAACGAGACGGTGCGCAGCTATCATGCCAGACCAACCGGGCAGCTGAGTATTAGTTCACTCACCGGTTTTGGCGAGGAGCTCCTGTTACCACTGTTAGATGAGTTCAAGACTCTGTATCCGGATATTGTCCTCAACGTCTACTTTACCGATGAGTTATCCGTGTTAGGTCGCGACAATGTCGATATTGCGATCCGCGGCGGTTATGCACCTAACGAGCGTGTACAGGCGATCCGCCTGATGGATAACGAGTTTGTGCCGGTTGCATCACCGGCGTATCTGGAAAAGTATGGAATACCCGAGAGCGCAGCGGAGCTCTCTCACCATCGAGGGCTTTATTACCAGACGCCGAACGGACCAACGCGCTGGTTGTCCAGGTTAGACGGGGAATGGATCGACGTCTCAGGGGAAAAAGTCTCGGTATCTAATAACCGCAAATGGCTTGCCAGTCAGGCCTTGAGTGGGGAGGGTATTATGCTGGCGCCACGCTGGAATCTTGGAGATTTGCTCGAAAGTGGTCAGTTGCAGGAGCTATATCTCGACCCGCCCGTTAGCGTCACGCAAAGCCCCGATATGGCGATTTATCTGCTCTATCAAAAGCATCGCTACCTGGTGCCCAAGGTGAAGGTGGCGGTCGAGTTTTTTGTACAGAAAATTCAGGCGCTTGGTAGCAAGGTTTAAGTGCTTGCCCGAGCCATCGGTGATTCTGGCTATCGCTCCTATCATAGTGATTGTCATGCGCTGTGATGCATAGTCTTCCAGTGACTGGGGGTTACCCCTAGCCTTCGTCGAAAGACGGCCGTCAGTTGGCTGCTAGACCGATAGCCTACCTCACTGGCGATAGACTCAAGTCTTACTCCTTTATCGATCAATAGCTTCGCGCGCTCTAGACGCAGGTCCTCAATGGCGGTGGCAGGTGAGCGCCCGACGTCCTTTGCAAAATGCCTCTGGAAGGTTCGGGTGCTCTGGTTTGCGCGCGCTGCGAGCCTGTCGACGCTGAGGTCCTCGTTTAAGTGCATCGATGCCCAGGTCATCAAATCACGATACTTCTCGCTAGCCGAGCACTGATGTTTGAGTGGTGCGGAAAATTGAGACTGGCTACCCGGCCTTCGCAAATAGACGACAAGTTGCTGTGCGACCGACGATGCAATGCTCTTGCCCAGGTCTGCCTCCACCATTGCCAGCGCCATGTCGATTCCCGCGGTGACACCAGCCGATGTCCATAGTTTGTCATCCACCACAAACAAAGCGTCATGATCAACCCGCACCGTTGGAAAACGATCAGCCAGTTCCTCTGTTGCTCGCCAATGCGTCGTTGCCTGACGGTTTTCGATCAGCCCCCAGGCCGCCAACGGGAAACTGCCGGAGCAAACAGAGCCCCAGCGTCGTGCCTGTCTGGTGACATTCGTCACCCAGCGTTGCGCCGCCTTATTGGCAATCAGCGCTTCAGTCTGCGCTCGCTGATGACCGCCAACGAGGAGCGTGTCGATCGATCGGGCGCTAAGCTGACGAGTTGAGCGCGTGCTGATTTCGACGCCCGACATGGTGCTGACAAGGCCGCCTTCTGGCGACACCACGATTATCTTGTATACCTCGCTCGGGGAGGCGTCGTTCGCGGCGCTGAACACGCTGGCGGGGCCGGTAATATCCAATGCCTGCACTCCGTCCGCACAAAACAGGGCGACTTTTTTTGTTTCTTTCGAAGCGTTAGGTTTTCTACCGGTCATGGTCGATTTTTCCGAAAAGATAGAATGGCGCAATTATTATGGTCTTTGTCATATGCGTCAATAAGCTTATATTTATTATTTCTCTCTACATTTGAGGGAGAACGATATGACTGAAAAATCTTTTCGCATTGCATTTCTTATTTACCCGGAGATGACGCAGTTGGACTTTACAGGGCCATCTGAGGTGCTCGGCCTGATGCCCTATGCCGAGATAAGTCTTGTGGCTAAAGCGCTAGAACCTATCACCGCAGAGAACGGCGTGACGTTTATGCCGGATGCGAGTATTGCAGACGCCGTTCAATACGATATGGTTTGTGTACCTGGGGGCATTGCTTGCACTGACGTGATGGTGGATGAGGCAATGTTAGGCTGGCTGCGTAAACAAGCGGAGACAGCGGAATACCTAACCAGTGTCTGCACAGGCTCTTTGATTCTTGCGGCGGCAGGTCTTTTGCGTGGATATCGGGCGGGCTGTCACTGGGCATGGGCAGACGACCTCCGATTGTTTGGGGCTGAGCCTACCCGTCAGCGTGTGGTGGTTGATCGAAACCGGATTACCGCAGGTGGTGTCACGGCTGGTATCGACTTTGGTTTTCGTATTGTCGAAGAGAGGCTGGGTAGAGATATGGCGGAGGCTTTTCAGCTCGGTATCGAATATGACCCCGCGCCGCTATCTGGTGGTACACCTGACACTGCGCGCAAAGAGATTGTTGAATTGGTTAGCGCGATGTTCAGCGAACGCAGCGCTCCGAGACAACATCAAATCCAACAGGCCGCTGACTCGCTAAAAATGGTCTAGGCCTTATTGGGCGCCACGAGATCGCGCGAAGACCAGAGCAGATGCCAGTAAAAGGAGCCCGAATACGCCTACCGCAGGGATCATCAGATCAGCGATATTGGGATTGCTGCCGGCGCTGACTTCATCGCCATCGCTGACGCCGTCTTCGTCGCTGTCGGCAAGGAGCGGGTTGCTGCCCGTGTCGCTAGCACTCTGGAAGACGCCCGTATTGGTTTCCGCAGTGTCGAGCAGCCCATCGCAGTCGCTATCACCCGGGAAGGCATAAAAATCGCAGTTCTCAGGGAAATCGCCGCCATCGTTGTCGATTTGCAAGAGGTAGTCGACCAGTTCGCTACGCTGCTGTGCGTCGAGACTGCTGGCGAGATCGTGGCCGGGAATGAGTAGCGCAGCTTCAATGCTGCCAGCCTGACCGTTGTGCAGATAGGGGCCGCTTGCCCACAGACCCATCAAGGTTGGCGTTTCAAAGCCCACGCCCGCTAAGTCCTGACCAATGCCTTGTCCGGATGAGCTCTGTATGGTGCCGACGTCATGACGCAGACTGTCGGTAAAGCGCGGTCCGGTGTGACAGCTTGCACAGCCAAGCGCCAGAAAGTGCTCGCGTCCTGCATTCGCGCTTGCGCTCAGCTCGCCGCTGTTTAGACGATGAGGACTGTTGGGTAACTCTGCAAGTGAACTGATGTAGGCAGAGAGCGCGTCAAGCTCGGCGCTCAAGCCTGCTTTTGGCGAACCCAGCGGATCCTCGGTCGCAGTAAACTGGGCTGCGCTGAGGAAACCCTGCCCGGAGAATGCACTGCGAATATCATTTTCGAAATCCTGGATTTCGTCAAAGCTAGCGGTCCAGTGCACGTTGCCATGACCAAGGCCGGATCGGCCTCGCATATCGATCGTATTGCGCAGACCCTCGCCGCGGTCTGTAAAGTCCCAGACACGACCGTCTTCGCCACCTTCGATGTGACAGCTTGCGCAGCTAATATAGCCGTCCATGCTCATCCTCAAATCAGCAGCGTTATAAAAAATTTGTTTACCGGTAAGCACATCTTGAGCCAGTGCCTCATTGGCAACGGTTGCAACGCTCGCAATAGCATTTGCGCTGGCGCCGACGCCATTGTTAAAGTCGGAGGTGTCGAAGACCGACACATTGCGCGACATATAATCGTGAGTAAACAATCGCGACCCGTCGGCAGACAAGGCGAGCCCCTGGGGAGCTAGCGCGGTGACCAGCCCCGCAACCGAGGAGCCGCTGTAGGCGTCGCGGACATCGATCAGGTTATTGCCGGTCAGTGCCACAAAGGCCCAGTCGCCCAGCGGCGAAAATTGGACCGCAGAGGCGAGGCTGCTATTGTCAAAATCGATCCGCTCCGCGAGTTCTTCCGACGCACTGCCAAGATTAATTTTGGATGCAATGGTTCTGACCGTGCTTTCAAAGGTCATGAGCTGCCCATCGTTAAACAGACCGCGATCAATATTATCCTTTTTCGACGGTACCCACGCTCTCTCGCCATCGGGAGAGATGGTGAGCGAAGGAAGATAGTTGGGTATTCCACGAGAGCTGCTGGGGGTATCAGGGCCCGGATCATTGGCTAACGCAATCACCGATGTAACGGTAAAGGTATTGGCGTCGATTTCGATCACCTCTCCGCCGCTGTCGGGCGAGATGAACCGTGTCACCAGCAAGGTAGCGTTGTCGTGAGTGACCGCAATCCCGCGCGGTGTGGGCCCTATATTCAAATTGCGTTGAATCACCCGGCTCACGGCATCAAGCTCTATCAGCTCACCGCTGCCCTCCAGTGTGACATAGGCCTTGCTCAACGCTGGGTTAAAGCTGATTCCGTAGGGCGCACTGCCATAGGGAAGCGGAATGGTTTCAACGATGGCGCCTGAAGCTGCGTTCAGGACGGTAATGCTTGCATCGTTTTGATTGGCCACCCATAGGTTGCCGCTGCCGTCCAGTGCGAGTGTTCGCGGGTTGTCGCCGACGGCATACTCGCCCAGCTTGGTCAGTGCGATGCCATTGATCTTGGTGACTGTGTCATTGTCGGGATTGACGTTCCAGACGGTATCGTTAGCCGAGTCATAAATAATTGAACTGCTTGCACGGGGCTGGCCCGTGGTAAGCGCATTGTGAACGGTTTGCAGGTAAACGGCACTGGCCTGCTGCCCCTGTTGATCGCGGACGGTCAGCCGAACGGTGTAGTGGCCCGGGCTTGCAAAGCTGTGCATGATTTCAGGGTTGGTGACAAAGGCAGTTGCTGGCGTGCCATCGTTCAGATCCCAGGAATATTCAAGAACGCCGTCGCCACCGCTCACACTGTCAGGGCTTAGGGTTATTGCGCTGCCGGTGGTAATCGCCGGCTGCGTGCCCAGAGTCGTAGCAAGTGTCCCACCATCGCCGGGATTCGCGAGACCGCTGACTTCTGCCGCACTAAGCGCTCGATCGTATATCCGTATATCGTCGAGGTCGCCATTAAAGTGGAAGCCTGAGCCGCGCATCTCTCCGAAGTGGATGATCGCATTGGGGTTGAAGTCAGGCATGGTGGTGAAGTCAACGGTAACATCGACGCCGTTGTAATAGATGCGTGCAAGACCCACGCTGCGATCAACGACGATAGCGACATGATTCCACTGTCCCGCAGTAAAGATGCCGACCGGAGAGAGTGCCAGGTCGCCGGCTACGTCGTTACCGGTTTCCAGCAGAATCCTGCCGTCTGAAGTCTCATAACTGTTTATGAATAATCGAAAGCCTGTTGGCGTAAAACCACCAACACCGTTCGCGGCGAGCGTTTGAATATTACTGCTTCCTGGCTCCAGCTTTGCCCAGAGGGCAATGGTGAATTGCTCTGACAAATTAAAGTTGCCCGCGCTCATGTACTGATTAAAGCCGTTCAGAGCCAGTGCGTGGCTGCCGATTGCACTGTCAGCGTTAAAGCCTGCACCGCCAAAGAGTAATCCGTCGTTAGCATTGCCGGTTGAGTCAATTGCACTGGCGTCAAGCTCCCAGTGTGCCGTTAAGCCGGGCGCGGCGTTACCGGCGCTGGTGGTTGCCAAGGCGATATTGCTATAGGCGGATTCGCCAATATGGTTCGCGCTGCGTATCTGATAGCTGTAGGTGGTTCCCGCGGTGAGGTTGTTATCAAGATAGCTTGTGGCGTTGGCGAATGCGGTTGCAACCTGGACGAAGGCACCGCTGCCTTCGCGGCGCTCTATTAAAAACGTGTTTTCGTTGTTGCTGTTGTCGCTCCAGCTCAAATTAACTGAGCTTGCAGAAGGAGCAGACGCGTTGAGGTTAGAGGGTGCTGCAGGCGGCGCGGATTCAGTGAGCTGCGCGATATCGAAGGCTGTAATCGCGCGATCGTATATGCGCACGTCATCGATATTGCCGCCAAGGCCAAAGAAGTTGATCATGTTGCCAAACTGCCAGGGCCCGCTCGTGTTGAAATCCTGCAGCATCGACGGGTTGCTGGTGACATCGGCACCGTTGTAGTAAATCCTTGCAACACCGGCAATTTTATCGACCACCAGTGCAATATGATTCCATTGATCAAAGGCAAAGGTGCCCAGAGGTGAAAAGGCAACAGCGCCGGTTTGGTTGTCCTGTGTTTCAAAGCGCAGGCTGCCGTTCGAAGTTTGATATTCATTGACGAAGAGGCGGAAACCGTCCGCCGGCGAGCCGCCGTTGGTGTTGGCGACCAGTGTTTGGATATCGCTGTGGTTGGCGTCAATCTTTGCCCACATAGAGATCGAGAAAGCGTCGCCGACCGTGAAACCATCGGTGTTGAGCCAGTCGGCGTTGCCGTCCAGCGCAATCGCTGCAGCACCGACACTGGCATCAGCTGTAAAGGCAGCGTTGCCGTTGAGGCTTGCTGTGACCGGGTTGCCGGATAGATCGGTAAGGTCGTTATCGAGCGGCCAGTGTGCGAGCAGGCTATCGTCCAGTGCGGCCCCCGGCGTGGTTACCGACACTTGCGCGCTGAAAATAGAATTGCCGTCACCCTGTGCCCGCACCCGATAAAAATATTGCGTGAAGGGCATGACATCGAGATCACTGTAACTGCCAGAGTTGGCGGCGACTTCTGCCAGCGGAAGAAAGGGACCCTGCTCAGTTTTTCGTTCAAGCAAAAACGATGTCTCGTTACTGCTGGTGTCGGACCAGGTCAGGTCGACTTGCGCATTACTCACCGCAATGGCGCCGAGGCTTGAAGGTGGGCTGGGCGGCGATTGGTCTAGGGTGGGGCCGGTACTGAAGCGCGTTATCGAAGCGACAGATACGCCATTGTTGGATAGATCCCTGACACCATTCGCTGGTACCACGACTTCATAGGTCGTATTTGCCGACAGCGGCTGATCTGGCACAAAGTTAATGGTGCCTGTTTGCGTGGTGTAACGTCCCGCTATTGCAGCGCCTCCGACGGGTCTGACAAAGAAGGATGTACTGTCTACCGTTGTCGGATCTATCTGGTCGCTAAGCGCGATACCTATCATGGATGAGCTTGCAACGTTAGTCTCACCGTCTGTTGGGCGAACGGCGCTGAGGACCATGCCTTTGGTATCTGGTTCGGAATCGTGCGCGAGCAAATAACCGCCCGGTAAGGCGGTGTCGAGAACACTGTTACCCACGAAAACGAGGTTACCCATCGGCAGCGCGATTTCCGGATCCGACAGTGGGCCGTCCGGCAGGGTAGAGCTGACAGCGACCTGCATACGGTTAATATCTATTTTCTGGTAAGTATCGTTGCCGAGGTTACCAAGATGAATGAACTCATCCTGTAGCATCGGGTAGCGGGGGCTCCCGCCCGGGTGGACACTGCCGAGGTGGGTGATGTTGGTCGGATCACTTAAGTCGTAGACGTGCAGCCCGCCGTCCTGCCCGCCGCTGTAGAGGCGATTGCCGTTCATTAGCGAGGTGTAAGTGTTATCGCCGGGGACTCGGAGCACGTCGAGCAGAACAGGGTTGACTGGGTCGCTAATATCAAATGTGACAACGCCGTTGGTCTGGCTGGCTGATACAACGAGAATATTGCCTAACACATGCGTCGCGCCGCATCGAAAGCCAACTAGCGCCGGCATATTCAGTTCCTTGACCACGGTGATGTTATCCGGATCCGACGCATCGAGAATAGATACCCATCCGGAGGCATTCTCATAGCCTTCGCCGCCCTTGTAGATGTAAGGATGGGAGTAGTAGGTCCACAGACTGCTGGCTATGCCCCCCATGGTGCCTTTACGTACCGGCGCCGCCGGATTACTCACGTCATACAGCACTCCGCCCTGAGCTCTAACGGTCATAAGGTCTTCCGAAAAGCCCATCGCGTGCGTCTTGAAGATCGTGTTGTCGATGGTGCTGCTGTGCAGGCCCGGCGCGGTTGGGTCAGTGATATCCCAGAACGTTAGCGCACGCGGTTCATTGCCAACACCACCGCCCGCAACAATCAGATAGCCGCGATGCATCGCAGCAAAGGTAGGTCGCGCACCGATGACCGAGGTTGGGAAGGAATGTAGCGGAGTGTAGAGCTCGTTTTCAGTAAAACTCAGGGTTGGTACCCCGGGGCCCTGCTGGGCAACCGCATGTGGGGCCAACAGCACAGACAGCTGTGCAAATGCCAGCGCAATGCAAAGCGAGTGTAGGAAGCTGTTGATGGGCTTGTTCATGTTGCAGGCTGGTCTTTTCCGATCTGGGCAGCTCTTCGCCAAGGCGCGTTGCTCTTTGTTATTGTGCTCAATAATACAGTGTAGCTGTAGGCCCAATTCTACTATACAGCGACGCGTTGAAGGCTGCCTCTGCTACGATAAAATCCATCTGCTTATCGCAAAAAATCAAACACTTAGTCAAATTTTAGGGGTGTTTTGCGGATGACAGGGTAGTTTGTGCTGATAAACTGGTTCTACGCTACGTTTTAAGCTGCATAACTCTGAAGAATAAAAATATGAAATTAATCGTCAGAATCACCTTTTCGTTGGCCATTGCGGCCGCTGTTTTCTATCTGGCCAGCTGGTACGAGTCGCTGCACAGCAATGCACAGGCTCTGTATACAGCGAAAGCTGTGGTTACCATGGAAGACCCCAGGCAGCGTTACGAAGCTGTTGTGGTCGAGAATGGAAAAGTCCTCGCGCTTGGGGCTCGGGATGAACTTGTCGAACAGTTCCCCGATGCGCGGGTAGACAATCGATTTGCTGAACAGGTGATCTATCCCGGATTTATCGATCCGCACGTGCATATGCTGCTCGCAGCGATAGAATATTCGATGATCATGGCACCACCCTGGGATATGCCGCTGGGGCACGGCGTGGTGAAAGGACTTGAGAGTCAGCGCGATTTTTTACGCCGACTGGAAGAAATCGTTAGCGAATACGATCACGAGGAGCCGATCATCGCGTACGGTTACCATGATCTGGTGCACGGGAAAATCGACCGGCATATGCTCGACGAGATTAGCCCCGAAAAGCCCTTGATTGTCTGGCACTACTCAACGCATGACTTTTATTTTAATTCCACGGGGCTGGAGTGGGCAGAGATATCGCCAGCCTTAAGTGAGCTCTACGTGGGCGTTGAGCTGGATGCTAGCGGTGAGCTTACAGGTCGCATCTACGAAGATGCTGCCAAGAGTTTGTTGGGAAAATTGTCCAGCCGGTTCCTAAATCCGCGTTCCGTGCGCAAGGGTTACCAGCGCTTTGCCGCGCTACTCGAGCGAGGCGGTGTGACCACGGTGTCCGATCTTGCGTTCGGGATATTCAACGAAACGCTTGAAAATGCCAATATGCTGCTCAACTGGCGTTCGGTTAAAAAGGCAGGTTTCCGAATTTACCTGGTTCCCGAGTACCGGGCTATCCACAAGAAATATGGAGATGAAGCGGTTGCCAAGATGCAGCGCTGGGTCAGTGGAGAAGATTTTGCCGCAGCGCCGGTTTTGCCGCAGGTGAAGTTTTTTTCCGACGGCGCATTCTATTCACAAACCATGCGAGTCTCTGAACCCGGTTATCTTGCCGGCCAGTCGTCGGGGAGTCAGGGCTTGTGGGTGACGCCCCCTGAAGTGCTAACAGACATCATCCAACCGTATTGGGATGCGGGTATGGGCGTGCGCATTCATTCGAATGGAGACGCCTCGCAAGACGCCGTGCTCGATACGCTCGCCGAGCTGAGGAAAAGCGATAAAGAACTCCGTTACATCATCGAGCATGCCGGGCTTTTTTCGCCTGAGTCGGTGCAGCGCGCAGCTGAGCTTGATGGCGCAATATCAGCGGCCAGCCACTATGTGTTCTATCTTGGAGAATCGCTGCAGCTTCCATTGGAGCAACCGCGCAACCAGTGGATACTCCCGCTTGCCAGCCATTTCGAGGCAGGAAACAAAGTGACGCTTCACTCGGATGCGCCATTGGCACCACCGCTGCCGCTATTGGCCGCGAGTGTGCATGTAACTCGAGCGACTAGAGAGGGAAACGTGCTCACGCCCAGCGAGGCACTCACGCCCTGGCAGGCGTTGAAAACAATCACCACGGATGCCGCATACGCGCTAGGGCTGGAGCAGGAAATAGGCAGTCTCAAGCCAGGCAAGCTGGCCGATTTTACCGTTCTTGCAAAAGACCCGATGCAAGTTGATGCGCAGGACTGGGCCGATATCGAAGTCGTTGCTCGAGTGGTGGGTGGTCGCGTCCATCTTAATTCTCAGTCGGCGTCCAGTGACTAAGGATTCACAGCGCAACTTGAAAATACTCGTATAACGAAGGTCGATAAAAAATGGATGTAGCAGTAGTGATCGGTGTGGGTGCAACGGCAGGTCTTGGCGCGGCTATCGCAAGAAAGTTTGCGGCGCAGGGCTTGCAGGTAGTGGTCGTTGGGCGAACGGCAAAAAAAATCGAGAATGTGGCTGCAGAAATTGTCGATGCTGGAGGACAAGCCACAAGCTTTGTTGCGGATGCGACGATTGCGGATGATCTGGAGCGCTTGCTTGATTTTGCCACCGGCCTGGG
>CAZDEW010000048.1:0-22786 GCA_964504585.1 uncultured Pseudomonadales bacterium | reverse complement strand
ATTCGAGTGCACAGACGGGTACCCAGCACTGGGTATACCGTGCAAAGATCGATCAATGGACTGGCCCCTGGTGTATGCGTCATCAAAAAAGGCACTTCTGGCAACAGCATCACAATAGCTCGATTTGCCACGCTCAAATCGAGCGCTGATGCGCTCAATCGCTCCATTATTCCGGGAAAAATTGTTTTTTGCTGGCCGTTCCACTGCGATCTGCCACACTTTAAGCCAAACTAAATGTTGTACCGACTAATACACAACTGAGAAACCCTATGCTGGAACTCATACAGGCAGGCGGCTGGCTGATGTTGCCGATTATTCTTTGTTCAATTGCGGCGACGGCGATATCGATTGAGCGCGCCTGGATGTTGCGCCGTTCGCGTGTAACACCGCCGAATCTGTTGCCGGATGTCTGGAACAAAATCAAGCACGGCACGGTCGACGCGAGCATTATCAAGGATCTGAGAACTAACTCACCGCTTGGCCACGTCCTTGCAGCCGGTCTCAGTCAAGCCAAGATGGGTACTGACAGTATGCGTCAGAGCATTCAGGAGACGGCTAGCGTTGTGATTCACGACCTAGAGCGATACCTGAACACGCTCGGTACGATCGCTGCGATTGCGCCTTTGTTGGGACTGCTTGGAACCGTGGTTGGAATGATACGGGTATTCTCAGAGATTATGATTCACGGTGCGGGTAATGCTGCGCTTTTAGCTGGCGGCATCTCTGAGGCCTTGATCACAACTGCTTCCGGTCTCACGGTAGCGATTCCCACCCTGGTGATGCACCGCTACCTGCAGCGTCGCGTAGACTCCGCGGTGGTCGTTATGGAGCAGGAATCTACTCGCTTGATCGACTCCTTCCAGCGCAACCCCGAACTCAAATAAGCGAAAAGCCATAATAAGCCTCTCCCTATCGACTACAGGTCTATGCAAGCACTTAGATTCAAACGCCAGCAAAACAGTAGTGTTGAGGTCAATCTCACGCCGCTAATCGACGTGGTTTTCCTGCTGCTTATCTTTTTTATGGTTTCGACCAGCTTTACGCGCGAGGCACACCTCAGTCTGACCTTACCCGAGGCGGAAAGAGCAACGACTGCCACCAGCGAAGTGAGCATCGATGTGGTCGTCGACAAGGAGGGGTTTTATCGGGTTAATGGTCGCCTTCTGGTGGATGGCAAACGGGACACCTTGACCAGCGCATTATCGCTGGAGGCGAACGGAGAGTTTGCAAAGCCGTTAACCGTGACTGCAGATCGCGCTGCACCGTACCAGCGTGTCGTTAGTGTGATCGATATAGGCGGGCAAATGGGATTTACCCAAATAAATCTCACAACCCAGCCGGATAACGAACAGAGCGCGGAAACTCGCATACAATAGGCGCATCCAGCCTTCACAGGTTGGTAAACTCCGGCACGTTCGCGACAATCTCCCGCTGGCAGATTAATGAAAAGAATAATGCCGGTTAACTGCAAGTGCTTGGGAATCAGGATAAACCTTGTTACGGCGCATATTAGAGCAACGCTTACTGCGCGTTTGGTATGAACGCGAGTCTGGGCTGAGCGATCGCCTGCTGGCATTGGCTCTTTCCCCCCTAGAACAACTTGCACGTCTTTACGTCCGCAAAAAATTTCGTTCGCGAATAATTCGCCCCCATGCTGAACACAGCGCTTTGCCAGCTGTCATTGTGATTGGCAACATCACCGTTGGCGGGACCGGTAAAACCCCTGTCATCAATGCTCTGGCGCAAGCACTAAGCAATGCGCAATACAAAGTGGGCATCATCGCCAGAGGCTATGGTGCCAACGTGGACGCTAGCGGTTCACCGGTTTTGCTTGACGCGCAAAGTAAACCCGAAGACGTTGGCGATGAACCGGTAATGGTATGGCGACACTTGAATTGCGTTGAATCAATGCCCCGCAAAGTGCCCGTCGCAGTCGGGCGCGATCGTTTAGCCGCCTATGAGCTTATCTGTCAGCAATCTGACCTTGATATTGTACTCAGCGACGATGGGCTGCAACATTACGCGTTGCCGCGTAGCGTTGAAATTATCGTCATTGATGGTGGCAGGGCGTTTGGTAATCGCCGTTTAATTCCCGCCGGCCCGTTACGCGAGCCGGTAGCGCGAATTCGGCACGCGGATTTGTTGTTTGTTAACAGGGGAAGTCACAGCGATTCTGCTATTGCTGACGAAGCAGTAACGGCAGCCGGTCGTGATGGTTTGGAGGATGAACTGAAGGCAACTGGCGTTCCCGTCCATGGCTTTCACGTCGTGAACACCGCGCTCGTTCCGCTATCTCGCAAGGGCAGTTCACTACAGAACATCGCCAAAAATCGTTTTAATGATAAACCAGATGCTTCCGAGGTTCTCGCAACGGCGCTCAGTGAATATGCGGTGAGTCAAATTATTCTGGTCTCCGGCATAGCCAATCCGACGCGCTTTCATAGCGAGTTCGACGCAATTTTTCGCAAGGCCAAAGCCAGTGCTGAATCGTTATGGTGTGAATCAGCTGCTAGCACCCCGATAGAGCAAATCTCGGTAAAGAATGCCATTTTTCCTGATCACCACCAGTATAAAATTAGCGACCTTCAAGCATTTATCGGTCAGCCAGATTCCCTTGTGATCATGACAGAGAAAGATGCGGTCAAGTGTGCTTCACTGCTAAAGAGCCTGGAGAGTGACGGCAAAGGCTGTGCACCCGTATTTAGCCTTGCAGTAGAGGCAGTATTTGAAGGCGAACAGCCTATCGATACCTGGTTGTCAGAAATTTTGCGTAAGGTTCCAAGCTCTACCACTAGCACAGGCAAAGTCCATCATGTCCTTTAAGGTTGTCATACCGGCTCGCTACGGCTCGAGCCGTTTACCCGCTAAGCCGTTGCGCGATATCGCTGGTAAAGCGATGATCCAACGCGTGTGGGAGAGGGCAAGGCAAAGCGGTGCGAGCGAGGTCATCATTGCCACGGACCATGAAAGTATCCTCGAGGCGTGTGAGACCTTTGGCGCGCAGGCGATGTTGACTTCAATCGATCACCCATCGGGAACTGATCGTCTGCATGAGGTCTGTGAGCAGCTCAATTGGTCCGATGAGTCAATTGTTGTAAACCTCCAGGGAGATGAACCGCTGTTCCCGCCCGAACTTATTGATAAATTGGCCAATAATCTCGCGCAAAACACCGATGCAGCGATCGCAACATTCTGTCAGGCCGTCGAGAGCTGGGGTCAGTTTCTCAACCCGAATGTGGTCAAAGTGGTTACAGATCGCGATAACTTCGCGCTGTATTTTAGTCGCGCGCCGATACCGTGGGATCGAGATAACGAACTAACGGTACAGTTAAAAGACCTCGAGAAGAGTACAACCGACTATCGGCTCGATTTCAAGGTGCCTGGAGGTAAACCCCGTGAGGCGTACCGCCATATAGGGATTTACGCCTATCGTGTCGCTACTTTGAAAAAATTTGTAGCGTACGCCTCGCTACCGGCAGGCGACAGTTCGGTAACCCCCGCGAGTTACGAAGACATCGAAAAGCTCGAACAGCTTCGCGCGCTCGATCACAACTTAAAAATACATTGCCCAGTGACAACCGTTACGATACCACACGGCGTCGATACAGAGGAGGATCTCAGTCAGGTCATTGAGGCGATTCAGAGGCGAAGTTAAGGAACATGCAAAAAATTCTATTTGTCTGTCTAGGTAATATATGTCGATCGCCCACGGCACACGGTGTGTTTGAGGCAAAAGTTGCGAACGGCCGCATGGCCGAAAACATTTTGGTGGATTCTTGTGGCACTGGCGATTGGCACATTGGCCATCCACCGGACGAGCGCGCCCAGCGAGCTGCTAAAACGGCTGGTTATGACCTCTCAACACTTCGAGCGCGTCAGTTTACGAGCGGTGATCTAAAGAGCTTCGACTGGGTCTTTGCAATGGACAGGAACAACCTTAGAGACATCGACAACGGTAGGACCGCCAGCAGTACTGCCGAGACTCGACTCTTTCTAGAGTATGCCTTTGAGGAACTGCAAGATAGCGATAATGAGCAATGGCATACACAATACAATTTCGCAAAGGCACACAGTTTCGAAGTCCCTGATCCTTACTACGGCGGAGCGAGTGGCTTTAAGGATGTAATTGATGTCATTGAAGTCGCATCTGATCTCATACTACGCAGGCTAGCTGGCCTCTAGAAATACTGTGGTCAAAGATATTGTAGAACAAAGCTCCTCGCTAGAAGTTCGCGACAATGTACCGGCAGAGCTACTGCACAGTTTGCAGTTGAAAGGCCTTGCAGAAAAGCTTGTCGAAATTCATTGCGAGAGTGATTTGGAGCAGACACTGGCCATGGGCCGAAACCGGAAAGTTGATTTCATACCGCTAGGAGAGGGTAGCAATCTAATCTTTCCCGCACGGCGCGAGGCCTGGTGGTTAAAACTCTGTATCAAGGGTGTCGAACAGATACGCAGCGATGCGAGGTCCGTTACGCTACGCGTTGGTGCAGGTGAGAACTGGCACAAGTTCGTTGTCTACTGTGCAAACAACGGCTATCACGGCCTTGAGAATCTGGCACTCATACCCGGCAGCGTTGGTGCCGCTCCTATTCAAAATATTGGTGCTTATGGCGTAGAGGCAGGAGACTTTATTTCGGCCGTTAATGGCCGCTACCTACGCGATAGCTCCGGCACCCATGGTGCTGGCTCGTCCTTCTCTTTCAATCATGATGAATGTCAGTTTGGCTATAGAGACAGTATTTTCAAGCAATGCCTAAGGGATGCCGCACTGATTACCTCAGTGGAGTTTACGCTGCACAGAGCTTTCGATCCCGATTTAAGCTATCCGAGGCTAAAGGAGGAAATCAAACAGTCGCTGCCAGAGGGTGAGATCACGGCTATAAAACTCGTTGAAACGGTGGTTAACATCCGACGATCGCGTTTGCCTGATCATCGACTACGGCCCAATGCAGGAAGCTTTTTCAAGAATCCGATTGTCAGCGCAGAGGTGGCTAATCACCTGACCGATAAGTTTCAGGACGCGCCTTGCTTCCCGGTACCTGGTAGTGATAACAGCCTATATAAGCTGTCCGCGGCCTGGTTAATCGAAAAGAGCGAATTAAAAGGTTATCGGTCAGGCTCCTTACAAATGAGCGAGCAACATGCGTTGGTGTTGATTCATTGGCCTGAGGAAGAACAGAGGGCCGATGACAAAGATGTGATCAACTTTGCCGGTTTCATCCAGTCAACCGTCTTCGAAAAATTTGCCGTGAAATTGGAGATTGAACCAAGGGTTTTCAACTGATTGTTAGATCCTGGAAAGACTAGCTTCAACTGATCTCAAGCTTGGAAAATCAAAAATAGGACATAAAAAGGCCAGGTATAAACCTGGCCCAGAGTGCATTGCTTATTGGGAATATCTTTGATGTCTTATCCACCAGAGGCTAGTTGATACTCCGCCCAGCTGTCGATATCCTCTGGTTCACTGCCATGGTCATCGTTAAGCTTTGCCGTCTCTCGTGACAGTTCATCGCAGGCTGCGGCTGTCTCTTCAACCATTGCGGTATTCTGTTGCGTGATCGTTTGCAAGCTTTCCAGGGACTGGAAGACTTCGTTAACACCGACTGACTGCTCATTGGTTGCGAGTGAAATTTCGGTCACCTTGTGCGACGCATCATTCACACGCTGCATAATTTCCTGCAGCTGTTCACCCGATTGGTTCACTAGCGCCGCACCATCCGAAACCTTACTCTGGCTGTCTTCAATCAGAGTCTTGATTTCCTTGGCAGCGGTAGCGCTTCGACCGGCGAGGTTACGGACCTCGGCAGCAACAACCGCGAAACCACGACCCAATTCACCAGCCCTGGCTGCCTCGACTGAGGCATTGAGCGCGAGCAGATTCGTCTGAAAGGCAATATCATTGATCACGCTGATGATATTTGAGATCTGGTCGCTCGCAGCGCTAATCGCATCCATTGCCTCGACCGCGGCGACGACAGTGCTTTCTCCGTTAGCGGCGGTATCTCGAGCCTGCTTAACCATCTTGTCAGCATCGCCAGCATTCTCCGCCGTCTGCTTTATCGTAGAGGAGAGTTCGTCCATGCTGGCCGCTACCTCAGACAAATTAGAGGCCTGCGCCTCTGTACGACCACTCAGATTATTCGAAGCATTAGCTATATCCTGCACACTTCGCGTAACAGAAGAGATTACCTGACGCGTCATGGTGATATCAGATGCGTATTTTACGACTTTGTACGGTTTCCCGTTAAGATCAAGGATCGGGTTGTATGTGGCCCGAATCCAGACATCATTTCCATTCTTGTGGACCCTTTTGTAATCGCCGGCATCGTGATTCCCTTTGCGCAGGTTTTCCCAGAAAGAACGATAAGCCTGTGAACTGGCTTCACCGCGCGGCACAAACATCGAATGATGCTTTCCTTTAATTTCATTAAGTTGATAGCCCATGGTTTGCAAAAAATTTTCGTTCGCAGTAATAATTGTGCCATCGAGGCTAAACTCGATGACTGCCTGAGACTTATGGATGGCCTCGATTTGCCCACGAAAGTTAGAACCGGATAAGTTCTGCTCAGTTACGTCGGTTGCGTATTTGACAACCTTAAAAAGCTTACCGTTGTGATCAAAAATTGGGTTGTAGGTCGCCTGAATCCAGACCTCACGCCCGCCTTTACCTATGCGTTTGTATTCTCCTGCATGGTGTTCACCGGCGCGTAACTGCTGCCAGAACTCTTTGTACTCGCTACTATTAGCATATTTTTCCTCACAGAACATCTTGTGATGCTTGCCCTGAATTTCGTTGAGCGTGTAGCCCATAGTATCCAGAAAGTTTACATTTGCCGTACTAATCGTGCCATCGAGATCAAACTCGATAATAGCTCTTGCTTTACTGATGGCCTCAATTTGACCCCGGTAGTCGGCATTTTCAAATTCGTTTTGCCGAATGTCGGTTACGTTTTGCCAGACCAGCGTACTTCCAACGTGTTTACCATTTTCGTCGAGCTGCGCGGATACATTTAGCGCTATCTTGTAATCGCCGAGTGCAATGTCAGTGACAAAGGGAAGGTTGCGGTGATCGGAAAGAATCTTACGTTGGTGCGCGGGATTGGCGTGGAACTTATCGATACATTCGCCAACCAGATTGTTCGGGTCAAAATCGGGCCAGTTGCCGCGAATGGCGTCTATGACATCCTCAAATAGCTCGACAGCTTTTTTATTAACTGAGCGTATAATGAGATCGCGATCAACAAGCAGCATAGCCGCTTCAGCATTTTCGATCGCATATTTAAACGTAAGTAGACGCTCAACATCCTGCTTTGCGTTCTTGAGGATTGCGGCTTGCTCTGCCGACTTCTTTCTCCCTAGCTTGATCATCTTACTGTCACCCTGACAAAAATCGTACTGCCACTTCCTTATAGCACCTATAACAGCTTAGTGCAGATATCACGATTTGCTTGAACGCCTCAACAAAATATTTCATCTATCGAGCGCACTGGCGCACAAAAATCACGCACAATTTTGGGGCAAAATGGCTACTGTAAACGCCTCCGCAAGCCGGTATCCGCGAGAATCCGTGTCGATATTTCCTCGACAGATACATTGGTTGTGTTGATATACGGCACCCCCGAGCGGCTATAGAGCTGTTCGGCCTCACGTACCTCCAGCGCACACTGCTGTGGCGAAGCGTAGCGACTGTTTGATAGCCTCTCCTGGCGAATAGAAGCCAGTCGATTGGGGTCGATCGTGAGCCCAAAGAGTTTATTTTGATAATCTTTGAGGCTTGCGGGGAGCCGCCTGTCTTCGAGGTCATCTTCGGTAATGGGGTAGTTCGCGCAGAAGATACCGAACTGCATCGCCAGATAGAGGCTGGTCGGCGTTTTGCCGGAGCGGGAAACGCCGACGAGTATGATATCCGCGTCGCTGTATTTTCGCGTCATGCCGCCGTCGTCGTTTTCGAGCGCAAAGTGGACCGCGTCCATTCGATGGCTGTACTGCGAATCCGCCGTTGCTTTTGAACTTCTGCCGACCTGATGGCTACCGGACTGGCCGAGGGCATCTTCTAGTGGCTTCATGAAGGTATTGAGTACATCAACGAAAACGCAGTTGGCTTCCTTGATAATCGAACAAATTGTTTCGTCTACCAGCGACGCAAAGACGATGGGGTATTGGCCATCGTCATCGGCATAGGCATTGATTTTTCGTACCTGGTCGGCGGCTTTATCAGAAGAGTCGATATAGGGTACGACCTTGCGATCGAACTCAATGTTGGGAAAGTGCGCCAGCAAGCTATCACCGACAACCTCTGCTGTGATTCCTGTGCTGTCCGAAAGAAAAAAAACGGTTCTGTTCATGATTGTTATTTACCGGTCAACTATCGCATATGACTGAACAGATTTGCTTGAGGTGTTATGATCGAAAATTGAAATCAAACAAAAAGTGAACAGTCCACAATAATAAGCTCTCAAATTGGCGTCCAATCGACAAATAGCAGCCACTATAATGCACGGCCCAGCCGGTAATGCACGGCCCAGCCGGTAATGCTCCGACCAAGCTGGTAACGACTGACAACCGGTAGCGTTACAAGCGAGATGTTTTAAAGGCTCTAATCCCGAGTCCACAGCCGCCACGAAAGCCTGAATGAGGATAGTATCTTGAACGAACAAGTCATTTGGTTCAACCAGCTTAAGATGACAGATGTCGATCGCGTTGGCGGTAAGAATGCCTCGCTTGGCGAGATGATAAGTGGGCTATATAACAAGGGTGTTCAGGTCCCCGATGGTTTCGCTACAACCGCTGATGCCTATCGCCAGTTTCTGGGGCATCAACAGCTCGACGAAAAGATTCGCGATGCACTCGCAAGCCTCGACGTAGACGATGTCAATGCGCTCGCCGAAACCGGCAAGTCTATCCGCCAATGGATTCACGATACGCCATTTCCTGATGACCTTGCGCATGCCATCGAAGAGGCGTTCACCCAGCTACAGGCTGGCAATAAAAATTTGAGCGTGGCGGTGCGCTCCTCAGCCACCGCCGAAGATTTGCCAGACGCTTCTTTCGCAGGACAGCAGGAGACTTTCCTCAATATTCAGGGTATCGAGAACGTCATCATCGCAGTTAAGGAAGTATTTGCTTCGCTATTCAATGACAGGGCCATAGCGTACCGCGTGCACAAGGGCTTCGACCATGCAGGTGTTGCCTTGAGTGCAGGTATTCAGCGCATGGTTCGTTCGGAGACTGCAAGCTCTGGCGTGATGTTTAGTCTCGACACGGAGTCTGGCTTTGACGGTGTCGTTTTCGTTACCAGCTCCTATGGCTTGGGCGAAACCGTTGTGCAGGGCTCGGTTAATCCCGATGAATTCTACGTGTCAAAAAGAGCACTGGCTGCAGGCCAGACGCCCATCCTGCGGCGGAATCTCGGCACTAAAGCCATTAAGATGGTTTACGGCGAGAAAGCTGAGACTGGCATATCGGTAGAGACCGTCGATAACGATCCAGCCGATTCAAACAAGTTTTCGATCACTGACTCAGAGGTTGCAGAACTTGCGAAACAGGCGCTAATCATCGAAGAACATTACGGCCGACCGATGGATATCGAGTGGGCTAAGGACGGGGACAACGGCAAACTCTATATTGTTCAGGCAAGGCCTGAGACGGTGAAAAGCCGGGAATCCTCAACCACCATCGAGCGCTACCTGTTGAAAGAGAAGGGCGATGTGCTGTCTGAAGGCCGCAGTATCGGTCAGCGTATTGGCTCCGGCAAAGTCCGTATCGTAAAAGACATCAGTGTGATGGATCAGGTTAAGCAGGGAGACGTGCTGGTTACTGATATGACCGACCCCGATTGGGAGCCAGTCATGAAGCGGGCCGCGGCAATTGTAACCAATCGCGGTGGTCGAACTTGTCATGCGGCAATCATTGCGCGCGAGCTCGGCATACCCGCCGTGGTTGGCTGTGTGGATGCGACCGACCGACTTGAGAATGGTCAACCGGTCACCGTGAGCTGTGCCGAAGGGGACACCGGGTTTATCTATGCTGGCGAGTTGAATTTCGATATTGCGACCAGCGACGTCGGCAATATGCCTGAGCTTCCCTTCAATATTATGATGAACGTCGGCAACCCTGACCGTGCGTTCACCTTTCAGAATATTCCCAACGCAGGTGTTGGTCTGGCGCGACTCGAATTTATTATCAACCGCATGATTGGAATTCACCCGAAAGCGCTGCTTGAGTATGACACGCTTGAGCCTGACCTGCGGGCGAACATTGATCGCTATATCGCAGGTTATCCAGGCCCGGTTGAATATTATGTAGAAAAAATTGTCGAAGGCGTAGCAAGTATCGCCGAAGCGTTTTATCCAAAGCAGGTGATCGTCCGCCTGTCTGACTTTAAATCCAACGAATATGCCCACCTCTTAGGCGGGACACTCTATGAGCCGAATGAAGAAAATCCAATGATTGGCTACCGGGGTGTATCGCGTTATCTGACTTCAAGCTTCCAGGACTGTTTTGAGCTGGAGTGCCGAGCGCTGAAAAAAGTTCGCAATGAGATGGGGCTGAGTAATGTCGCTGTGATGGTCCCCTTTGTACGCACGGTCGATGAGGCCAGGCAGGTAGAACAGTTACTCGCACAGAATGGTCTGGTTCGCGGCGAGAATGATCTCAAACTGATCATGATGTGTGAGCTTCCGGCGAACGCGCTTCTCGCCGACGAATTTCTGGAACATTTTGATGGGTTTTCAATTGGCTCTAACGATCTAACCCAGTTGACGCTAGGTCTTGATCGAGACTCCGGTTTGATTGCGCATCTCTTTGATGAGCGCAACGCTGCAGTCAAGCGTCTCCTCGAGATGGCGATCACCGCCTGCAAAGCTCAAGGCAAGTATATTGGAATCTGCGGTCAGGGGCCGTCGGATCATCCTGATCTTGCGCAGTGGCTAATGCAACAGGGCATTGACAGCATTTCCCTCAACCCGGATACGGTGCTCGACACCTGGCTGTTCCTCGCCGAGCAATAGGTCTCTCGCCGGTAGTTCCAAGCGACGAGTTCCGGTCTGTGATAGGCCGGATTTCAAATTCTCCAGACAACCCGATAAGTACGGCTGTCTGACCTTCTCCTGACTGTTACTCTCGACAAAAGGGATGCACTTTTGTGTTCCGGGTTTAGAATTCGTGCGACTGTTTGCTGTCTAATGGGGTAGTTCAACACCGCAATGATTGTCGGAGAATGCTGCCCATGCCAAATACTTTATCGAATCCTGCGTCATTACCTGCCGTACGGGCCTTGTCCTGCAGCTTAATTGCTTTGACGCTTTCGACTAGCCTGCAGGCGCAATCAAACGCCTACTATGAGGAACAGGCTTCTCCTGAAGGGCAAGGCATCAGCGAGATTAGGGTTAATCACCCCGCAGAACGGCTCGAGGACGCTTTAAGAAGCGCCAGACACTCAATCAATACGAAAATCGATACGGCAGTGATTTTCACCAGCTACGATACCCAAGCACAGGAATTGCGCTGCGCCGGCTTTAATCAGGCAGGGGAGTTGATTGGCAAAGTGATAGTTGATCTTGCGCCCAACGGGATCAGCCTTCTCTTTGCGTCGGATATGCCGCAGGGTGAAAGCTTCCGCGGAAAGATTACTTGTGCAAGTCAGGGGGAAGTGATCGCCAGCGCGTTATTGCTAGGCGCAGCCGCAAGCTCCAATGCACTTCAAGTTATTAACGAGGTGGAGCGCTCGGGTAGCTTTATTCGCGTTCCGCTGGCGCTATCAGAGGCGAGTTAGACTGTCGCCAGAGTCGTTAGCTGGGAGAATCGCCAGCGGCGTGATCACTGCGTGCTATTAGCGCTTGTGTCGTCTAGTTGTCGCAGCGCATTATTCAAGTCGTCCAGGCCCTCAATTTGCCCCTGAGATCGTTCGCCGTCCCACTCTGGTAGAACAAGATCGACCTCTTTGCGGACCCGCCTGTCTTCGTTGTTCTGTTGCAGCTCGCGCATTTGCTCGTAACGCTCTCTGGTCGCTTCATCGAGCGCTTCCAGATCATCGAGGATCGTCGGTTGCACGAAGACCATCAGGTTTTGTTTATCGATGCTGTCGGTTGTCCCCCGGAACAGCCTGCCGACCAGTGGAATGTCGCCCAGTATAGGCACTTTTGTCCGGGTCTTACTCACACGGTCTTCCAGCAAGCCACCGAGCACCAGCATTTCCGTGTTGTTGAGCAGAACCTGGGTTTTGATGCTGCGTTTGTCGGTGACGATATCGGTTGCCGACGCTACAGCCTGCTCGCGAAACGACTCGACTTCTTGTTCAATATCTAGCGTAATTGTTTGATTTTTATTAATTTTAGGGGTGATTTTTAAAGTAATTCCTATGTCTTCCCGCTGAATCGTCTGGAACGGATTGGTGGTCGTCGTGGCTGCTGTGACCTGACTGCCGGTCACAAATGGAACGTTGCTGCCGACCAGCACTTCAGCTGCCTCATTATCCAGAGTAATGATCGTGGGCCTGGATAGCACATTGCTGCTACTGTCAGTTTCGATCGCTCGAAAGACTGCCCGAATGCTCCCGTTGCGGGCAAAACCCCAGTTAAACCCAGACTGGATGAAAGCTGCTGCAGGCGTAGTCGATGCGAGCGCCCCGGTGGTGGTACTCGAAGCCAGATTGGCAGAGCTAATCGCTCCCGATATCTCACCATCGCTGGTATTTCCGGTCGCCCATAATACTTCGGTGTTCAGGCTGAAATTATCGCTGACTTCAACAATCAAGGTCTCGATTAACACCTGGGAGCGCCTGACATCCAGATCAGCAATCACGCCTTCAATCGTTTCGAGTATTGAGGGCGGGGCAGAGACAATAAGAGCGTTGGTTGTCTCGGAGGTCGCGATGGTGACAGACTCAGCCGTCAACTGCGCATCTTTGCCTTCTTCTACAATCGTGCCCGTCAAGGACTCCAGAATTCCAGCCATCTCCGACGCGTCGATATAGTTCAGGTAAATGACCTTGGTATTACCCGCACCCTGCAGGGGCCGGTCGAGGCTATCGATTAAGCGTCTGACATCGGCACGCGATTCCTCTGGCCCTGTCATCAATATGCTGTTCGAGCGCTCGTCACTGGCAAAACGGACGCTATTGCGCCCCTGTTGACCCGAGGCAACGAGTGGCTCGATCACGCTGATGACTTCTTCAGCAGTCGCATGATTAAGCGGCACGACATCGACACGGATAGCACCGGTTGCGTCGATTTGGCGAATGAGGTCCGATAGACGCTGAATATTATTGGCACGATCGGCAATGATCACGCTGTTACTATTGGGAAATGCTGCAAGATGCCCCGTTTGTGGAACCAAAGGCCGAAGTACCGTGACGACCTCTGCGGCTGCAATATTATTGATTTTAACGACGTGAATAACGAGCTCGGCGCTTTCCGCCTCGGCCCGGCTGAACGATTCGATAATGGGCAAACCGGATGCTCTAGCTTGAGCATTGGGGATCACCTTAACGTTATTGCCCGATTCGACAACAGCGAATCCATAGACATCCAGCGCGGTGAGAAATACCTGATAGGCCTCGTCCATCGTCATTGGCTGACTAGAGAGCACTGACAGCTTGCCTTTAACGCGCGGATCGATAATAAAGTTTTTTTGCGTTTGCTCCGATATCCACTGAATAACCTCGCGAATATTCGCGTTATTCATATTGATTCGCACCATTTCATCGCCGGGCGTCTGTGCAAGCGTGGCAGCACCGGGCGCTAGCAGCGCGCAGAACAACAACGCCGGCACTAAACGACGAAAAACCTGAAAGATGTTAATTATCATTTTCCACGCATCTTTTTTTAATGGCGATAATTGATGAGCTAAGTTCGACGGGTTAGAGGCTATGAACACTCCCGCAATAAGGGCTCTTAAAAAGTGCCCCTAAAAAGTGACGTTAAAAAGTGCCGTTAAAAAGTGCCTCTACAAAGATCCCTCATAAAGCGCCCGTAAACTCATTCATTGCGTCTCGTATTTGACCTCGCGCTACCCCTTCAGTTTCCGATTCAGCTGCACTGGTGGCTGCGGAGGTGCTTGCCTCATAGTCAGCCGCTTTAACGGGTCTCAATTGAACACAGCGTCTCATGTTCGCATCGTAGCTTGGTCTCATCGCCGCAAACCTTCGATGCTGTCAATACTGTCGCTGGATAGCTCTGGCACGAGCAGCCGCTTACTATCGAATCATGTGTAAAAACAGTAGCTTAAATCACTCTAATCAATTGTAGTCTGATTTTAAAGCTGAGAATGTATTTAAAACGAACATTCGTTCTCCGAAAACAGCGTAGCGTCTAAAAACGTTGCTGAAGCACAGCCAAAAACCATTCACTTTCCCATCCAGTATCGTGGTGCGAAGCATTCATTACTCGAAAACAAAAATATTATTCATATTTTAATCGTTGTTTGAGTCAACAGGCAGAATCGATGTGATCGACTTCAAATTTGTGCAGCGCTGAAAGAGATAAAAGCGATCCAAATCTGTGCGCTAATCGGCGAATAAAACATTCGTTTAGCTCGCGGAATCAGGAATTTACTATCGTTATCAGATAACGACTTGGGCCTCGAAGCCCAGTTTTAAGGGGCGACGCGCGACATGCGTCAAAACTGATCGGTAGATGAACACAAGCAGCTCAGCTTTTATTAAGTTAATCACAGGCCAGGACAGCGAACCCAACGCTGTCACGCGCACTGCGTTAACCTATTTTCCACTATTTCTGGCTTTCGTAGCCGGATTGATGGGCGCTGTCGAACTGTTTAATGGCGATGTTACGCATGCGATTCTCAACGGAGTAATCAGCGCGCTTCTGGTGATCGTTGTGCGGCTCGCCCAAGACGATCAATTGCGACCTGCGGGCAATATCTTTGCCCTGAGCATGATTTTTACTGCAGCCGCTACAACGCTTTCCTTCGACGGGATACCCTACGGCCTGTTCGCGGTTGCGCCTGCTGTTGCTCTGCTTCTGGTCATGACTACCGAAGTGATAACGACCCTGATCGCCTTGAGTCTGATCGGCCTCATACTGTCGATGAGTGTTTGGGTAAATGACGGCAACGGGCAGGATATCGTGGCAACCTCGATGCTTAGAGGGTTGTGGATTTCCCTAGGCTGTACCTTCATAGCTGCAACAGTGTATCGCAAGGGCTGGGAATCTAACTTGCGCATGTTGCGTTCGGCAAACAGCAGGCTGGTCGATAAAGATCGCACACTACAAAAAATACAGTCGACTAGTAAGTCGGTTTCTTTCTCTTATGAAGAGGCCAAAGACGAGCTGTTGATACTCGATAGTAACGGCCAAAATATTGAGATCGAGCAAGTTCGATCGACGCCGGTCAACGACTGGCCAACCGTTGCCATGAACAGAGCACTTCGTTCTCACCTTGCCAAGATCATCGAAGGCATCGGCGAGTCGAGCGAGATCGTTTACGATGAAACCGTGCATATCAACGAGCAGTGGTATCGTTTCGTTGCTGAACGCATCGAGAACGAAAAATCACCCGGACGTTTTGAACTCATTGGGATCTACAGCGATATAACACACATTAAGGGCCTCGAAAGCAAACTGGAGCACTTTGCCAAGTATGATGAGATAACCGGCCTGATGAATCGCTGGTTCTTCTGGGAGAAGGGCAACGGTTTGCTGGAATCGGTTGCAAGTAAAGACGTCCTCTATTACATGTTTTTGGATCTCGATGGATTCAAGCGTGTGAACGACACCTCCGGTCACGCAACGGGCGATAAGATCATCCAGATTGTCGGCAAGCTCATTAAAGACAGCCTGCCTGTTGACAGTCTCAGTAGTCGAATGGGCGGTGATGAATTTTGCGCAATCTTTAATGCCGAAGATGACCAGGAGGCTTATTCAATTGCCGATGGTCTACGTGAGAGCATTTCAAACGCGGGGTACTTTTGGGGGGTTGGCAACGAGATTGGCGCCTCGATAGGTCTCGTTGAGATACCTCGCGATGCTTCTCTGGAAGAGGCTTATAGCTTGAGCGATATGGCTTGTATGCAGGCTAAACGTTCGGGCAAAAACAAAGTGGTTCTGACCCATTTCGATTCGAAAGGTCCACAAACGCGTCAATCGCGCAACAGAATGATCAACCTGATCGAAAAGGGTTTAACGCAGGGTGAGTTCACACTGTATCGGCAGGAAGTGGTTCCTCTGCGGCATGAGCTCGAGCACAAAAAATATGAGGTGCTCATTAGACTGCGTGACGAACGCGGTAAGCTGATTCCCACCGCTGAGTTTCTAAGCGTTGCCGAGGGTTTTGGCTATATCAAGCGCATTGACCGCTGGGTAGTTAACCAGACGATTGAGTACATCGAGAACACAAATACCGAAGACGAGTTTTGGGTCAACCTCTCAGGCCTCTCTGTCAGTGACGAGTCATTTTGCCAGCACCTCGTGCAACTGGTGAAACTCGCACAAATTAGACCCGGGCAACTCAATTTTGAAATCACCGAAACCGTCGCGATCGAAAGTAGTGATGTCGCCGCTGAAATGATCCGGCAGGTCCAGCAATTTGGGGTGCGCATCGCGCTTGACGATTTTGGTGTAGGCCATGCGTCATTTGCCAATTTGCGCAAGCTGCCGATCGATGTCGTTAAAATCGACGGGTCCTATGTGCGTAATATTCTTGATAGTGAGATAGACCGAGTGTTTACGTCCACGATCATTCAAAATTCGCACGCGCTGGGTAAACAAATCGTGGCTGAATTTGTAGAGAGCCAGGCCATCGCCAATGCGCTACACGAGATGGGCGCCGACTTTGTGCAGGGCTTTCACTTTGGACGTCCAGAACCCTTCATGGATCAAACCGATAGCGATGTCGCTGGCAACGAGTAGTACGCGTGGCACCGGTCAAAACTGTATAAACTATAACCAGAATTAAATTTGTGTTAAGCTAGCGCCTTCCAGCGTTCAACTCAAGCTTAACACCATGAAAGTCATCGGCGCAGGCTTACCCCGTACCGGCACGGCCTCACTAAAAAAAGCACTCGAACTGCTCGGTTTTGGGCCTTGCTATCACATGGGTGTGGCTATGACACACTCCGACGATCGCTTTGGGCAGCACTCCGAGGTTTGGGGCGACTACGCGCGAGCGCGAGGGGAGAAGCCCGTCCCGGTCGAACTGTTCGACGAGTTTGGAGCAGGGGTAGACTTTCCATCCAGTGCTTTTTACAAGGAACTTTCCAGCCGCTACCCGGAAGCCAAAATAGTACTCGGTGTTCGCAGTACGCCAGAGGATTGGGTTAAGTCTTATCAAACCCTCATGTCGACGACTAGTGCAGTCGCTCGAGTTTCATCCCGTTTCAAACGCACTCAGGATTTTCTCGCCCTGCGAGATTGGCTAGAAGAAGATTATTTTGCCAATCTGTCATCGGATGCTGAGCGACGACAGGCTTATATTGACCACAACGAGGCTGTTTTGGAGTATTTCGGAGCGTCTCGGGTGTTGGTGCATAAAGCGCAGGACGGTTGGGCGCCTCTTTGTGAACACCTAAACGTGCCCGTTCCCAATCAGCCCTATCCAAAATCCAATAGCAGTCTGGGTTTGTTTACCCGACTGATGAAGGCAGCTACACAGAAAGATGTCGACCTGGACGAAGCGCTGGGTTAAAACCCCGAGCGCGCTTTTCAGCACAATTTGCCGTCGAGTGCGCGGACGGTTCCCGCCGAAGTGATCCCGCATAATTCAGTGCGGTTCACGCAGTTTTTTCCTCTCCGCCTGATTAAAGCCAAACTGGGCTGTTAGCAGCCTATGATCGCTCAAATCCCTGAGCTAGAGCCTTGGCACAATTATGCATGCGGCGTTTGTGCTCTCATTATCTGTTGCGATCGTGCGTGGCATCAAAAAATCAGCGGTAAAAATCTGGCTCTCGATTGATTCATCGCCGTCCGCCATATAGCCAATCTTCAGGCCGCGCAGGGCACATTCAGATGACAGTTTTCCCGCATGATATTAGTGACTTACATCGCTGTTTGCACGGGTTTTTCTTGCCTTAGCCCTGTACGTGGCTAGGCTTTCTAAAGGGATTCAATTAAGTCAAAACAGGGAATGGATAAGGGAATCACAGATCAGGATCAATACGAGCTTCCGTGGTACCGCCAGGTTAAGTTCAAGGCCTTGTTTGCCGTTGCCACACTATTTGTAGTGCTCATGTTGGCAACTACAGAGCTGACTAAAATATCTGCGACACGCTTATTTGAAGATCGCGCGTACACGCAGCTTTCCAGCGCGGCCCAAAATCTGCAAAGCGAAATAATTAAACGCACTGAGAAAGCCGAGGTTCTCGTAAAGCTAATAGCCGATCTTTCTGCTCAAATGGCACAGGATCCAGAGGGAATTCACAGTCTCGTTCCTGCGCTGATACAACAACATGATCCCGAGCAGGTGATCGCGGGTGGCGGCGTTTGGCCTGAACCGAATCAATTCGCCCCATCCAAAGAGCGCAACAGCTTCTTCTGGGCGCGTGACGAACAAGGAACGCTACAATTCCTCGACGACTACAATGACCCCCAGAGTACGGGATACCACCACGAAGAGTGGTATGTGCCCGCCCGGCATCTACAACCCGGTCGACTCTACTGGTCAAAGTCGTACACTGATCCCTACTCAGAGCAGGCCATGGTGACTGTAACAGCTGCGATGGAATCAGAGGGTGAGTTTATTGGTGTTGCAACCTTAGACCTTAAGCTCGAGGGTCTACAGCAAATTCTCTATGAAGCGACCAAAACCTTTGGCGGCTATGCATTTGCGGTCGATAAGCACGGCCATTTTATGTCTTTTCCAGACGCCGCATTAGTCGGTGGTGCCGAACAGAATGCAGAGAAGGGTAGTGTCACGCGGTACCAGACATTGAGTCAGTTAGCCTCCAAACACTCCTCATTTAAAAACTTTGAAGAATTACTTGAGCTAAACGACCACTACTTTCGCCTTAACCAATACAGCAGTGAGACCGCCAACCTTGCGATTGCGCTGGCGCGGGGAAGCTACCAGATCGATGCATCGCAGGCGATTGTCATTGCACAGGAGCTGCTAAATAAAGATCTGGAGGAAGTTTCTGCTTACTATTTTCGCACCGAGTCTGACCATATTCTCGGACAACCAACCAGAAACCTCTATCTGAATTTCGAGCAAAAAGGCTGGCATATCGTCAGCGCGATGCCTGAAAGCTATGTCTTTGCCTTTGTTAATCAGCAGATCAATAACCTGAATCTGATGATTGGAGCGTTTATGTTCAGCACGCTCTTCCTCACCGCTTTTTTTCTGGACAAGCAAATCACCAAGCCATTGCGTGGCCTTGTTAAACAGCTGAGAAAAAACTCCATCGCCCAGAACGCTGGAAGTGAGCTGGTTTCGGTGGACGACAATTCGGAATTTGGCCTGCTCGCCGATCACTTTAACCAAAGAACCGCCGCCTTGCTCGGGAGCCAGAAAGAAATCCAGAAGTTGGCCTTCTACGATCCGCTCACGTCCCTACCCAATCGTCGCCTGCTAAACGACTATTTGAATTCGCAGCTATCGGAGCAGGCGATCAAGCGGCGAGTTGCTGTGATGTTTATCGACATCGACAACTTTAAGACTTTGAATGATTCACTTGGCCATGCGGTAGGTGATCAGTTACTCGTACAAATGGCTGAACGCTTGGGCGAAGCCTGTGACAATCGCGCTTTTATCGCCAGACTTGGCGGCGACGAATTTGTCATCGTAACCAGTCACTTCGATAAGGAGTCAGAGAAAGAATCCGACATAGAAAAAGTACCGACCGATATCGCGATTAAAATCGCCTGCGTAGTCGACAAACCATTTAATCTTAACGGCAATGAGTACCACGTTACAGTCAGCATGGGCATTGCTCTGGATGATGGTAGCGGGGTGGATGAGCTGCTTAAGCATGCAGACGCGGCGATGTACAGCGTGAAAGAAGAGGGCAGGAACGGCTGGTGCTTCTTTGAAAGCGCGATGCAGGTCAGGGCGGATGAGCGACTGCAAATTGAGAGCGAGTTAAGAGACGCCATTAAGTTCGATCAGCTCGATCTTGTCTATCAACCACAGGTCGATCGCGACGGTGAGCTCATTGGCCTGGAAGCGCTCTCACGTTGGTACCATTCTGAGCTCGGCTATATTTCACCACCCAAATTTATCTCAGTTGCTGAAGAAAGCATGCTGATACACAAGCTTGGGGAATGGTTATTGGAGAGCGCCTGTAAACAAATGGTTGCATGGGATGAACAGGGTCTGGAAATCGACCATATCGCTATCAACATTAGTCCAAGGCAAATTCAGGATTCCCAGTTTGTAGCGATGGTTGTCAATACAATCCGCGCAACAGGTGTTAAACCAGAAAAGTTGATGATGGAGATCACTGAGGGCGTGCTCATTCACTTTCCGGAGTCAGTGATCGAGAAAATGCAGCAGCTCAGAGAGCTTGGAATTCGATGGTCGGTTGATGACTTTGGTACCGGATACTCTTCACTGACTTATCTCAAGAGGTTGCCATTGGACGAACTAAAAATCGACAAATCCTTTGTCAACGACTTGCCCCATAGCAGTAGCGATGAAGCAATCGTCGAGACAATTATTTCGATCGCGCAAAAGTTTGGGTTTAAGACCATTGCCGAAGGCGTGGAGAGCGAAGAACAGCGTCAGGCCCTGATCAAAAAAGGCTGCAAACAGTTTCAGGGTTACCTGTTCAGTCCGCCAATGCCGGCAAGCGATGTACAAAGCTATGTTGCAAGGCTCGCTGCACAGAAGAGGCGGCTGGCATCTTAAGGTAAAACCCTCCCTGTAAACCCCATCAGCTCATCTGGCTTACTTGGTACATCTATGGACTTGTGATCGTACGCTCTCAACACGACTAAATTTAAAAGTAACTGCGTAGATCTACTGCTTTGGCCTCATTTAGATGACAAGGTCAGTCTCGTTCATCAGGGCTTTAGTCTCTTTAAAAAAACACTGGCCGTCAAACGTCAGCGCTTGCAGGGCAGTGATGTAAGCTTTTAGTGATGACTCGCTGTTTAAAAAGGATTCTTATCTTATTGATATAAATAGGTTTAAACTGGCACTCGTCGTGATTAAAGCAACTTGCAGCACCATGCAGCAACACGCTATAATTACTACTGTTATTGAGTACATTACCCAGCGTTGTATGTTAAGCGCCGGCCTGTCGCTAGTTGATGAATCGCAAGGTGATAAAAGTATGAGCATTCGCCCTCAAAAGCAGTTGGTAAAAACCAGTGGTGCCAAACCTGCATCACTGGCTCGATCTGGCGTTCGAATCAGTGCAGACCTGCATGATGACGCCAGGCATGCTGCTGAGGTCTCTGTACGCACCGTGCCTGCCCAAATTGAATATTGGATGAAAATAGGCCGCCTTTTCGACGAGCATATCCAGGATCCACAGAAGATTTATGATCTCCTGCAAGGCAATACTCTGGTCGAATCAGTTTCAATACAAAACAATACACCCGTGCTCACAGCGGATGTTTTTTCGGATCTTGAAGAAAGCCGCGCTTCCGGTGCATTAACACGCGGTATCCCAAGTAATGGTCCACTTTACGACGTCGACAGTAAGCGCCCTGAAGCCATCCGCCGAGCTAATGCTGATGGCACCGTGGAGTACGGTCAGTTTACCAATGGTCGTTTTGTCGCAGATAGTTGATGCGCAAGCAGGTATGGTTTCTGGTTGGCGGAAACGGCGCGGGCAAGTCAACATTTTATGAGCTGCTGCTAAAACCACGCGGTATCGCTTTTCTAAATGCCGATATTATCGCCAGAGCAGAACGCCCGGACGCGCCTGAGGCGTTTAGTTACGAGGCTGCCAGAATAACTATGGCGCGCTTTGAAAACTGGATCGATAGGGGGCGTTCGTTCTGCTACGAAACAGTTTTTTCTCACCCTTCAAAGCTCGAGCTTCTCAAACGCTGTAAAGCACTGGGCTATCAGTGCATCGTGGTTTACATTCATATTGATGACGATGATCTCAATGTGCTGCGCGTTCAGGCGCGCAAGTCTCGTGGCGGTCATGGGGTCCCGGAAGACAAGATTCGTTCGAGGATTCCTCGAACCCTGGCGCTAGTACGCAAGGCCGGAGAAATCGCGGACGAGCTCAGATTACTGAACAACAGCAGTCTGGAACAGCCCTTTATCCAGGTAGCCGACAAGATAGACGGCAGAGTTACTCTTCATCAAGATTCGCTACCGAGCTGGGCGCAGGCCATGTTGTTTCCAGGCACGATTTAAAGCCATCCTCAAAACACCCTAAAAGCCTGGCAGACCATGAGCATTGAATCTCTGGGAGCAGCCCAGCTCGGATTCGAGCTCTATAACCTCACCATTATATGCGTATAATGTATATTATGTTAAATGATATATGTCGCGCTGAATGCAGCATGTGCTGACGTCTGCGTTAGTCCCACTTCCTGTTCCGCGCACTGTGTTAAAGGCGCCAAGCCCAAAGCCCTATTCTCTAATCAAAAGTCTTATCGAAGCTGCTTTCGATAGCGTGCTATTGTCAGCAGTCCCAAGCCCATCATTATGGCCGTTGGAAAACTCCAAATTGGCACGGCAGTTTCTTCCGGTTCTTCGTTGGGCTCACCAAGTCCGGGAAACGTCAGCGTGCTGTCGATCATCGACTCGCGTGTGCCACTAACATCGCCCGTCGTGAAATTAGCGCTTACCGTGGCTGTCAGCTGATAAGTCGTACCAGGCAACAGCGTGCCACTGATGTTAAAGGTACCAGACGTCGCGCCACCTTCGG
>CAZDEW010000047.1:0-22876 GCA_964504585.1 uncultured Pseudomonadales bacterium | reverse complement strand
GAAAGAAAATCGGAGCATCACCAGCTCTATCAAAGATCTGGACTCTGGCACCTTCAAAATCGACCGCTTCAAGTACAGCGCCAGAGAAACGTGCACCGTCAATATCAGCACCTCGCAAATGTACACTTGATAGCCTAGCATTCTGAAAGGATGCACCAGGCAAGCGGGCATTATTCAATCTTACGCCTTTGAGATTGATCCCTGTCAAGTTGGCACCAGGTATATCTGCGTAAGTGAAGTTGCCACCACCGTTCTCTATGGCAGAAATATCAACACCTGCAGCATGCAGAGATACCAGTAATTGCCCGCGCTCAGGAGATGAAGGACCACAATTCAATCTGGCAGCGAACTCCTCATCAAAACCGATCATACGCTGCACGAACCTAACTATAAAATTAAGAGATTCTGCAGTTGGACGAATACTGAAATCGTTATAGATATCTTCCACTATAGACTTCGCGATATCAGTCGGTACATCACCCCTTGTCGACCCCGGTGCCTGGTTAAAGGTTTCTGCAAGCAATGCCTCGTAAGAAGAATCGAGCGCGGGACTCGCCGTCTCAGCCGGACAACGGCCTTGCTCAGCGCCTTCGACTTGCAAGTAACGATAGGGACGTAGTGCTTGAGTAAGCGCCGCCAATCGCCCCACTGTAGCTACTGATGGCACAAACAGGGAGCGCTGTTCTGTTGCTGTAGATACTGTTTGCTGATCAAGCCAGCAAGGCCCTATTGGTTTCTGGGCCGAACAAACACTTTGTCCTTTCTCTGCTGTACCCAGTTCTTTTATGCTGTCTTTTTCGCGCTCGATTTGCTCAAATATAGCCACAGTCTCAAACATCAATGTAGAACGACGTTCAGCCTCAGCTAAAATATTCTGGATTTCTATTTTGTCATTCTGCGTTTGCAATAAGCTCGACTGATGTACCGCTACAAATAGTGTCAATACCGCTAACACACCAACTGAAGCAGTCCCTGGCGAGGGAAGCAAACACCAGAACAGAGCCTTTATAACCGGAGGGAAATAGTATCCTCGCTCATCTTTAGACGCAGAAAAACACATTAAAAAAAAATTGTATACAGCGGGAATTAATCGATGCTCTTGCTCATAAATCGCTCGCTGCAACTCTATTTTCGTATCTAAGAGCGAATCAGCCTCGCTATCTGGACTTAATTCATTTTTATCTTGGGTCATCTTGGGATAGTGAATGATCTGTAATAGGACTAATTCTCGGCGAGTAAGCTTAATTTATAATTAAAAATATGGTGATTCAGCAAACGGCCAAAAGCGGACGTTCAATTATTCAATGTTTTCGCTAAAGTTGACCATATTTTTGCAAAACCGCTAATAACTTATCAAGTTTTTCAGGGTCCATCGACGGATCAATTTTAATATCAATATTAGATTTTGGCTTTGAGTTACTGGTGGTTAAATTACTTGATGCAACATCATTAGATGGCGATAAATTTGTGGACTCATTGCCTTCGCCTGTGGTTGAGTTATTCTCACCACCCGCAGCTATCTCACCTTCGTCTAAATCCGAATCAGATTCCAATTCTGATTCAGCAGTAGTTAGAACGGGCGTAGCATGGAATTCAACTGAATCGCTATTCTCAGTCGCTAGCCCCGAATATACCGCAGATTCCACATATACTTGAACACAATCGTCGAGTGATTCTGGGTGGACTTTCAAGTTTGAGGCTTGCTGCCTAATTCGCGCCCTGGTTATGGAATCATTACAAAAAGTATCAAAAAGAGTTTTAAATAACTTGGGTGTTAGAAAAGCTTCCTTGAGATAGTTCTGCAAATCTTCAGGTGTAGATCCATTTAGCTTTTGAGCAAGTTCACTTGCGATATATGCTTTGGGTGTTCCATCTAAAAGATTGTATTGCTTAAGCGCAGACGCCCTAACTTTACCATCTGGACCGGCGTTTCCAAAGACACCAGGTAAAATAACTCCTTCTGGCTGCGCGCCGGTATGTGTTTTTGAAACAAGTTTAGTGGAATATTCGTGTGCCTTTTTCAGAGATATTCGCGGATACCGAGTCCCTCCTTTACTTCCTCCCTTTGGTGGTACTTTTTTATTATCAGTCATCGTTACCTCCTTCTTTTAATGCCTCAAGTAAACTCTTTAAACCGGATTTGTAGGTCTGTGTAAAATCCGCATATTTTTTCTCTTTGATAAGTCCTGGAACCTCGCACTCCGAAAGGAGTAAAGGCAATACCTTAACTTCTTTTTCCTCGATTTCGGTTATCAGCGCCTGATTCATCTCTTTCTTAACCCATTCTGATTGAACGGAATCATCGCTGAGCGCCACTAAGAAGTAATCTGATTCAGCTAGGCCTTGGCTAACTTTATCAGCTATTGAATCTCCCACTTTTATTCTCTGCTCGTCGAGCCAAACCGTAATGTTATTTCTTGTTAGGTCGGCAGCAAGTTGGCGAACAAAAGTCTTGTCTTTCGAGCTATGGGACAGAAAAGCAACAATCTTTTCCTTATCTCTTTGATGACGGCTCTCTTTTGTTTGTATTGCTTCTTCGACCAAATCGTCTGCCACCAAGTTAGGCTCAAGAACATTTAGTTGCTCAGCCCACCTCATAAGCGGCGCCAATGCTTTTGCTTCGAAATTAGTTACGCCAATCACAGTCGAGGCCTTCCTCAAAGCATCGTCTAACGCATCGCCCAGAGACATAAATTGGCGCATATGAACAAGCAAAGGCATTCGAACTAATGCTTCTCTTATCACGGCAACCTTTTGATCATGACTGCCTTTGTAAGGATAAGGCAATGCTAAAACATAAGATGTCTCTGCAGCACTTTGTACGATTCCTATAGTCATGCAGTTTTTGATGAGCTTTCCTACAGTACGCCCATCGACACCGGCAAACTGTGCAATTTGCTTTATGTCTGGGAAATCTAACCACGCTAAAGCATCCAAAACTGGAAACAGTGAATCAATTTTTGTAGCCTCAAATGCCAGAGAGCATTTTGACGGGCTTTTTTTTGCGCTCTTTGGAGCCTTTTTAGCAGCGTTCATTAATTTCTTCCGTAATTAAAGTTCAATTTTTTGCTACGGCATATATTTTACTCTACATAGCAACGTCCGTTTTGGGTCGATTTGAGTAGGGAGATAATTGATTTCCTTTCAATAAAGAGGAGGAATCGTCATGCATTATCTTACCCATCAATCAACAGCACGTACTCGGTGGAATAAGGGCAAGCTGATTGGCCAACGACCACCGCTAAGGTTACCAGAAATTTGGGCAATTAGAATACAGCTAGATCTCGCTCAAAAAACGCGCGATTTAGCGATGTTTAACTTGGCCATTGATTCAAAGCTGAGAAGCTGCGATCTCGTCAAGCTCAAGGTTATGGATGTATCCAATAGCGGCGGCATCGCGAATCGCGCTATGGTGCTTCAGCAAAAAACTCAGCAACCTGTAAAGTTTGAAATTACTAGCCGAACCAAACTGGCTTTGACTGAATGGATTGAAAAGGCTCAGCTTGCTTATCACGACTATTTGTTCCCGAGCCGCAATCGAAACCTCGACCATATCAGCACACGACAGTACGCACGACTGGTAAAAGCGTGGGTCGAGCTAGCCGGGCTGGAATCAGCGATCTACGGCACGCACTCTTTAAGACGTACTAAAGCGACCTTGATCTACAAAAGAACAAAAAATCTTAGAGCAGTCCAGCTGCTGCTTGGTCACACGAAGATCGAAAGCACCGTACGGTACCTTGGTGTTGAGGTTGATGACGCGCTGGAAATGGCCGAGCAGACTGAAATATGACTTTTCGGAGAAGGCGAAGGGTCTGTTCGAGCTTCGCCTGCAGCCATTTAGATAAGACATGATAACGGGCCAATATCAATCAGCTATCGCCTAGGAATGGCCGTTCGAAAAGCCAGTCATCGGCGCATATTTTGGCCATATAGCGGACATTTAGAGTTGTTACTCAGATCTCAAAAATTTTTGGTCGCTTGGTTTCAGCTGCCTTCCTCAAGAAAACGGACACCCACATGATGCTCAAACGCAGTAGACGCCGCTTCAACCGCAATTGCCACGAGTATGCCCGTCATCATCACTCCAATTATCGCAATCAGTACTGATAGAACACGAGCTGCTTTCTGAGTCGGCCTTATATCCCCATAGCCAACCGTTAACGCAGTAATAAATGTCCAATAGAGCGTTTCAAATAGTGGCCAAGATTCTATCCTGCGTACGATGAGCCCTAAAGCGACAATTATCCCGGCCAGTAGCGTTAATACAGGCAGCGAAAATAAAACTCCCCAAAACAGAATGTTAAAAAAGGTGATTGAAAATGCGATCGGTGTCTCCCACTGAATATAAGGCTTGAAAGGACTCTGCATTACCGCTTATGTAATACTGGTTTATCGTGCCCTAAAACATACTATTCGAAATAATCTCAGCTTCAATCTTTTCTTCAAGGGAACGACTGGTAAGGAACATAATTCTTTCGGCACGCATCTCGCGGCCATTACTTTTTAGTGGTCCAGCGACGAGTACGCGCATGCCTCGCCGGATCATATTCTTCTGCTGGTCTTTCAAGTTTATGGAATTCAGTTCAACCTGAATTTCATCGCCGTTTGTCTCGACAACGATGTCATCAAATCGCTCGCGGACTATGGTCCCGGAAAACAGCGCTCTATTTCCTGCCTCAAACACCATGATGTCATCAGCAAAGCTTAGATCTGAAAAACTCGTTAAGGCACAACAACAACAAATAGCGAGCGACCATGACTTCAGCATGATTGACCTCCTACTGTGTAACAGAGATGAACTCTATCCGATTGGTTAGATCATTCAGAAACAAGGCTTCTAGTCGCATGTCGAGTTGAAAGTATCGGAGGGACTTTCTTCCCGGCAAAACCGATTGAATCGCTTGCAGATGTTCGTAACGCAACTGATGCGCAGAAGCCTCTACGCTTAGCACTTCATTTAACATTGTGTTGGCGTAGTCATTTGGGATCAATCCAAATGTCTTTGAAATTCTGGTTGCTACTTGATTGCCCTTCCTATGTTTTTCTCCTAATATAGCACGGTAACTATCGTAGAGTGGCCAGAATTTCTCTTCCTCCTCATCCGTCAATGGTAAGTTCTGGGCAATCAATAAACGACGTTTTTTTTCTTTATAAACTTGCTCCTCTATAAAAGGCAGGACTACCGGTTCCTCTGCCAGCGTCGTACTCAAATTGCATGACAGGATGAGAACAAAAAGCGAAAGTGCAATGCAGTAACCACGCGTTCTAAATCGTGCAGCGCTCATCGCTCATACCCCCGATTCATACTTGACACCAAAAAACAACGAATACAATACAGGCACAATAATCAAGGTCAGTAATGTAGCGAACACCAGACCAAAAATAATCGCCACCGCCATTGTTTCGAACATCGGATCACGACTAATCCACAGAGGCAACATGCCACCCACGGTCGTACAGGTGGTAAGTATGATGGGCCTGAGTCGTTGCTGACAGGCTTCAACGACAGCCTCGCCAGCGGGCAGCCCGTTCTCTTCGCGTTCGATATTGATTCGATCGATGAGCACAATGGCATTATTAATAATGATGCCGGCCAGGGAAATTATCCCTAGTATCGTCATAAACCCGAAGATGCTGTTGGCAACGAGCAAACCCAGTGTCACGCCGATGAGCCCCAGCGGTATAGTGCAGAGAATGATGAGCGTTTTCTTTACCGAATTGAATTGTGCAACCAGCAATAGAAATATCAGCGCAGCTGAGATAGGCAGCTTCTCGGCAATAGACGCGCCGGCATCACTCGATGTTTCGAGCTCACCACCCATATCGTACTCGTAGCCAGAAGGCCAACGTTGTGCATTGTCCTCTAACCATGGCAAAAACTGATTGGAAACTTCTGTCGCAGTGATACCAGGAAGATGCAAGCTTCGGACTGTAATGGTTCGAGTACGATCACGACGCTTGATGATGGCATAATCCCAGGCGAGCTGCACATCTGCCACCTGCTTTAAAGGCACTGAGGCTCCACTGCCCTGTGCATAGATGACAAGACCATCGAGTTTGCTCAAGTCTTCTCTATCCGTCGATGCCGAACGCAGTTCGACCGGAATAATGTCATTTCCTTCCCGATAATCGGTCAGCTGCAAACCAGATAGCCCTGTGCTAAGCGACAGCGCCACGTCGGCATTGGTCACGCCCGCCCGCCTCGCGCGATCCTGGTCGATGGCGATGACTAGTTTTTTGCGCTTGGGTCCCCAATCATCACTTACATCTCTCACGCCGGGTATCGACAGCAGCTTTTGTTTGATTGGCACTATGAGCTTATAAAGTGTATCGATGTCATCACCTGTCACGCGCACTTCAATGGGATAGTCAATAGGAGTGCCGTTTTCCATCTTTCGCATTTTGACTTCCAGATCCGGGTAGCGTTCTGAAGCATAGCGCGTAACATCATCAATAATCGATGGTATGGCCTCGTCACTTGTTGTGTTGAATATCATTGCCCCCAGATGCGTGTCTTCCTGATCTGGGTCAATCGCCAAAACATAGCGTGGCGTACCTACGCCGATAAAGCTCAGAAAATCGACGACACCCTCCTTAACTGATTCTTTAACCGACGCTTCAACCGATTCCGCAGTCGTGCCACCCATATGATTTGCGAGTATATAGCCTTCAATATCGGCGATAATTGCATCAGTTACGGCAATATCTGTCCCGCGAGGCATATTAAACTTCGCATTGATCAAAGGATCCTCTCGCTCTGGAATAAAAACTTGCGGCACGAGCTGAAGTGCCTGAACCGCCACGACGAACAAAATCACAGCGGCAACAATGGGAAAAAACTTTCTCCGAAGACTGAAGTTCAATAGTGGCCGATAAAGTCGATACATCAGTCCACTGTAGGCAGACGTCGCCTCACCGCGTGCATCTGCCTTCGAATCTCCCTTCATCACGACCGTTGTCAAAATAGGGATAAACGTCATTGCCATTACCCATGAAGCGATCAGTGCAATAGAGACGACTTTAAATATGTCCGCTGTATATTCGCCAGTCGCAGACTCTGCCAGAAAAATCGCGAGGAAAGCTGAGCAAGTAGTCAGCGAGGAAATCAGCAGAGGAATCGCCATTTCATTCCCGGCCTGAACTGCTGCGCTGAACTTATCTTCGCCGTTCCCACGCCTTATCGATATTGCCTCAGCCATGACGATTGCGTTGTCCACCAACAGACCCAGCGCTATGATTAATGCAGCCAGCGAAATCTGATTAACGGTAATCCCAAAATAACTCATACAAACGAAAGTGACGACAATGGTCGTGGGAATCAGCGAGGCGACAACGATGCCTGTTCTTACACCGAGAAAGGCAAACATCACTAATGCCACGATAATGACCGCCTGAATCAGATTGGACATAAAATCGTTAACTGAACCTTCGACCAGTTTGGGTTGGGAAAAGACCTTTTTAATCGAGATCCCGTAAGGATAAGTCGCCTCGATTTGCGGGACGACCGCTTCCAACTCCTCATTGAGTGTCAGTATGTCACCGCCTGATTTTAGCGAGATCGCCAGCACCAGCGTTTCTGTGCCCTGATAGCGCGTCATTGACTCACGCGGATCCACATAAGTTCGATCAATGGTTGCGATATCCGAGAGATAAACTACGCCACCGCCTGGGACTTGTATGACGGTCCGACCGAGGTCACCAACGCTTTCAAAATTGCCAGTAGGCTCAAGCACTATTCGCTCCTGACCGATACGAATATCGCCGCCGCTGTCGAGGATATTTGCACTGCTCAATGCTGACTGCAACGACGTTGGTGACAGGCCCAGATCCTGTAAGCGAGCGCCCTCATACTCGATGTAAATCACTTCATCCTGCTCGCCATGGATCTCGACTTTGGCAACGTTACTGAGTTTCAACAGGTCGCTACGCACCTCGTCGGCAATCTCCTGCAACTCGGCCGAGTTAAAACCGTCGCCTTGCAGCGTGTAAAGAATGCCGTAGACATCACCGTATTCATCATTAATCATCGGCGCTAGTGCCCCACCGGGCAGCCCACCAGTATCGACGAGATCATCCACTTTTCGACGCATACGATCGAACAACGGACGCATGTCTTTGTATTTTTCTTGAAAGCTGACGGTGATGATCGAAATACCGTTCCGCGACTTACTTTCTATGTAATCCAGCTCAGGTATTTCCTGCAGCACCTCTTCGATGGGATCTGTCACTAACTGTTCAACACGGACAGGGTTGGCACCTGGAAAAACCGTCGTCACGACAGCGCTGCGAATAATGAAACCAGGATCCTGCTGCTTTGGCAGACTGAAATAGCTGGCAATGCCTGAAAATGCTAGCAGCGCGACAACGACACATACCGTCACACTATTATTTAGCGCAAATGCTGTCAGCCCAGAGGGTCGCTTTCCTTTGGACGCCTGGGTATTCTCACCGGTCATGGACCAACCCTCACCGCCATCCCGTCACGCAAGACCGACACGCCAGCGGTAACCACTCTGCTTCCAGCGGCCAATCCATCGACAATCTGAATACCATCATCAGCAATCTGGCCAACAACAACAGACTGCCGTGAGACGGTTGTTGTACCATTCGTTGCATTTGAAGTAACCAGAAAGACAAAACGCCCGTTCTGGTCCTCCCCAACGGCGAAGCTTGGTACAACGATCGTATCACCCTGACCAGCCTGCAGTACAAAGGTTACTTCCGCAGACAGTCCTGCCTTTAGCAGCTCCGTGTCCGCGTCCGTTATCAGGACATCGACTGGGAATGTTGTGCCGCCGCTTATAGAACTAACACCCACTTCGTTGACGACGCCAGAAAACTTTTTATTTGGAAGTGCCGGAAAGCGCACAGCGACCGTCATACCGGTACTCATTGATGAAATAATGCTTTCAGGAATATCGAGCTGGACTTCAAACTCATCCCCACAAGTCGCAAAGACCACCTGCTCACCGTTTGCGATATTTTCTCCTACATCTTTGTCGACGGACGCGATGGCGCAATCTCTATCTGCTTTTAGCGAGGTATATTTCAGTTCATTTCTGGCTATTTCCAATGCCTTACGACTGGATTCCACTGCGGCGGATGTCGAATCTGCATTGGCCCGCGCGTCATCGAGCTGGTTTCGCGATGTATTTCCCTCCTGGTAAAGGATCTTTACACGCTCATAGTTCGATTTTGCGTTGCGAGACGCAGCCTGACTTTCAGATAGTGCTGCTCTGGCCTGCTGTGCAGCTAACTCGTAGTCATCGGAATTCAGCTCAGCGATGATGTCGCCAGCGCTGACTTTTTCGCCGGTTTTTACGGGCAGGGCATTGAGCGTGCCAGAAACTTTAAAACTAAAACTCACTTCCGAAGTCGAATGTAAGCGTCCTGAAAAGCGCTGCTGTACGCCACCGCTACTATTCTCAATTTCCATAAATCGTACAGTGCGAGGTTCAACGGTGGTATCTACGGTCGTCTCTTCACAGGCCGCAATAAGCGCGAGTAGAAAAAATCCTGACAGAAAGTATCGACTGTTTCGCGTTAATGTAAGCATTGGTGTTCGAGCTAGCATCTCGCCTCCGTTCACGGATTGTTGGTTTCGTTCTGCTGGGAAATGAGTGTAGACAGTGAGGTACTGAGCGATTCGCGCTCACTCGCCGAGAGAAAGAAATCGAACTCACCGGTCGCGCGCTGAAAGCTCATGAGATCAAGTAGGAACTCATATGAGGCATTCATAGCTGATTCTCGAGCATCAATCAGCGTCTCCTGCGCATCTAGTAACTCTGTTATTGCAACTTGTCCCCGTGCGTATGAAGAGGCGACTAGATCGTAATTTTGTTGCGAGGCACGCTCAGCTGTCTTTGCAAGGTCGATCGATAATAGTGAGGCGTGAACTTCCTCCGCCTGCGAGCGAATTTCCAGCTCAACCTCATTTCGTGCATCCCTCAGTGTTGCTTCGATGCGATACATCGCTGCAGTATTTTGCTGCTTTCGAGCGTGTCTGGCGCCACCTTCAAACAACGGTAGCGTCATCTCGAGCTGTACAGTCCAGTCATCGTCATCAGTCAGTTGGCCACCCTGGCGGGATTCGGATAGGTTGTTGGTGTACTGTGAAACCAATTCTAGATCGGGCAACCAATAAGCACGCCTGTCACTCTGCAGTTGTCTACGACTCGCAGCGAGCTGCGCCTCCAGCTGCTTTATCTCCGGAGATTTCTCAATACCTCTGTCGACAAAAAAAGCGGTGAGCGCGTCTAAGGAATAACGATTCTCGATCACACGATTGATGCGGTCGTCGCTAATGAGTAGATCAGGGTTATCCACCGTTTCTACTGTGGTAGAAAGTGGCTCATTAATCGGCCGATTAAGGATTCGGTTTAGCGTCTGCTTCTGCTGCGACACCTGAGAGCGTGCCTCGAGCAATGCCCGTTTGGTATTGGCCAGCTCACTTTCCCATCGAAGCAAGTCTGATCGATCACTTGAACCCACTTCAACGCGTGTCTTTGCCAACCGAAAATTCTCGCGCGTGACATCTAGATTGTATCGCTCTTGCTGCAGCGATGTTTGTGCGCGCAGCACATTAAGGTAAGCATTCGCCGCAGATAGAGAAATATCAAGCTCCGCTTCCCGCAGCAATTCACGTTCGGAGAGGGCACCGTATTTTTGAATCGAGAATGCAGCCCAACGCCCCTCGTCAAACAACGACTGAGACAGGGTAAGGCTGCCATCGGTGCTTTCTTCAGCAAACATGCCAGATCGGGTGCTGCTGGTTTCTTTGCGTCTCAAATAGGTTCCGCCAAGATCTAGCCGGGGCAGTAGACTCGATCGAGCTTCGTCCACCGCACTTTCCTGCTCAGCCACACTATACCGTTGCGCAAGAATGGCTAGATTGGTTTTAATCGCTGTTTCAATCGCGCTACTCAAGCTGTACTGCCGCCCCGCAGTTTCCGCGCTATCTTCGTTTATTAACAACGCTTCACTCATTACGGCAAAGCCTGGTGCTCTGCGAATCTGACGCGACGTCTGCATGTTGATCAACAACTGATTCGATGTTTCAAAATACACTGAAAGATCGGCCGCGTTTGCACCTAGAATTACCTCCTGCATTCTGATCGACATCAAGCGGGCCCGACGTTGCCAATCGGTATTCAGGACATTAGTTGCCAACGCACCGAGCTGCACATACTCTTCTCCGCTTAGCGAGAAACTCGGTAGAGCGCGATTGTTGATTATTTCAATGAGCGAGCGTATAGACTCAGGCTCTTTTCGAGGGAAATAGCCGAGAAGCACCGCTTGCGCGTCGGTATCAAGTTGCGAAAGCACCTGGTCGGTAGTCTCGAAAGGTACAATTGCTAATCGGACACCAGCCTGACTGGCTTGCTCCGTTAGAGCCTCTTTAACATTTTCAGGCATTGTGGCATTGAGTAACGGATCGATAACTAATGCGGCATCTTCAAAGCTCGCGACACGCTGAAGACCTGACAACTCAGTCTTAAAGTCAACATATTCCGTAGCGTAATTAAGGTTACTAACACCGCTCGTACCATTCGATTCGGGATAGCCCAGCAGCCGGGCATTGAGAACGATGGGCAAGAAGGTTGGCTTTTTGAAGCGACTGTGTCGCCCAACAACCTGGTTTGCGGCGATATCAAGCACAAGGACGTAGTCGACTTCGCCAGTGCTGTAGGCTTGATCCAGCAAACGGTAAATCTCCTGTTCGCTCGCAGCTGGCGGCACCAACAAAGAACGAAAAGTCACTTGATGATCTCCTTCGAGCAGTGCCGAAATCTCATCACGGAAAACCCGGGAGACTTGCTCACTCGCTGCCTCATTGCGACTTTCGAGCACCGCAATGTTGATTGAGCCTGCTATGGCCTGCGAAGTCACAGCACATACTAAGCCGAGGAAAAAAATTAAAGAGACGAAGGTTCGGATCCGATTCAAGTGAACTTCCTATGCTGGTGTTGCATATTTGCATCAAAGCCTGTAGAAAATAGCTTCGGTGCGTATTCTTAGCACTCGAGGGTCACAAGTAAATGATCTTTTTTGCTACATACCCCGTGCGATTTTGCAACACTCAGCATAAATAGCCGGAATTTGAAGATGAAAAATTGGGATGAGATTAAGTACGCCTACTACGTTGCCAAATTTGGCACAGTTAGCGCTGCAGCTGACGCGCTAGGCGTTCATCGCGCTACTGTGATACGAAACGTCAACGCGCTAGAGGAAGCAATGGAGGCCAAACTATTTATCCGTCACTCACACGGCTATTCGATGACGGAAGCTGGTAACGACTTAGTATCAGTAGCAGCTGTCACACAAGAACAGTTTGATTTGCTATCAGATCGAATTAGAAATGCGCAACACAATTTGTCTGGAGAATTCATCATAACGATCATGCCCTATTTTTCAAATTTGGTAATTCCGACCGTGCGTCGCTTCCAGGAGCAATTTGAAAACGTTAAAGTTCATGTTATTTCGACCGTTGAACGCCTCAAACTTGAATATGGAGAAGCCCATATAGCCATCCGCTCTGGCCAAAAACCAGAATCTCCCGACAATGTTGTTTCACATTTTTTTACCAGCAAATTTGGTCTTTTTGCAAGCCCAGATTACATAGCGTCGCTACCAAAATCTGCCAAGAAGAGTAATACTCTACTGGAACATCGCTTCGTTGCTCGAACAGGCGAGGCGGCAACGCCATTTGAATATTGGATGAATGAGCATATCCCTGAAAAAAACAGGGTATTTATGTCCGGTGACGTTGACGTTTGCAAGGCTGCTGTCCGGCACGGAATTGGCGCAGGTTTTATTTCCATTGAAGAGAAAGAAGCAAAATATCCCGAACTTCAAGAGATATTACCGCGTCAGGATGACTGGTTTATCGATCACTGGCTGGTGACCCACCGCGACGTTCATCACACTGAGAAAGTCCAAGCGTTCATAAAACTAATGAACTAACAGAGTTTGACTAACGAATAGCTACCGTCAGAGACTCGAATATTTCTACATCCAAAAACCCCAGTAAAAACGCACAGCAGGTGTGCTTTAGCGCTCATTGTCTCGACAATCTACTGTTTCTATACTCGCTACCATTCATAGCCATAGTTCCAAACGCTATCAAAATCTGTTGTGGGACTTGAGATTACAGGGGATGCAAATGAATTCACGAGATAAGTGGGCGGTGGTTACAGGTTCGACTGGCGGTATTGGTGGTGCGGTAGCTGGTCGCCTCATCGAGCTAGATTGGAATTTGATCCTCATCAATCGCTCCACAGCGAAGGCAGAGCAACAATCTGCAATGCTTATGGACCAGCACCCGAACGCCAAGATTGATCTATACGCTGCAGACTTTATGGATATAAAATCAGTCAATAGCGTGTCTCAACAGATACAAGTCAACCACCCGAATATTAGCTTGCTTTACAACGTGGCTGGTGTTTTGACCGATAAAAAGGTTTTAAGCACACAGGGCCTGGAATCTCATTTCGCCGTAAACTGTCTCGCTCCTTTTGTGTTAACTCAAGGCCTCCTCAAAGCGCTGAGCAATGGCTCTTGTGACACTAGATACTCTGGCGTGGTCAATTTTTCCTCTTCAGCAGTTTTTTCCGCTGCAGAGTTTTCAGTGCAGAGGTTAAAAGCACCGTCGAAAATTGGCGGACTGTTCGGCAGCTATGCAAATAGCAAGCTAGCCGCAGATATTTGTAATAGCGCTCTCGCTCCTTCGCTATTGAGCAAAGGGGTCCTAATTTACTCAGTTGATCCTGGCGCCACCAAAACCACAATGACCAATGGCAACACAGCAATGCCATACCTCGCGAGACTTCTTCGACCACTACTATTCAAATCAGCCGAAAAGCAAGCGAGGAAACTGATCGGTGCTGTTGAAGAGAGTATTGATAAAAAACGGACGGGTTTGTACATCGCTGGAGGGAAGATTAAACCTGCACCTAAAATTGTTTCTGATGTTGGTATACAAAAAGAAATTTTGGATTTGCTGGAAGCTTTAAACACTAAATAATCTTGATACCGCTCAAGCTTGCTGGCATCAAAAAATGCAATCATCCTTATGCATTTCTACAGGCAAAGAGCATAATACAGATAAAAAGGATACTTTGGGTTTGCTATCCTAAGTTAAGGTTTTATTAAGTTGTTGAAGATTACGAATCCGTTTTAAAAGGTATCCAGTTGTATTTCACTAATTCGTTTAAAAAAGCAATCTAAGTTATTATTGCACAGCCACATAAATGTCTGCTTTGGGTCAATTATACTCGTTAATGGCTATATTCTCGAATGACCGATGTTAGGCGAAATCGGAAATCATCTAGATGATGAAAATCTGAAGATTTGAATGTCCGCTTTGGGTCGAAAGCTGACTCAGCCACCATCTGAGATTGCCCGGCCTAACGTACGGGTGCACACCCCATATTCCGAAGCAATGGTTTTAATTGTTTGATCAGGACAAAGCAACAAACGAATTTTTGCATCCGCTATCTGTTGGTCTGAAAGGCTTTTGGGCCTACCAAGTTTTTTACCGCGCTTCCGAGCTGCCTCAATGCCGGCTTTGGTACGCTCACTCAACAAATCACGCTCCATTGCCGAAAACGCATTACGTACATGATACATACATTTTCCGATAGGAGTGCCAGTATCAATGTGTTCAGTAATTGCCACAAACTCTATTTTCTTGCTTTCAAAATATTCAAGCGTATCGAGCGCATGCCGCATTGAGCGAAAAGCCCGGTCCATTTTCCAAATCATAAGCGTGTCTCCAGTTTCTAACTTGTTGAGAGCTTCCGTGAAAGCAGGCCTTTTTGCTGCTAAAGCTGAAACACCATGATCTTCATAGATTTTGAGGCAGCCTGCCTCGCGAAGCGCGTCAGTCTGTAGAGCGAGATTTTGCTCTCCCGTGCTGACTCTTGCGTATCCGATGATCGCCATATTTAGATCCTATCTACATTGTTCTTTATCCCTATCGGCGAGACGTGACAAAAGGGAACGTTTTTGTCCTCCTGCCGTCTTCGATCAAGCAATAGCCAATACACAGTCGTTACGCAACCCTTTTAATCAAAATCATCTCGAAATCAAACTTATGAAAATAGTACCAAAAACGTTCGTTTTAGTCCTATCGCAGAGAACTCAACCGGTTCAACGTTTGGCGCTCTAACCAGGACGCTACGGAGATTAGGAAAAGCATGTTTTTTTGCCTGCAGCCTCCAAGTATCTGCGCACGCCGAGACCGGCACCTACGGCGAGCAGGCGAATTCGTTAGGTGATGCGTTGGAAAAAGCCAATACCTACTCATTTGAAACTGGGGGTATTGGAATCATCATCAGTTACGGGAAAAAAAATGGCGTGAGCGCCGATATCATTGGCAATGCCTTTGTGAGTGAACTCGATCGCAGAGGTGAGAAGTCGCGCTACTTCTTTTACAACACCGCGCGTGATGGTATGGCCCTGTCTTTTAGAATTGGATATTCTTCTCTGGGTCCTTGGGATGCCGACTCTGCTGCTTCCAAAGTTAGCAAGGTTGCCGCGCGAGCAAAAGCAGCGCGACAAATACACTTAAATTGAAAAACTATGCGTCTTTATTTAAAGTTCAAACTAGAGTCAATTTTAATCAATTCTTGATTGATACGATGCTCCTCAAGTACATCTTCAACGGCTCCCTTAATGGACTGGTTCTCAGCTCGCAGAAGGGCATTGTCTTGCCCCGCTAAGCCAACAGATTGAGCTACGCCGTATACCTCTGCCAGCCCCTCTGCCTCGAGCGTATCAAGTCCGGAAAATTTAGCGATAACAGGTCTTAGCATTTGAGCTTCGCTCCAGTCGCGAATATATTGAGCCTCTTCCAAGTGCACATATTCGTCTCTGATAGTGCCTTCTGGCGTGAGAAACTTTCTGGCCAACGCCTCTAACTTATCCTTGTCAGAATCAAGACCAGTCTTTTCAGCATCGGCTAAGAATGTATCAGCCATCGCGTCGGCTACGTCCTCGCCGTATTTTGCTTTCAGTAAGTCTAGACGCTGGGCCATTCTGGTCTCAAGCTCTTCAAGACGCTGACGAATATCATCGAGCAACCGAACAAAAGCTATGTCGCCAGCCTCTTGCTTACGCTTTCTATCCTTGTCGCTACTCGATGTTTTTGAAGCGGCTAGGCCACGAGCCACATTGCCGGATACTTGCGACTCATCAAGATTGCCGACGCCGACGGATAAGGCCTGCATCAGCTGTTCAAATGTCTTACGCTCTTCACGACCATGGGCAGCTTTAGCAAATTCATCGTACATCGGCGGGAACGTCATCTAGGCCCCTTTTGATTAGCACAACTATCACACACGAAGCTCCTGAAGCAAAAACTCGCGCCACATACGGTCAAACACTCACTAAGATGCTTCTCTCTCTCCATAGAAACTCTTCCTCATTCCAAAACTAAATATGGTTATATGTTAATCAATAATGGTTAATGAACCGTAAATGACTCACGAATGATCTCTCTAGCTACACCGCGTCGCTTTGCAACGGGTCAACATCATAAACACCGCAATTCGGGCAGGTATCGCTGGTTACGCTATCGCTTAGAAAGTGCCACTCTGCACCACAGTGTGGACAGTGATAGTAGTTGTTATAGAGGGTCTCCGCTTTTCGCCATTCCAACATGCAGTCTTGTGTATACATCGCTATCTCCCATCGGATTAGAGGTTCTCAAGCAGCGCAGCGCGCCGCTCATGAACCTCTGCCGACTAGGGCGACTAAGGCGCTGGTGAATAAATCCAGCGAAATCGTGCGTCAGAGGTGCGGGCAGGCGCGAAGCGGCCACTCGGTGCGCATCTATTTCGCTTGATTTAGAGGGAGTAAGATCCCTCCTCTTTTGCTTTGATTGAGAAGGGCCGAGTAACCTTAAGGCCAGCAATAATCGAGTTCCGGTTTATCCGCCTCATTGGCCTCTACCCAGCAGCAACCTTTCGAGCATGAGGTAAGAAAGGTTCTGGCTAGTCAGAGCCTCAAACAAGGAGGTCTCCATGAAACTCGTTACACGCTGCCAGCTGTCTGGTCTTACAATCACCCAGCTGAAGGGACTTTACCGGCAGACATTCAACGCGCTTGTCCAGTCTGAGATTGGTACCCACGAGAGACGCATCGCTCTAGCGTCCCTTGAGACGATCTCGCTAGAGATCGGATCTCGCCTTTAACCCAAAGGGCTCGGGCTGCTAAAGCAGCCCGAGCTCCGCCATCGAGGTGACTTCTTTGGCCAGGATGAAATGATCCAATAATCGTATATCCAGATACGCCAACGCTTTTTTGAGCTTTTGGGTGATCTTTTTATCCGCTTCGGAAGGCTGAGAGTGGCCACTGGGGTGGTTGTGCGCAAAGATGACGGCAGCCGCGTTCACACGAAGCGCCGCTTTGATCACTTCCCGCGGGTAGATAGTGGCACTGTCCAATGTGCCGTACGCAAGCGCACCACTTCCTACAATTCTGTGTTGGTTGTCTAGCCAAACGGCATAGAACACTTCCCGTTGCTCACCAGCAAGCAGCACCTGGATCTGGGCTGCTGCAGCTGAAGGGCTACCAATGGGACTGCCATCAGAGAACTCATTTTGAACGTACGCCTGAGCGACTGTGATCAGGTCCTCTGAAGATATCTGATACGGTTGACCAGCCTGGTCTAATAGCGTTAGGGTGGTTGGACGGAATTTCATAAGTAGCTCCTGCACTGTGCGTGTTGATTTGCATCACACAGGAACGTGAATTCAAGGCGTGTCCAGGCTGGGCATCCACAGGCGCGGGCAACACGGGTGGTTCATGCCCACCTTCGGGCAGTCTGGACACAACGAGATCACGTTTATTCTTGCAAACCCATAACACGCCAGGTAAGAGCGAAGATATCTAAACCAACCGCAATACTGTTTATTGGACACGGGTTATTAGGGACCAATTAAATTTTAAGTGCTTTATATTTAGTAATTGGGATCCAGTTGGTTCTACTGCAAAATCGATTGCGTCCTGCTCATTTCATAGAGTGGCGAGCGAGAAAGATATTCAAGACCAGCTGTATGCGCATCTGAGATATGCGTTACCAGCGCTTGATGTACGACATCAATTTTCTTACGACAGAATTAGAGCTGAAATACTTGTCGAGGAAACAGTAGTAATAGAGATGAAATACAATTTACACTCGACCACCGAATATCAGCGGCTAATAGATCAGCTGGAAGGATATGCTCGATTGAAGGTTTGTATGCTTTTTCTTTCGTAGGCTAACTTCACGATAGTTTGAGGTTAAGGATTGAAGAAAGACTAGATAAAGACTGGGGCGATGTGTCTTGTACAAAGCTCATGCACTTCAAACTATCGTAATCGCCCGTACTGCTGTCGACACTAAGCGGAGCTTGAAGTAAATTGAATCTATTCCTACCTGGTACTTATATCTCTCCAGTTGTTCCACTGGCCATAAACATTCGAAGACGCACCTCAAGTCAAGGCAGATGAACAATGAAGTCCAACGGCTCGCTTAAGCCAAAAACAGGCAAAAGAAGCCCTCACGAGTTACCAAGAGTGTGCGTATTTTGTGGATCTAACGAGAAGCGTTCGCACACAGATGAACACATCGTACCTGAGTGGCTTATACGCCTCACAAACACAGAATCTAAAAAAATTAAACTGCCCAGAGGAAATTCTGCATATTTTAAGAGTCTAGTTCTCCCTGCATGCGAAATTTGCAACAGATTTTGGGGGAAAGCGCTTGAGGAACAAGCAAAATCAACCGTCACTAAAATAATCAATAGCATTCCTGTAACTGCTATTGAAATCGACAGCTTATTGGATTGGTTTGATAAAGTTCGCATAGGCCTGTGGCTTGCACAACTATACTACGCCAATAACGAACTAAAAGTTCGGCCAAAATTCTTGATAAACTCCCGAATGGGTATGTGCGATAGACTCATCAACATCGTTCGCATCAGCCAAAACAATCATGACTTATCATGGTATGGGACAGACTCAAAATCATTCATCACCACTCCGAGCTGTTTTTCTTTATTAATAAATGATTTTCTGTTTATAAACCTTTCCTCGGATAACCTTTTTCACGATGTTTTTGGGCTGCCACAGTTTTCGCAGGCGATCATGCTGGATGACAACGGAAGGTATGAGCCGCTACTAGAAAAAGGGGTCGAATATATCGATCCGGCGCCATTGAACAAATATTCGCTCCCAGAAAACTCTAAGATTTTAGCTCAGGCCTTATATAAGAGCGCTCTTGATTTGGCAGAAGATAGCTATAACAGTGAACACGTTCGTACCACCAGTTTATCGAAAGCGACTGGAAGATCGAAAATCTTATCATTGGAAGCCAAGGCTTCAGACTTTGAGCTGATTGACCATGATCAGCTTATACAAGCGGCTCCGACCGATATGCAAATGGGAATCAGCCCTACGGAGACGACAAAGATTATTCAGGATGAACATTCATTATCGATCGAATCACTGTATGAGAAATCAATATCCATAAGTGATTACATAAAAGACAGGCAGAATGAACTATCAAGCCATTCAGCCAGCTCAAAGCAATTGATTGCAGCTCTGATTTTTGAGCGCTATAACAAAAAAAATGAAGCAGAAAATACTTATAGAGAAATATATCATGAAAGCAATGACATTTTCTTAGTAGATCGAGCACATCAATTTTTTTTGAAAAATAATTTTCACGAAGACGCCATCAAAAGCGTTGATAAGATGCTCGCTCTAACCAAAGGAATGGCTTCTCAAGAAGAAATGCTTGCAATCGCTTATGGAAATAAAGGTCTTATATTAAGCAGGGTTGGTAATCTGCACGCAGCACTTACGTACTACAAACGTTCACTACAGGTTAATAAAAACATTGGTAGGAATGGTGGCGCGGCAAAACAATATGGCAATATTGGCTCGACTTACGCGAGGTTGGGCGACTTTGGAAAAGCCTTCACCTACCTAAATGAATCTCTGAAGTTGCATCTTAAAATGAGAGACGCTAGGGGAACCGCAATTCAGCTGTATGAAATAGGGAGACTTTACCTCAGCCAAGATAATTTCGGTCGGGCTAAAAAATATATGCTCAAATCCTTAAGATATGACTCCGATGCCAGCGCTCATAACGTTTATTTTACGCTAGGGAAGATCTCAGAAGTCGAGCAGGATCACTCGATGGCCAGCTCATATTTCGAGCAATGCTACTCTAGAAGGCAATTCACGACAGGTGAGACAGAAGCCCAACAAGCTCTCGACGCTTGGTCTGCCAGCAGTAAAAAGCTAATGGAAAAGTCTGTTCAACCTAAATGAAACAATAGAAATTGTTATAAATTAGATTAAGTAGCAGTTAGGTTTTTAGCAGAGTATAGAAAATCATGATTTAGTCACTTATCACAGTAAATTTTTATCAGCGCAAAAAGTAGATGCTTAGATCTACCAGAGGCCTATACGGGGCATTCCGAGAGCCCGCTTACTTGACCCAATACCGGCTAATTGCCGATAGTCCCTATCTGCTTGCTACAATACGCTGATCTTACTGATGATTTAGGCGCTGGCACTAACATGTATATAATGAGCTCCCTATTACACGGAGGTTATTATGATAAATAGCGCCAGAAATCACCCTATTTTCGCGAAAGCCCAATCCATCGGCTGCGTAGTTCTGCTCTCAGTATGTGAACCACTGTGGGCAATGAGTTGCCCAAGCCAGACGGTTTCATTGGGCTCCCTAGCATACAACTATTTCGACTACGCCCCCTTAGACGATACCGTCAATTGCACCTCGCTCGACGCTGAAAACGCCTCATGGACCGTATCAAATTCACTGACACCAAATCCTGATTTTGGCGCGGACTGCGATGATGGAGGAACACTCCCAATCAATGCCTACCCCATCAGTATCCAGGACAACGATGATGTCAGTTGGAATGGAGGTATCATCCTAGGCGAGGTGCCGCTAAATTCTCCCTACACACCCACCTACTGTAACAGCACAGCATTACTTAACCGCAACGCCGATCGAAACTCGTATACCGGGTTACGGATGGGCGGCGGTGCTTGGGATTGCGTTCGCTTTGGCTCCAATAGCGATGATTTCGTGCTGTCAGGCTCATGGATCTCCCAATGCCGCGATGATTGCGTTGAAAACGATGGCCTCAATTCGGGGATAGTCGAAGATACGCTGTTGGAGGGCTGCTTTTCCGGGTTTTCTTTTGACCCAGGCAACGGTGACCCCAATCTCGGCACCGGGGAGCACATGCAAATCAACAACGTCATTCTGTCGATGAAAGCCTATGACAAGCGAACAGCACCCACAGACCCATTAGAGCCGGGCCACCAGCATTTCACCAAGGCGCAGGGAAATATCGAAATCACGTTTTCAATCACGGATTCGGTTTTCATCGCGAGCGAAATACCCTTCACGTCTGACTCGCGCCTAAGTACGGTTATTGCCAATGCGACCACCTGTGACAACAACATCGTGTTATGGACCGGCAACGGTGACATACCTGCGATTTACACCACCTTACTACCGGCCAGCTGTTTTGATTTCTACGCAGGCGAGCTAGCGCAAGTTGTCGCAGACGAGCTACGCGTCAACTGGATCGATTGTCATCCAGATATCAATCGCTTCGCCACTGATCCTGTCTCCAACTCATCTGAATGCATACCAGGCACTCAAGCAAACGTCGCGGCTGTCCTGATTAACGCTCAAGGCGTGCGCGTATCAATACCATCGTTCATCTCCATCGCGATGTTAGCACTAGCTGGAGTGACCTATTACAGGCGACGACGAAGCCAGTAGCCACATAATCGGGCTCTTGCGACTCACTTTCCCAAGCATCCGGTTCAATTGAACCGGATAGCGGTGTTTTTTAGAGCCATATTCGGTGGCTAACCCATTGAAATAGTTGGTGGGCCAGGCTGGATTCGAACCAGCGACCAATCCGTTATGAGAAATGTATTCGGCGCCAAAAGCCGCACAAACTGGCGGTTTTTCATTTGGGTTCTTCAAAAATAGCCATGAACATCACGAGAACATCTGTCCAAGGCGGTTCAATTGAACCTACTAGCACTGTTTTTTATTCGAGGGCGCTGGCAGCACTGTGCAAGTAGCTCGGAGAGTACCGCGCATAGACGCGCTCCGTCATCTGTGAGTTGGTATGCCCCAGGAATTGACTGATTTCACTGATAGGGACACCGGCTTCTGCCATCCATACTGCTGCGGTGTGTCGTAGCACATGTGGCGTAACGTCATCAAAACCAGCCCTCCGCGCGGTGCGTTTAAAACCTTGGATAATGCGCCCGACCGGTTCGCCACCGTATTCAATCACATAATCGCAAGTTCTTGCATGATAGGCAGTTTCTAGTGCCCTTCTCGCGCGACCATTCATCGGTACGGTCGCTCGGCGCTTATTCGTCTCCTCACCGTTTGAGAGGATAATTAGGCCACGTTCAAAATTAACCCGATCCCAGGTCAGTTCGAGCAACGCTGACGTACGAGCCGCTGTAGCCAGTGCCAGTTCCATGAACAGGTATAAGTGAGGAGCGGTCGCTTGCGACAGTAGCTTGTCATACTCTTCGCGCGTCAAATAGCGGTCTTTCGGCGGTGGCGCAGGCGGCTTTTCAATCTTTGCAGGGGTATGTTTATCATGCCAATAGAGCGCTGCGCGCAGTACATCCAGTTCTCGCCGGATGGTGCCCGACTTCTTGCCACAGCGTGTAGCACTGGCGGTATAGTCTCTGCAAGCCTCACGCGTCACTTGACGGGGTCGAAGGTGACCAAAGTGAGGCAAAAGCGCTTTGATCGAGTACTTCATCGTGGCCTGGGATTTCAAATACACTCTATCCTGACGCCATG
>CAZDEW010000046.1:0-23413 GCA_964504585.1 uncultured Pseudomonadales bacterium | reverse complement strand
GTGCCTGACCGAGCACCACGGCCGATACCCTGACAGCGTGGTTTGCGCTCAGCGCTGAAGAGGCCTGCTGCGTTGCCACCAATCCGGTAAAAACAAGCAGCACGGCAAAGATCTGATAAATCACCAGAAACAATGACTGCGAGTAAAGAAAAGACGCGGCAATGACAAAAAATGCGAGGTAAAAAACCAGATAGAGGTCCCTGCGCTTCTTCACCTCGATAAGCTTTAAAGAAAAAGCAAAAATCAAGGCAGCGACGGCAACGTCTAAAGCACCCTGCTGACCGAAGGAAATCGCGATCCCGACTGACCCAAGACTCACGACCACGACACGCAGCAGAAAACTGGGATAGGCCGCTTCGCCCCTGTACATCGCCAGACGCCATGCCGCGCACAACACCCAGATCGCTACCATCCACCAGCTCAGGCGAGGTAAGTGTGGCAGCATGACCGCCGTTTGCGCCATCAGCAGCCAAATGATGCACGCTCTCGGTACCTGAGTGACAGCGCTCACGGATGTACCCCGCTTTGCGTCGCTTGTGCCGGAGTAGTCTGCCCGGCGTCGGTCTCAACCAAATGGAGCCCGTCGAAATTAGCCAGCGCATCGGAATTTTGATTGGGCGTTTCGCTCTTGCCGAAAAGCGCCAGTGTCTGTAACACCCTGCTCAGGTGAAGATTGCCATGTCCAGTGGGGATATCAGCACCCGGTAAAGAGACCGCATATTGTTCGCCATTCGACTCCGATTCAATCGCCCAGTACGCAATCTGGCTGAGCCGTTGCTCGGTATTGCCTTGCAAATCATCCCAGTTGAAACAGTTGCGATGATCGAAGTAATCGACAAATTGTTTGACGACCAGCCTGTCGCTCTTGGCGTAGTTGCGCCAGGCGATATTCCGCACTTTATCGCCTTGCTGATAGTCGCGAAGGCCAAAGAAGTCATCAGTTCCACTGCGCTCTATGCGCCCCTGCTCCAGGCTATTCATGGCGCTTTGGTTTTCATTACCGTGATCCACAGGATAGGGATACACGATGACTTCATGATTGACATCAATATAGCTGCGGGCCGAAAGCAGGCCGAAGGGATAGCGTGACTCAACCTTGACGCGGCCTGGCCGACAGAGCCCTCTTGGGCCAACCTGAAATCGTAAATCGACGTATTCGTCCTTGCCCGGTGTCACGTCAACATAAGCCGACTCCTTATTTTGCCAGGATAGGCAGATGCTAAAGTGCTGACAGGATTTGTCTGTACTGAGCGTTGAACAAAATAATGCTTCATTCCCTGCAAATACCGGCTTGGCGGTCGCCGCGGAAACGGATACGCCCGACAGGTTGCGAAAGGTATGAAAAATGGAAACGACAAAAACCGAAGACAGCGTAAACGTGAGAGCGTATACCGCGCTGTTCTGAAAGTTAATTGCGATCAGAAGGAGAACCAGGCAAAGACCTAGATATGCTGCGCCCGCTCGCGTCGGCGATATAAAAATATTGCGATGGTTGAGTTGGACTTTCTGTGCTGGCGGTAACCTGCGGTCCATCCAGTCACGCCAGGTCTTACGCCAGTGATATTTAATCCAGCGTGCACCGCTGCGTCGTTCGCGAGCCTCTCTTGAAAACTCGTTTAGTCGATAACGCATGCTAGTGAATCACGGGTTGGTCAAAATGGATGCTGACTTAACGCCTCGGCTTAACGCTAGTCAATAACCGGAACCGAATCCAGCATCTTGTTGACCAGAGCCGCACCGTTGTTCTGGAAACCGGTTCCGCCATCCAAACGGTGTGCCGCCACCGGCATGAGTACCTGCTGAATATCTTCAGGGATCACATGCGTACGGCCCTCAATAAAGGCCAATGCCTTGGCGGCCTGCAGAAGACCAATACCAGCTCTGGGCGATAGCCCAAAGCCGATTTCACTTTGCGTTCGAGAAAACTCAATCAGTCGCTGCAAGTAGTCGAGCACTGCGCTGGCAGCTTTCACCCGTCCGACAAACTGCTGCAATGCGGCGATTTGCTGTGGCTGCATCTGCGGGCCCATAGATTCGAGCCGGATACGGCCATTGTCTCCCTCCAGAATCTTGCGCTCAGCTTCTGCGCTGGGGTATCCCAGAGAAAGCCGCATCAGAAACCGGTCGAGCTGTGACTCGGGCAGCGGGTAGGTGCCACTCTGTGAACTTGGATTCTGTGTGGCGATGACGAAAAATGGTTTGGGCAACTCAAATGTGTGCCTCTCGATGCTGATTTGCCTCTCTTCCATTGCCTCGAGCAGTGCACTTTGAGTTTTTGGCGTACTGCGATTAATTTCATCGGCGAGCAGTAACTGGGTGAATATCGGGCCTTTGATAAAATTGAAGGTTTGCTCGTTGCGATCGTAGACTGAAGCACCAATCACATCGGCAGGAAGCATATCACTGGTAAACTGCAGTCGTTGGTAACTCAGACCAAGCACTCGCGCCAGTGCATGCGAAAGCGTCGTTTTGCCCATGCCAGGCAAATCTTCAATCAGCAAGTGACCGTTGGCCAGTACGCAGCAAACCGCTAGCTTGATCTGATCTGGCTTGCCAAGCAGTACACTGTTCAGACTCGCGAGAACCTTCTTAAGGGCAAGCATGGAAGCGTGGAGATCAGCGCCGGCGGCGCTTTTGTTGTCCTCAAGCGTGCCTGAATCGAGCTTAGAAATAGAGGTCATTGAGATCCAATAATCGGGTTGATTGCACGCTTAGCGCTCACGGTTATTGTTCAAGCGTTGGCGCGCAATACTGTCGGTAAGACCACCAGCCCCTGCGATGCGCGACCCGAAAACTAAGCAATCATCCGGTTTTCGCGCGAAAAAGAGCTAAGCACCAGATTTTATTATAGATATTCGATTTCCGGGGCGGCGGATCATAATGAGACCTGGTTCGCAGCTTGAACCAGATCGGCGCGAATGTCAGCCACATCCTCAAGCCCGATAGACAGGCGCACCAGATTGTCGTGGATGCCTGCCTCCGCTCGCTGCGTCTCATCCAACCTTCCATGGGTAGTCGTAGCCGGATGCACGATTGTGGACTTGGCATCGCCTAGATTAGCCGTCAGTGACAGCAGCGAGGTCGCATCAATGAACGCCCAGGTTTGCTCCCGGCTTGCCGCGACGCCGTTCTGCAACAGGTAGAAGGACAGCACTGCCCCGGGCGCGCTTTGCTGTGATTGGGCCAGTGCAAACCCCGGGTTGCTGGCAAGGCCGCAGAAGTTTACACCGCCGATCCAGCCCTGCTGCTCCAGCCAGCTCGCAATAGCATGGGCGTTCTCACTATGAGCGGCCATGCGAATAGAGAGCGTTTCCAGACTTTTAAGAAGTACCCAGGCATTAAACGGTGACAGACTCGCGCCGCCGGAGCGAATGAAAGCTCTAACCGGTTCGATAGTTTCGGCGCCGCCAGCCGCCGCGCCGCCAAGACACCTCCCCTGTCCATCCAGAAATTTGGTGGCCGAGTGTATGACGACATCGGCGCCGAGGGAAAGCGGCTGCTGCAGCGCGGGCGTACAAAAGCAATTATCGACCGCAAGCAAAGCACCGGCACCATGCGCGATCGACGCCAGGCGGCTAATATCAACCACCTGATTGGTCGGATTCGAAGGGGTCTCACAAAAAAACAGTCTGGTGTTGTCGGTGACTGCGGCAGACCAGTCATCGTAGTCAACCAGACTCACATAACTCACACTGACGCCGAACTTCTTAAAGAAGTTCTCCAGCAAGATCACGGTAGAACCAAAAACGTCTCTCGAACAAACTATGTGATCGCCTGCCGAGAGATGAGCCATACACAGGCTCATGATTGCAGCCATACCAGAAGAGGTGGCGACGCAATCTTCAGCCTGCTCAAGCGCCGCCAGGCGCTGTTCAAAGTTTCTTACTGTGGGATTCGTATAGCGCGAATAAACGTCCGCCTCGCGTTCACCTGCAAAGCGCTCCGCCGCGTCCGCACAACTATCAAAAATGTAGCTTGAAGTCAGGAACAGACTTTCGGCGTGTTCACCAAACTGACTCCGCTGCTGGCCAGCGCGCACGGCGAGGGTTTGCGGTGCCAAGGTAGCAAAGTCCAAATCGCGGTTAGCGGCGCGGTCAGACCTCGGTTTATCAGCGATCTCGGAACCTGAATCTTTGGGCGGCATTGCGGTTCAGCCTGCTAAATTTCAATTACTGGAAATATCGTTATACAAATCGACGACGGCGGAGCCTGCAGCCGATTCGGACGCTTCCATCGCCAGCGAGTTTTTGGGTCTGGTTCTAACCGCGTCATTTCTCGCCTGATGGAGCCTCTCCAGATAGGTCTGGTCGACATCGCCCGTCACATACTCGCCATTAAACACCGAGCAATCAAAGTGCTCGATATCGGGGTTCCCCTCGCGAGCTGCATCGATGAGGTCATCCAGATCCTGATAAATAAGCCAGTCCGCGCCGATCTCAGCACAGATCTCATCGACAGTGCGCCCGTGCGCGATAAGCTCATTAGCCGAAGGCATGTCGATACCGTACACATTCGGGTAGCGAATCGGTGGCGCCGCGGAAGCAAAGTAAACCTTCTTGGCGCCTGCGTCACGCGCCATCTGCACGATCTCGTTACAGGTCGTGCCGCGCACAATGGAATCATCAACCAGAAGTACATTCTTGTCCTGAAACTCCAGGTCGATCGCATTTAATTTTTGTCGCACCGACTTCTTGCGAACCTCTTGCCCGGGCATGATAAACGTACGCCCGATGTAGCGATTCTTAACCAGCCCCTCGCGGAATTTAACTCCAATACGATAGGCCAACAGCTGCGCAGAAACCCGACTGGTATCAGGTACTGGTATCACGGCATCGATATCATGCTCCGGATAGAGGCGCATAATTTTGTCTGCGAGCTTCTCACCCATGCGCAAACGGGCCTTGTACACGGAGATATCGTCGATGATTGAATCAGGACGGGCAAAGTAAACGTACTCGAAGATGCACGGCGTGTGCGCAACCTTGCTTGCACACTGGCGCTTGTGCAGCACACCGCCCTGCTCGATAAATATCGCCTCACCAGGCGCAACATCTTTGACGTCGTCAAAACCTAGTGCCTTTACTGCAACACTTTCGGAGGCAACCATAAACTCCTCGCCCTCCTCCGTCATGCGGCGGCCGTACACCAGCGGTCGCAGACCGTTCGGATCACGAAACGCAACAATGCCATGATTTGCAACCATTGCCACAACGGCGTATCCGCCGGAACAACGATCGTGCAAGGTGGAAACGGTTTTGAATATCGACTCTGCCTCTATGCTCGCTCCGGCCTCTTTTTGCAACTCATGCGCAAAAACATTGAGCATGACCTCGGAATCCGAATCCGTGTTCAGATGCCTGAAATCCTGCTGAAATACCGCGCGACCAAGCTCTGCCGTGTTCACGAGATTGCCGTTGTGTGCCAGCGCGATACCGTAGGGCGCATTGACATAGAACGGCTGGGCCAGCGCTGGACCCGTGCTCCCCGCTGTTGGGTAGCGGCAGTGCGCCACGCCCATATTGCCGGTCATACGCTCCATGTGATGTTGCCTGAACACATCACGCACCAGCCCGTTCGCCTTGCGCTGGTTGAATCGATTATCACCAAAGGTCATCATGCCCGCGGCATCCTGACCTCGATGCTGGAGGATAGTCAATGCATCGTAGAGCGCCTGACTAACGCCACTATGACCAACGATTCCTACTACGCCACACATTAACCCACCCTCAATCTACTTCACTGACTCGCGTCTATAATTTGCAGACGCCATGCATTGATGTCACCTAAAACGCTTATCGCCCAACCTTCCATCATACGAAACTCGGGAATCAGTCGTGATTCGTTCCACCAAGCCTGATTCTCTACCGAGATGACAAAAGGGACAACCATAATCGCAACCAGCACAATGAGTGCACCGCGCACTGCACCGAAAGCCATACCCAGCAGTCGATCAAAGGCGCCCAAGCCCGCCTTCTTGACCAGAGCGCTGAACAGCTGGCCAACCAGACCGCCCACGATGAGTGTCGCGAAAAAGAGGATCGCAAAGCCGAGGATTTGCCGAAGCGGCGGATGACTAATCCAGTCAACCATCAGCTGAGCCATCCTGCCACTCAGTGCAAGCGCCAGCCCAAACGCGAACAACCACAGGAGAAGTGAAATCGCTTCTCTAACAAACCCTCTAAAAAGGCTAAACAGTGCGGATATACCGATTACGCCGCATATCACCCAATCGACTTCACTCATAAAACTACCCGCAGGTTCCTAACGCCACTTATTGCCCGCTTTTGAAACGGCGTATTATCGGGGACCCGGTCTTGTATTTCGCAGCAAGTGCCTCACCCGCTTTTGCGGCATCGGCCTTATCAAAGAAAGGCCCCACTGAAACCACATAGGGAGGCGGGCTACTAGCCCTGCCCGGTCTGAGGTAGGCCTTCTCACCATCCTTTAACAGAGTACCCAACAACGCTTCTGCGTTGTCCCACTGGGTAAAGGTGGCCATTTGCACGATCCAGGAGGTAGGCAAGGGGCTGTCTGCCGTAACTCCGGCGGGCTCAGTAGTTTCGCTAGTAGCGGTCGCCGCCACAAGATCTGCAGCTTGCTGTGGAATTTCAAGCTCTACGGGCTCCGAAGCCACCCCGCTCAAAGTGCGCTGCTGCGCATCATCCAACGGCGATTGTTCCGATGCATCCTTATTCTTCGCCGGGCGATCATCGGCCTCGCCGTCCAACAACTCAGCTTTAACGCGCTGGGTCTCATCTTTGAGCGCAGCCATCTGCTGATCGATCTCGTCGCTTTGCTGTTGCCACTCCTGTTCCAGGCGGTCGCGATTGCGACTTTCAAAGTCGAAAAGCAATGGCCAGACTATTGCGGCGAACAAAACGAGGACACCCGCGCCGACAAGTCGTTTTTTTAAAACTGCGTTCAAAAAAATTCCAGTGATTTGTAGTCAATGCACCGAACGGCGAATCCGATAAGCCAAATGTGCCACTCGGGGAGCCATCGGCTATGCGCGTGAGAGTTCAAACCGCCGCGCCAGGACACGGTCTTCCCAGCGAGCATAAAAGCGATTTCAGGCCTCGATGATTTCCAGCGCAGCAGCAACAGTAAAAAATGATCCAAGGACCCAAATTGTAGCGTTTGCCGGGGTCTGCTGGATAGCCCAATTAATTGCCAGAGACATATTCTCATGCCCGTGAAACTCGACCGATAAGCCTTCACTGCGTACGATTCGCTCTACGCGGCCTGTGAGCTCATTTAGGCGGGCGCTACGCTCAACGGCTGGCAATCCAACCAGAGAAACCTGATCAAACTCGCCCAACAAGTGGCCCAGCATGACATCGAGCTCCTTATCTGCCATTGCTGCAAAGAGCAGAGTTGCAGGCTGCTCGGTAACTGGCTCAGCCAATAATCCATCGTCAGATTTTCTGCTTTCAACACATTTGCGCCGGGCAACTAGATCTTCGACAGCCGCGGGATTGTGTGCGACATCGAGAATGAACTGTCTGCCGCTGTATGCGTGGCGGGAAGATCGCCCGACAAGCGTGGTCTCTCGCATGAGTGCGACAATATCGAGCTCTTGCGGCGGGCAAAGCGTCCAGGCGCGCGCACCGGATTCATCATCTTGCAACAGCCAATAAGCGGTTAATGCACAGCTCCAGGCCATCGGGTTTAGCAAGGAGTCACTGCCTCGCAGAGCGGGGCTCTGTGCGAGCCGGTGTGAGCCTGCCGGCCAGGCATCAACGAACCAGCAGTCCTGTGGCTGATCCAGCCGATCAAACCCGTGAGACGCCGTGCAAGCTGGCAGATCATGGTTGTCCTGACCAGTGCCGGGCAATGCAGCGCTGGGGTAATAGACATTGAGCTTCCCGCTGGCCTTTTCGGCAATTAGGGCTTTGAGACTTTTCGGAATGTCGCTATCGCCAAGGACAAGATCCTGATTTTGCCTGATCACACCACCTTTTTCGCGCGCGATGGCCTCGCGATCATGACCGAGCCAGTCCTGATGATCCAATGCGATAGAGCTTATGATCGCCAGCTCTGCATCAACAATGTTGACTGCGTCCAGCCGCCCGCCAAGACCAATCTCAAGTAACGCCACATCGACCTGCTGGCGCTTGAAAATAAGCAAGGCGCTGAGCGTGGTGAATTCAAAATAGGTTAGCCGATCCTCCCCCAAGGCGTCGTAAACCCTGCAAAACGCGTCACACAGCGCAGCATCATCTACCGGTACGCCGTCGATGACGATACGCTCGTTAAATCTCAGGATATGTGGCGACGTGTAGACCGCGACTTTGGGTTTACTGCGAGCTTCGTCTCTGGCACTTGCAGAGAAAAGCGCAGAGAGCGCCGCAATCGTTGAGCCTTTGCCGTTAGTGCCTGCGACGACAACGCTGGTGAACGTTGTCGGCAAAATATCGAGCCTGTTGGCGACACGCTTTACCCTGCTCAAACCCAGTTCGATCGACGACGGGTGCAGCAGCTCGATATGTTCTAGCCACTGATTGAGTGAAGCTGACTGAGGAGAGAAACACATGTCAGAAATAGCCCGGGGCCTTACACCCGCCCGCGAGTTGAAGCCAGTCACACTGGTGATTGGAACTTAGCAATGCCTTGCCATCAGCTAATAGATCAGAGCTTCCCTAAATCCGTTTGCCCTTATTCTTTCTCACCGCTGCCATCCGATGCCGCCCCTGCGTCATCTGACGATTGATCCCCAGTGCCAGCATCAGTGCCAACATCAGCGCCAGCCTCGGTGTTAAAGGATTCGATAAACTCCTCCGCCTCAAAGACTTCCAGCTCTTCTGTTTGACCGCTATCAGAATCGGCAGCATCACCGTGGTGGCACAGCGCGTTGAGTAGGCGAGCGATGGTGGCTCGCATATCTGCGCGGGAGACGATCATATCGATCGCGCCTCTCTCCAGCAGAAATTCGCTGCGCTGGAACCCCTTGGGTAGCTCCTGACGAATGGTCTGCTCAATAATATTGGGCCCGGCAAAACCGGCTCGCGCATTGGGTTCCGCAATATTGATATCACCCAACATCGCCAGACTCGCCGAGACTCCGCCATAAACCGGATCCGTCATCACCGACACGTAGGGAATATTGCTGTCCTTGAGTTTCTGCAGAATAGCGCTGGTTTTCGCCATCTGCATGAGCGAAATGAGCGCCTCCTGCATGCGCGCGCCGCCGGTCGCCGAGAAGCACACCAGTGGGACCTTGTTATCCAGGGCATACTGTGCAGCACGCGTAAACTTTTCACCAACTGCATAACCCATAGAGCCGCCGTGAAAACTAAAGGCGAATGCCGCGGCCACAATTGGCCTCTCCTGCAAGGTGCCGCTCATCACCACCAGAGCGTCCTTCTCGCCGGTCTGCTTTTGTGCCTGCTTAAGCCGATCACTGTATGTTTTGGTATAACGAAACTTCAGGCGATCGATGGCTTCGACGTCTTTGGCTAATTCGTCACGCCCTTCTTCGTCGAGGAATATATCGAGGCGCTGCCTTGCGTCGATGCGCATGTGATGGCCGCACTTCGGACATACATCAAGGTTGCGCTCCAGCTCAGGCCGGTAAAGCACCGCGTCGCATCGCACACACTTACGCCACAAGCCCTCAGGCACATTAACCCGCTGGTCATTCGGGGCGGAGTCACGGGAAACAAACGACGGTTTTATTTTATCGAGCCAACTCATTTTCTCTCTCTACGCGGTTTCAAGCCGGTTTCTTTGATTCGCGCTAGGCATTCGCACCCTCAGCAATTGGTAGCAGCGTCTCTTCTATAGTTTTGATCATCAGTTCTTTGGCAGGTTCACCCTGTAGCGGATTTCCTTGCATAGCCGCTGCAAGCGCATCGACCAGCACACTGCCTACCACCACGCCATCCGCAACGCGCGATACTGCCTGCGCACTGGCCTTATCCTTAATACCAAAGCCAACGCAGACTGGCAGATCTGTCAGATCCTTAATCATCGAAACCTTCGACAGCACCTCTTCACTGTCAAGATGACCCGCGCCGGTCACACCTTTCAGCGAAACGTAGTAAATGTAGCCGGACGCCTGATCGACGATCGCCTTGATGCGCTGCTGGTTGGTGGTCGGTGCTATCAGAAAAATAGTATCGATGGCTTTGTCTGCGAGATGCTGATTCAACGCATCACATTCCTCGGGCGGCAAATCCACGGTGAGAACACCGTCCACGCCTGCATCAGCAGCAGCCTGAGCAAAATGCTCATAGCCCATTGCCACCACGGGGTTGGCATACCCCATTAACACGACCGGCGTATCCGTGTCTTCACGCCTGAAGTCAGCCACCATATCCAGAACAAGGCGCAGCGACACTTTTTGTGCCAGGGCACGCTCGTGACCGAGCTGGATCACAGGCCCCTCTGCCATTGGGTCGGAAAAAGGCACCCCCAACTCGATGATGTCTGCGCCATTTGCAACCAGCGCATGCATGGCATCGACGGTTAAGGCCGGATCGGGATCGCCGGCAACAATGTACGGGACAACAGCTTTTTTGCCGCTCTGCGCCAATCGCTTAAGACTTTGGCCGATTCTGCTCAAAATATCTCCTCGCGATCGCTTTTAAGCGTCGCAGAACAACAATTTTGCATCAATAGCAGTTTGCTAGAAGAAGCCCTGGCTTTTCCCGCTGGTAGTATCTACCAGAGCGAGCGGAAGGGCTCGTGAGAGCCGTACTGTATCGCAAAAGGGATTTTGTGCAATCGAGAATTAGCCGCAACAATCCGTAGTGCGGCTCGCAATATTATGCCTCGATCAGAACGAATCGAAACCAATTGAGACTTTCAGGCCAGAAGCGGCCTTCAGTTGAGAGAGTGGGACGGGGAAAGTTAAAAGCTGATACCGTCGATATCTGCAACCGTTAGAATGTCTTTGTCACCGCGGCCGGAAAGGTTTACCAGCACGGTCTTGTCTTTTGGCATATCTGCCGCGAGCTTAGCGGCATAAGCAAGGCCATGAGCGGTTTCCAGCGCAGGCATAATGCCCTCGGTTCGTGTGACCGTGCGAAATGCGTCCATCGCTTCGGTGTCGGTTACCGCCACATAGTTCACTCGACCAACATCCTTGAGCCATGCATGCTCTGGCCCCACACCGGGGTAATCCAGCCCGGCCGAAATCGAGTGCGTCTCAATAATCTGACCATTGTCGTCTTCCATCAGGTAGGTTCGGTTACCGTGTAGAACGCCTGGCCTACCATCGTTGAGTGGCGCAGCATGCCGCCCGGTTTCGACACCGTCCCCGCCCGCCTCAACGCCATACATGGCGACCGATTCATCGCCGAGCATCGGATGAAATAGACCTATTGCATTGGAACCGCCGCCCACACAGGCAACCAGGGCATCGGGAAGGCTGCCCGTCTGATCGAGCATTTGTTGCCTCGCTTCACGGCCGATAACTGACTGGAAGTCGCGCACCAATTCCGGGTAAGGAGCGGGCCCTGCCACCGTGCCGATAATGTAAAAGGTGTTATCGACATTGGTTACCCAGTCGCGCAGCGCCTCGTTCATGGCATCTTTGAGTGTGCGACTGCCGGAAGTCACCGGCGTCACCCCGGCGCCCAGAAGCTTCATTCGATAAACGTTGAGTGATTGGCGGCGCACATCTTCCGCGCCCATGAATACCTGACACTCCATACCAAATCTGGCCGCAACCGTCGCAGAAGCGACACCGTGCTGTCCTGCGCCGGTCTCTGCGATCACACGGGGCTTACCCATGTACTTGGCCAGCAGGGCCTGCCCGATTGTGTTGTTGACCTTGTGCGCACCCGTGTGATTCAAATCCTCGCGTTTGAAAAAAATCTGCGCGCCCCCTAGCTCCCGCGACCAGCGCTCGGCGTGGTACAGCGGCGAAGGTCGACCCACATAGTGGGCGAGATCCGCATCAAATTCAGCCTGAAATCCGGCATCGTTGCGAAGCTTGTCATAGGCTGCCTTCAGCTCGTCCAGCGCTGCAATCAAGGTTTCGGCAACAAATCGCCCACCGTAATCACCAAAACGGCCCTGATCATCGGGAAACTGGGAGAAATCAATTTGACTCATGCAAGACTCCGAAAAATAGCTATGCACCTTGGCACAGCTTTTACGTTACATAATAATCGTAAGATGCTGATAAATATATTCTTTATTGCCAGGGCGCATTCAGCAACGCCCCACTTGCGCCGATTAGCGTAAAGTAGATACGCTTTTCATGAAGGCGAGTATTTTCTCGCGTGATTTTTCACCCGGGCTACTCTCTATGCCACTGCTGACGTCGAGTGCGTGCGGCGCAAACGCACTGGCGCACTCAAGCGCATTATCCGGCGTCAGCCCGCCAGCAATAATCAGGCTTTGCCGCGACAATGCTTCAGCTAGCGGCTCGCGCGCCAGAACCTTGGCAATGGCAGCCCAATCGAAGCGCTGCCCTGTTCCGCCTGAGGTGCCGCCCACCTTGGTATCGAGCAAAAAGCCCGTAGCACGTGGATGCTCGCTAATCTGCGCTAACAGATGTTCAAAGACCAACTCTTCACTTTGGGCCTGCGGCGCGATGCCGATGGCCTTGATATAAGGCACCGCGAACTGCTCGCAAAACGCACCTGCTTCTGAACCGTGAAACTGAAGGGTGTTGACCGGTACCTCCGCCACTACCTCTTTGACACTGCTTGCATCGGCATTGACAAACAATGCGACAGTAGAGACAAAACTCGGGATACAGCGGGCCAGTGCCCTGGCAGTATCGATGTTTACGTACCGCCGGCTGCTGGCGCAAAAATTGAGGCCGATAGCATCGGCTCCATTTTCACAGGCGTAGCGAAGCGTTTCGCTATCCTTAAAACCACACATTTTTACCCTAAGCATTGCCACAGTCTAACTGCACTACTGGTAGCGAACAATTGCAAAAGTGTCGGGTAAATTAGAAAATTCTTGCATGCAATCATCTGGCAACAGGCAAAATCAAATCGAAAGCTCTGGCAGCGCCGAAGACGATTATCCAGAGACAGCGCTGGATCGCTTTCGCTATTCGCTCGCCGAACACCAGAGCTACTATCCGCTCGTGGCACTCGGGCTACTGGCCGGCGTTGCGACCGCACTCGTCATCTGCAGCTTTTTACTGGGCATTGAATTGCTGGAGCAAGCACTACTCGGGTTGATAAGCGAACCTGATAGCTCCAGTGAAAAATCATTCATTCAGAGCGTTATGAATAACAGCGCGAGCGACTTCGAAAGAGCGCTTCCGCTCGCGCGATTTTTCATGGTACTCGTTGGCGCGTTACTGCTCGGAGTGATCTACCAGAATATCGCAGCGCGCTTTCATTCAACGGGTTTAAACCACACGCTGGTAACGCTGCACAAAAACGATGGTCGATTCAACGCGGGTAATTTCCTGCTGCAGTTTTTTGGCGGCATACTCGCGCTTGGCACAGGTCAGTCCGGAGGACGCGAGGGGCCGGGTATACATCTCGGTGCAGCCTGTTCGACGATACTTGCACAGAAAGCTCGCTTTCCTGACAACTCGCTCAGACTGCTAACTGCCTGTGGAGCGGCATCTGCCATAGCCGCGGCATTTAACACGCCGATTGCCGGTGTGATTTTCGCATTGGAAGTTATCCTTATGGACTACACACTGCGAAGCTTTTTGCCCGTTATTATCGCAGCGACCGTTGCCACGGTCCTGTCACAGCTCGTATTCGGCAATCAGGCCATGTTTGCTGTCGGCGAAATGCAGCTTGCCACCCTCTCCGAGATCCCACTGTTAATTGTCGTCGGCAGCTTGTGCGCGCTTGCAGCAATTCTATTTACCTCGATACAGCGCTGGGCATCGATACTACTGAAGCTACCTATCATACTTCGTTTCGCTCTGGCGGGTTTAATCACGGCAACGGTGGGCGTCTGGTTCCCGCAAATACTCGGCGTTGGTTTCGACTCCATTCACAGCCTGCTGAGTGGACACATGGCCATTGGCTTACTGGTTGCAATCTGTATTTTCAAGGTATTTTGTACGGCGCTGGGTAGCGCAGTTGGTATGCCCATTGGGATTGTTGGACCATCGCTATTCATCGGTGCAACACTTGGCGCAGCGATTGGTCAGGCGGCCGGAATTTGGTACCCCGACAGCTCCAGCGCGCAGTTCTATGCACTTCTGGCAATGGGCGGTGTTATGGGTGCACTGCTAAATGCCCCGCTGGCGGCGGTAATCGCAGTTATGGAGCTTTCGCGCACCACCGGCGCCCTGCTCCCCGGCATTCTCGTGGTGGTCGTCGCCAACCTAGTGGCATCGGCTGTATTCAGGCAGCGCTCCGCGAATCAAATTTTGTTGGAGCAATACGGTGTTGAGTTCGAGTCAAGGCCGATTAGTCAGGCACTAAGCCGGTACGGCCTGCTCAGCATTATCCAACAGAAACTAAGGTTTTTTGCCGGCGACATCGCGATCGCGCAGCTTAAGCAAGCGAAACAAAGCGCCGGGGCCGGTCCCGACTATGACACACCGGAGGATGAAACGCTTTTGGTCTTGCCCGTGGCAGATCGAGCAGAGCTGAGGCGTATTGAGGAGGAGCACGATCTCGAGCCCAACAGTGCATCAGCAGGCGGGCGATCGCTTTATGTTTTGCTTAGCGCCAGCGTCGCGAAACGCATCGCTGCAGAGTTTGCGCTTGATTTCCCAGAGCGACCCAGCATCAATCACAAGGAAATTCTCGAGCGCACGGGTAAAAATAATCGCCAGCTCCTGTGGCGGGCAGACATAACCTGGACGGTCGAGCATGCCAGGCAGGAACTCTTGAACACCGACTGGATCGACGGACTTCTGGTGCTCGATGAGAGCGGCTCAAGAAAAGGGGTCGTCACCCGATCGCACTTCGACGAGATCACCAAGAACTGGTAGTGATTATGACCCTTACTACAGGACTCGTCGCGCACCCGCGAAGCGACGCTGCCAATAGCGGGTACGCATGCTCGAAGTCATCACGCCACGCGATGTGGATGCATGCAAAAACTCTCCGCCGCTAATATAGATACCAACGTGCAAGCCTCCTCCGTCGTTATTAAAGAACACCAAATCTCCGGCGATCAAATTCGTTCTAGAGATTGCCTTACCCACACGGAATTGGCTGCCGGTCGTTCTCGGAATGGGCTCGCCAAATAACTGAAGATAAGATAAGTGTACAAAGCCAGAGCAATCGATGCCGCGCCGGTCATTACCTCCCCAGCGGTAGGGTATACCTCTCCAGTCCTGATAGTGATCGCGCAGCTGTGCTACCTGTCGCCTGACTGCGCTGGACTTTGACCCGCCAGCGTCAGTGGTGGTGAGCGGAGATGTTCTAGCGGCGCTGTGGTCATGCGAGCCAGGTGCTGAGACACAGGCTTGCAGTAAAAGGACGCTAATCAGTATCCAGGGTAAGTACAAATACCCTCGTCGCGAAACCGTTCGCAAGCGAACAGGCGATAAGTGACAGGAGCGCAGGTAGGCGCTGCTGTCGTAGGGTGAGGAGTTGGCTGCCATACCATCAGTTTAGACCAGTAGTTCTGGCCGACAGCAAACCGCCGCAGAAGTCACATAGCTTTTTGGCAGCAGATAGCAGTTTTACTGGTACACCCGGATGTAATCGACAATGAGCTTTTGCGGGAATACCGCTGAGCCATCGGGGTTGGGCAGGAAATTTCCGCCAACCGCGATATTAAACAGGAAGAAAAATTCTTCCTGAAACTCACTCAGAGCCGCAGGCGTGGTATCCATCACGTGGAACGGTTGCGTCGCATCATCGAGATACCACTCCAGTGACTGTGCCGTCCAGACAAGACTGAATACATGGAACTCATCGGCAAAGGTACCCGTAGGCAGTACCGGCGAAGTATCAGTACCGTTCCAGATATACTCGCTGGAGTAGTAGGAATGCGCACCGCCCGCGTTTTGCCAGTGCGCCGTGCCCAGAATCTTATTGGGCTCATTGCCGCGCATCTCCATGATGTCGATTTCGCCACTAGCCGGCCAGCCAACCGTACTGATGGATTCACCAAGCATCCACAGGGCAGGCCACAAGCCCGTTCCCTGCGGCAAAATCGCCCGGATGTCGATACGGCCGTATTTAAACGACTGCTTGCCCTGCGTCTTTATTCGCGACGAGGTATAGGCACTTCCCGCGAAGCTTTGCTGTTTAGCTTCTATCGTCAACAGACCATTCTGAACGGTGGTGTTCTCGGCGCGGTAGTATTGAAGCTCGTTATTACCCCATCCGCAGAGACCGGGGCAGCCGGTTCCCACTTCATGCGTCCAGTTATTTAGATCCAGTTGGTTGCCATTAAACTCATCGCTCCAAACCATGGTCATACCTGGATAGGATGTCGGTGCATCATAACCGCCGAACGTTCCTAGCTCACAGCCGTTTGACCCGACAATGGTATCAGCCGGCGTGTTCGCACAGCCGTCCTGAACATCAGCGACGCCATCATTGTCGGCATCGCTCCCAAGCGGAGCAACACCGGTGACATCAATCTCCCAGATGGAGTAGCCCCACATGTTGCCAACCGAGCGCGATGTCGCGTAAATCCGCACGAAGCGATAGCTACCGCTAAGCGCATGGCTATCAGTACGGTCGCCAAACTGGCCGAACTGGTAATTGATTTGTGTCGTCCAATTACTGTTATCGTTGGAGAGCTGAACCTGATAATCTTCCGCGTTCGCGGCCTCCCAGAAAATACTAATACCCGTCAGGTCGACCTGGGTACCAAAGTCAATTGTGATCCATGATGGATCAATACCATGTTGTGACTCCCAGCGCGTACCCATTGATCCATCGACGGCTAGCTCTGGGCCGCCAGCCGCTCCAGTACTACTCGCAGTCACAGTCACGGCTTGAGTTTGAGTGAGCTCAGACTCGACCGTATTCAAATCGGGAAGCGCAGCCGTTAGCTGGATTCGAGTCGCGGTACCGGCTTGAGCCTGCAGCGCATACAAGAGCGTCCCAAGTCCGAGCAACATAATTAGCAGCGCAGGTAGCACAGCACCAATTTGGCGGAGCGAATTACGCGCACCCGACGCCTTGATACCAATAGAGGCGATCAGTAGACCCAGTGCAAACGTAAATGGAAGGACCAGCAGAGGTACATTGACCGAGCTAATCAGATTGCCATCGCCCGGCAGTGAGTTGGCATCATTTAGATCGCTACCAAACGCAATTTCTGCAGAATCTTTGGCACCGTCACCATCGGTATCTATCCCGTCTGGATCCGCATAGGGCAAACCGGTGCCCACATAGCCTTGTGCGGCCGACGCGCTCGCTACCACTGTAAGAGGCACCACAAGGTCCGTAGAAGCCAAAGCGCCCGCGGCGATTGCATCAATTTGCAACACCAGATCACCGCTGTCTCCAACGGTGGCGTTAACGTCAACGTTAAAATCGATCGCAGCGAGGCGCATCTGCTGACCGGGTACCGTTTCCGGTAACAAGCTTGCGCTGACCCCATTGACGAACGACGGCGTGCTACTGGCACTGATTGTGATCGAATGGTAAACCGCACCGGGGTTTACATTGTCCAACAACACGTAGACAACATTGCCCGAACTATCGCTTTCGACGTCGAAAGCCTGTGCTTGCAAGGCGAAAATGCCTGCGAGCAGCAGATAAAATGTGTTAGCCACCGATCGCCGTAACAGCTGGCCGATAGAAAAAGTGATTCTGGGCATGAATGGGATCCCGCGCTTGATGCGCCTGTTTTTACGTAAAGAGAGCTACGAAATAGAGCTGCGAAATAAGGCCACGAATTTGGACGACGAACTTGAACTGGTTATCTGCTTAGTTAACAGGGTTTGCGGTGTTTCAGCCGCTTGGACTGAAACACGGATAGCTTATTATTTGAGCAGTCTACCGAATAAACTGCCCCATTCCCACCTTAAAGCGTTGAACGGGATCATGCCACGCCTAAAAGGGACGAGTGAGTAAAATTTCGATTAGTTTCAGCGATTTAGTGTCGATTTGGAAAAAAGAGAACACCGCTGGAGCGCGGGAAAACACCTGCAACTGACAACAACAGCCTTAAAACAACGGGCTTTGACTCGACCCGTCTTCCTCCGGGCCGATGTTCAGGCCCTGCGGGTAGCCCACGGCAACAAGATAGAGCCCATCAGGTTTTGCCGTCGGTGGCGCCAGCTTCCGATCCCGGCTCTCAAGCAATTGGCGAATGTAGCCACTTGAGGCAGCACCTGTGCCGACTTCAAGCAATGCCCCCACAATATTCCTGACCATATGCAGCAGAAATGCATTGGCTTGCACAGTAATTCTTATTCGTGTGCCGATCCGATCGACGGCAATCGCCTGTACGTTGCGCATGGGCGTTCTACTCTGGCAAGCGGCAGCCTGAAAGCTCGTAAAATCCTGTTCGCCGAGCAGACTCTGGGCCTCTTTATGCATTGCAAGATGGTCTAGTTCGGGTCTAAACCAGGTCAAGCGCCCGTGGTGCAGCGCAGAGGCGATAGAGGTATTTTCTATCCAGTATTCATAGCGTCGAAATAGCGCGGTATGACGAGCATGAAATTCATTTCCTACGGCCCGGGCAAAGGTCACTCTGATACTGCGCGGGAGATTTGAATTCACCCCCATTGTCCAGGCCTTCTCTCCGCGATCGACGGGCGAGTCAAAGTGAACAACCTGCCCCGTTGCGTGAACGCCGGCATCGGTTCTACCCGCACAGTACAAACTCACAGGGCGCGCAGCAACCGAGCTCACGGCATGCTCTAAGGCTTGCTGTACCGTAGCGACCGCCGGCTTTTTTTGCGCTTGCCAACCGTGATAAGCACTACCGTCGTACTCGACGACCAGGGCGATGCGGTAGTGACAGTCCGGTGCAAGCGGGTAGTTTCTAGCGCTTTGACTCACAGACGCCCCTGTGCTCTGGTTCGGCATGAAGACGACTGCACGCTATCGCCAACGTAGCGAATCGTGCAGCGTCACGACCGATCCGATAATGAAAAGGGTTGGCGCACGCACCTCCTCTCTTTGCACAATCGCTTCTATCGTTTCAAGTGTACCAATGTGGACTCGCTGCCGGGAAGTCGTTCCACGCTCCACCAGCGCACAGGTAGTGTCGGCCATCTTTCCGTGGGCAATGAGCTCTTTACAGATAATCGGCAGACTGACCAGCCCCATGTAAAACACTATCGTTTGTTGATTAGAAACGAATTCTGGCCAGGGCAAATTCATCGATCCATCCTGCAGGTGCCCAGTGACAAATTTAACTGACTGCGCATGATCTCGATGTGTCAGCGGGATTCCCGAATAACAGGCGCAGCCGTTGGCTGCAGATACTCCCGGTACAATTTGAAAAGGAATACCTCGCGCGGCCAGACCTTCGATTTCCTCACCGCCACGACCAAACACGAAGGGGTCACCGCCCTTGAGCCTGGCCACCTTGAGGTTTTGCCCGGCAAAATCGATGAGCATTTGATTGATGGTTTGCTGGGGCACTGCATGATCGCTGCGGGCTTTACCCACATAAATTCGCTCGGCGTCGCGGCGAGCAAAATCAACAATCTCGGGGGCGACCAATCGATCATACAAAACCACATCCGCTTTCTGCAGCAGACGCAACGCTTTAAATGTCATGAGGTCGGGATCACCTGGCCCTGCCCCTATCAGATAGACCTCTCCTCGAGCCGCCGTCGATTGCTCTATCGCCTGCCCTAACGCCTGCTCAAATAGCTGGTCGGCGTAATCGATACGCCCGCTCATAACGGACTCCGCGATTTCACTATTGACCACGTCTTCCCAGAACAGGCGAAGCCCCTGCTCGTCTAACTGCTCCCGGACTCTACTCCTTCGCTGCGCGATAAAGTCCGCCAGCTCTCCAAAGTTTGCCGGTATGGTACTTTCTATTTGCGAACGCACTGATCTAGCCAGCACGGGTGCTGCACCCGAACTCGACACCGCGATGAGCAAGGGGTTGCGATCAATGATGGCGGGAAAAATGACGTCACAAAGTTCAGGGGTGTCGACCACGTTCACGAGAACACCCATGTCTCTGGCGGCTGCGGCGACCGCTGCGTTAATCTCGTGCTTGTCGGTCGCCGCAATCACGAGCACATGGTCTGCGAGCATTTCGCTGGCAAACATTTTCTCTATGCAAGTCCCGCCACCCTCTTCGACGAGTGCTCTAAGCTCATCGCTAATAACCGGCGCCACGCACTCGATAATAGCGCCCGCGCGGGATACAAGATTTGCCTTGCGTAAAGCGATAACGCCACCGCCAACCAGCAGTACGCGCTTTTGTCTTAAGGCAAGCGCCAGTGGCAAATAGTCCATACTCAGGTTTCGGCGCTACCGATAACATCAAGTCCTTTCATATAAGGCCTTAAAACCTCAGGCACCTCGACACTGCCGTCGGCACGCTGATAGTTCTCGAGAACAGCGACGAGCGTTCTGCCCACGGCAAGTCCGGAACCATTTAGCGTGTGCAGCAACTCGGTTTTGCCCGTCTCGGGGTTCTTGCGGCGAGCTTTCAAGCGGCGGGCCTGATAGTCGCCGAAATTAGAACATGAGCTAATCTCCCGGTAGGTATTTTGCGCCGGCAGCCAAACTTCCAGATCGTAGGTTTTTCTGGAGCTAAACGACAGGTCACCACCGCAAAGCACAACCTTGCGGTAGGGCAATTCGAGCTTTTGCAAAATATTTTCAGCGTGCTGGGTCAGTGTCTCGAGTGCAGCATCAGATTCATCGGCGCGTACGAATTTAACCAGTTCAACTTTTTCAAACTGATGCTGGCGGATCAGGCCTCTCGTGTCACGGCCGTGACTGCCCGCCTCACTACGAAAACAGGCGGTGTGAGCAGCGAAGCTCAACGGAAGATCTGCATCCGCTACGATTCTATCTGCCCCGAGGTTAGTCACTGGAACCTCAGCGGTGGGAATCAGATAAAAACCCTGTTCACCTTCAAGTTTAAAAAGATCTTCTTCGAATTTCGGCAGTTGTCCGGTACCGGTCAAGGCAGTCGCATTGACGATCAGGGGCGCATTGACTTCAAGATATCCGTGCTCTTCGGTATGGGTATCCAGCATAAACTGGGCGAGCGCCCGATGCAGGCGAGCCAATTGTCCACGCAATACGGCGAAGCGAGCACCGCTCATCTGCGAAGCGCTTTCGAAGTCCAGCCCCCCGCCAAACTCACTTTGTACGCCCGCACCCAGATCGACATGATCTTTGACGGGAAAATCAAAACTAGGCACCGTGCCCCAGGTGAGCACTTCGAGGTTATCGCTCTCATCCTGCCCGACTGGCACTGCATCGTCCGGGATATTCGGAATGTCGTAGAGAAAACTCTGAATGCGCGCATCGACCGTCGCCGCAGCTTGTTTTAGGCCATCAAGCTCGCTATCAATTTTCTTTAAAGTTGTCTGAACCTGCGCTTTTGCGTCATCGACCGACATTCCGGATTGGACCATCTCTCCTATTTTCTTAGACGCAAGTTTCCGCTCCGCCTGCAACGATTGGGACTCGACATCGCTTTTCTTACGCTCTGCATCAAGCTCTGCGAAACGGCTCTTGTCGAGATGAAAACCCTTAACCAGCAGCTTTTCAGCGACGGCGTCGAGATTTTCACGGAGATAACGAATGTCGAGCATAATTCTACTCAGTGTTTAAGAGGTTTAACCGGGAGCGGGATTATAAAGCCCAAGCGCAGGGCTAACTAGGTGATTTGTAACTTTGAGCAATTGAGACATGTGCCTGACGCAGCCTGTGTATCACAGCTTATAATGCGAGCATGATTTCGACGACATTTTCTCCAACTGTTCTCATCGCGATCGCGGCAGGCGGAGCCAGTGGCGCAGTGCTACGCTACCTGATATCAGTCAAGTTCGCCCAGCTGCTTGGGGAAGGCTTTCCATGGGGAACGCTAGTGGTGAATGCCGTTGGCAGCCTGCTTATTGGGCTTTTCATCGGCCTATTGCAGACTCGAAGTCTCGACGGCGATCTTTGGCGGCCCTTATTAGTCGTTGGGCTCCTTGGCGGATTGACGACCTTCTCGACATTTTCGCTCGAGACGGTTAGCTTGATCCAGCGAGATCAATGGGTGTTGGCCCTGTGCTACAGCGGCGCAAGCCTTCTCGGCTGCATCGCGTTAACCTTCCTGGGCTTTAAAATAGCTCAGTGAGAAAAAGCCAAAGTGGACTGCGCAAGCGTTTGCTATTGGTAGACGGTAAGCGTGGAATCAGGCACTTCAATCTCAAAATCTTCGGCGACAACGCCTTGCTGCGCTGACGTCTCCAATTCAAAGCGACTGGTCTGCCCCAAACGGTCAAGCAGACTAATCTCGACCAACCTCTCGCCCTGAAAAGCAAACAGCAGCTCTGCAAACTCGCCCTCGTCTGCGTCCGATGCTTTCGGCATTAGCCGGTAAAGGGACTGACCACCTTCCGCGGAAAGCGCATCATCCTGCGCCATGACTCGCACCGCCTTAACGTCGTATTTCTCAGTTAAACTTTGCAGTTCTCCCGCGAGAATAACCGTGGGCAAGCTAGCAACAGCCTCGCTAAGTTCCCGGACGATGAGTTGTTCCAGATCAATATCGTACTGATAGTGCTTGCCGTTGTTGATGACAATGCTCTGCGCAAATGGCGAATGCACGTCCCAGCGAAAGCTCATGGGGCGCATCCATAGCACCTCACCTTCTGACTCGTCGAGTAGCTGCCCCTGCTCGTCGCGCATCTGCTGCTTAAAGCTCGCGCGCAGCACATTGAGCGCCTCGAACCTGAGCAACAACTGCCTCGCGTCTTCAAGCGCGGGATCGCGCTCCTGGGCAGCCGGCTTTGGCAGTGATGATAGTGACGAAGGCTGCGCGCTTTGATCCTGACTCGCGTCCTCAGCGGACGAAGCAGGCGCTGGTAAAGCAATAAAGAAAGTACTCAGGAGAGTGAAGCTTGCAAACAGCAAGCCCCGTATAGGCTGCGTACTACCACGCTGAAACACTGTGACCAATCGATGCCTCGCTTAAACGCTGCTATTTTTGGGGCGAGCTACCCTTTAGGCGGTGGCGGCGCAAGAACCTCGCGTTGTCCGTTGCTCTGCATCTCGCTCACCACGCCTGCCGCCTCCATCATTTCAACCATCCTTGCAGCGCGGTTATAACCGATCCGCAGCTTGCGCTGCACTGCAGATATTGAGGCCTTGCGCGTCTCTGTGACAAAGGCTACCGCTTCATCGTAAAGCGGTTCTGATTGCTCGCCTGAATCATCATCCAGACCTGCTGCCGCCAGCGCAGGATCACTGCTGGCGCCTCCATCTGTGACATCGGGAATGTAATCAGGTTCAGCACGCTCACGCCAATCGTCACAAACCCGGTGCACTTCCTCATCAGAAACAAATGCTCCGTGGACCCGCATTGGCACGCCAGAGCCAGGTGGTAAATAAAGCATATCACCGTGGCCCAGGAG
>CAZDEW010000045.1:0-23553 GCA_964504585.1 uncultured Pseudomonadales bacterium | reverse complement strand
GTCAGTGAGCCGCCAGCCAGTTGCGTATATTCGCGAAGATCTCGTCTCGATTGGTCTCGTTGAAGTTCTCGTGAAAATTCTCCGCGTAGAAGTGCCTCTCCAGCAGCTCAGGATTGATCTGATCGAGCAGCTGCTCGACTCTGGCCGAATCGCTGAGTTCGTCATTACCGGCGACCACCGCGAAGACGGGTTTTTGCCAGTTCGCGATATCATTCTCGATCTTTTTGTGCGCTTTAAGTAACTCGCTTGAAAAGCGGATGGTGCCTTCGCTGCCGCGATAGTTGTCCGCTTCGTCGTCGCGGTGACGCTGAGTGATTGCGGCATCATGCGTGAGCGACTCGGTAAAATCCGGGATTGGCGCCTTGAGTCCGGGGGCGATGCGCGCGAGCAGGTTCGACAGCATAATCACGGGTTTGGGGATTGGCACGGCATTGGCCCAGTAGGGAGACGACAGGACATAGCCTCTGATTGGGCTGCTCTCGGACAGCCCGGCACTCAGAGCATGGTGCCCCGCGATCAGCCCTCCCATAGAGTGTCCGACCATGTACAGCGGAAGGCCCGGGAAGGTTTCGCCAGCCCACTCGATAAACAAATCCAGATCGACGAGGAAGTCGTCAAACGATTCGATATCGACCCGATATTTGCGTTCATGGCCGCGCATGTCAAAGCTGACGGTTGCCCAGCCGTGTGGGCTGAAAGCGCGTGCCAGTGTGCAGTAGTCGCCGGCGTGAGCCAGTCCGCCGTGAATGGCAATCAGAACGCCCTTTAGCGCGGGATCACTATCACCCGGCTCCCAGATGTGGATTAGCCTTTCCTGGCCGTCGGCGCACAGCAGGTTGTCAAAGCGGTCTTCGTCAAAGCGGTTCATTTCGACAGAACTCTCGGGTTGGTTGTTCCTCGGTGGAGGGCCTCGGCGCGCCGGGCGTGATATCTGCTACTGTGGCGCTGACCCAGGCCTCGCTCCAGACGCCAATGATAACTGAAAAACCTCGCTAAAACATTGGCTTAAAAGGCTTTATGCCGCTCGGTATCGGGCCGCCCGGGGGCTGGTCTAATTCAGCGCGCCAGTGCGTCTGCGGCGGTTGCCAAAGCGGTGAAAGTGGGCGCAAATCCCGATGGTTTTGCCGTGTTCACTCCGCTAGAATGCTCCGCTCTTCAGCGAGCTGTCATGGGCGTGTTTTTCGCGCGCAGCAGGCTGATTTGTGCTGGCTCACGGGCTGATCGTCTGCCGGCCAGTTCCCACCTATTTATGTCTCGGAGTTCTTGGATGTTTGATAGCAGTATGACCGTTGCAGGGTTTGACGATGAGTTGGCGGCTGCGATGGCTGAAGAGGTAAGTCGTCAGGAAAGGCACATTGAGCTGATCGCCTCGGAAAATTATTGCAGCCCCAGAGTGATGGAAGCTCAAGGCTCGGTGCTGACGAACAAATACGCGGAAGGCTATTCCGGTAAGCGCTATTACGGCGGCTGTGAGTTTGTCGACAAGGCTGAAGATCTGGCCGTTGAGCGAGCAAAGCAGCTTTTCGGTGCGGCTTACGCCAATGTGCAGCCTCACTCCGGTTCCCAGGCGAACTCTGCGGTGTACATGGCGCTTTTATCAGCGGGTGATACCGTGCTGGGTATGAGCCTCGACGCAGGTGGTCACCTCACACATGGTGCCGCTCCGAACTTTTCCGGCAAGATGTACAACGCCATTCAGTACGGTCTGGATCTGGAGACCGGTGAGATCGATTACGCGCAGGTTGAATCACTGGCGAAAGAGCACAAACCTAAAATGATCATCGCTGGTTTCTCGGCTTACTCGGGTATTGTCGATTGGGCACGCTTCCGTGAAATCGCCGATGCTGTCGGCGCTTATCTGCTGGTCGATATGGCGCACATTGCTGGGCTGGTCGCCGCCGGCGTTTATCCGAGCCCGGTACCTTACGCCGATGTGGTCACGTCAACGACCCACAAAACGCTGCGGGGCCCTAGAGGTGGAATCATCCTTGCCCGCGACAATGAAGCGCTGCACAAGAAATTTAACTCGGCGGTTTTTCCAGGCGGTCAAGGTGGACCGCTGATGCACGTGATTGCAGCCAAGGCGGTCAGTTTTAAAGAGGCCATGGGTGACGATTTCAAGCGCTATCAGCAGCAAGTGGTGAGTAACGCAAAGGCGATGGCTGCGACGTTCATTGAGCGCGGCATTAATATCGTTTCGGGTGGTACTGAAAATCACCTGATGCTGGTCGATTTAATCGGCAAGGAGTACACCGGCAAAGATGCTGACGCTGCGCTTGGGGCTGCACACATTACGGTGAACAAAAACGCGGTGCCCAACGATCCGCGGTCTCCGTTTATTACCAGCGGTTTGCGCGTGGGTACCCCTGCGATCACTACCCGTGGGTTTAAAGAGCCCGAGGTGATTGAGCTGACCAACTGGATGTGTGACATTCTGGTTGATGTCAATGACCAGTCCGTTATCGATCGCGTCCGTGGGCAAGTTGAAGAATTGTGCGGTCGATTCCCCGTTTACAAGCAGGTTTAGCGGAAGTTTGACCCGCATGCCTGGGGTCTCCCGCGTTACAAGAGTGTGGCATTAGATTATGCGCTGTCCTTTTTGTGGTGCAGAAGATACCAAGGTCATTGATTCGCGGCTGGTCGCCGAGGGCGATCAGGTACGCCGACGACGGGAGTGTCAATCCTGTTCAGAGCGATTCACTTCTTATGAAACGGCTGAGCTGCTGCTTCCAAAGGTGGTTAAACAAAATGGCGTCCGAGAGCCGTTTAATGAAGACAAATTGCGATCGGGTATCTTGCGTGCGCTGGAGAAGCGCCCGGTCAGCGTAGAGCAGATTGAAGCCGCGGTAAACCATATCAAGCACGACCTGATGGCGACGGGCGAGCGGGAGGTTAGTTCTCTGAAAATCGGCGAGGGCGTTATGCAGCAGCTTCGTATGCTTGACCATGTTGCCTACGTTCGCTTTGCTTCTGTTTACCGCAGCTTTCAGGATCTTGAGGAATTTCGCCAGGAAATCGATAAGCTCTCTGCAGAGTCGGATAGCAAGCCGGCCAGTTGAACATGTCTGCGAACACTGGGTTCTCCGAAGCCGATGAAAGGTATATGCGCCGCGCCCTTGAACTGGCGGAGCGCGGACGCGAGACGGTGACGCCCAACCCCTGTGTCGGTGCACTTGTGGTTGACGAGACCGGTATCGTGGGAGAAGGGTGGCACGCAAAGGCGGGAGAGCCCCACGCCGAGATATACGCGCTGCGTGAAGCCGGCGACCGGGCCAAAGGTTCGACTGTTTATGTCACCCTCGAACCCTGTTCGCATACCGGGCGCACGGGCCCCTGCGTCGACGCCTTGATTGATGCTGAAGTACACCGGGTCGTTTTTGCGATGTCGGATCCTAATCCACAGGTCGGTGGTGAGGGGGCGAGGCGCCTGCAGGCGGCGGGCATTGCCGTCGATTCAGGTCTGCTCGAGGCATCTGCACGTGCTTTGAACGCCGGGTTTGTTCGCCGTATGAGTCGCGGTCGCCCACTGGTCACCATGAAGCTTGCGGCCAGCCTCGACGGTCGCTCGGCAATGGCCTCGGGAGAGAGCCAGTGGATAACCGGGGAGCTGGCCAGAGCGAATGCGCAGGAGCTGCGTGCTCGCAGCTGTGCAATTCTGACTGGGCGCGCGACGATAAGCAGCGATGATCCCAGTTATACGGTGCGCCCTGAGGCGCTGGGTCGCCCCGTGTCGAGACAGCCGGAACTCTGGATCGCTGACAGCGATCTGCAGACGCCGATGGAAAGTCGAGTGATCCGTTCGCTTGCACATGATGATCGGCGTCTGGTTTTACTTGCGGACGGCGAAAACACAACGCAATACCAGGAACGCCTGAAACAGTTTGAACAGGCGGGCGCAGAGGTTGTCGCCTGCCAGTCGGCGAGCGCGGGTGGTCTCGATCCCTCGGCGATGATTGCTGCTGCCGCTGAAAGCGGGATCAATAATCTTTTGGTTGAAGCCGGCGCCATGCTCTCGGGGTCTTTGCTGGCGGCGGGTCTGGTTGATGAGATTGTCTATTATCAGGCGCCGGTGTTGCTGGGATCCAGTGCACGGCCTGCTGCGGAGCTGTCAATTGAGACGCTGGATGCTGCGCTGCGGCTTGAGGTGATTGAACGGCAGGTTCTGGGCGATGATATGCGCTGGCACCTGCGTGTACTAAAGGCCTAGCCAAAACCATGTCGATTCAGCGCTCTGGCGTTTTTGTTAATGACGGTCCAAAGGCAGCTTAACAGGGGATCAGTGTTATATGTTTACCGGAATTGTTCAGGCACTGGGTCGTGTCGAGCAGATTATTGAGAACGCCAGCGGCGACAAGAAGTTTTTGATTGAGGCGAGTCGTCTGAATCTGGAGGCGCTTGGTATCGGCGACAGTATCTGTTGCAGCGGCGTTTGTTTGACCGCGACAGAGTACACCGATAGCGGGTTTTGGGCCGACGTTTCCTCAGAAACATTGGGCTGCACCAGTTTCAATAACCTTGTGGTGGGCAGTCGCTTGAATTTGGAGTGCTCGTTAACGCCCACAACTTCGCTGGGTGGGCACCTGGTTAGCGGTCACGTGGACGGTCTGGGTGAGGTTGTTGCAATGGAGCGCGATGCGGAATCGTGGCGCGTTCGCTTTTTAGTTCCCGAGACATTGGCCAGGTATATTGCAAGCAAGGGTTCTATTTGCATCGACGGCACGAGTTTGACGGTTAATGAGGTCGAAGGGCGTGAGTTTGGCGTTAACATCATTCCTCATACCTTTGAGAATACCGTCTTTTCGACGTATGAGGTGGGTACAGCAGTGAATATCGAAGTCGATCTCATTGCCCGTTACGTTGAACGGCTGTTGAGTTTTAAAGCCGATTAGCCAGTTTAAATTTATCGCCGGTTTTCACTGGTGATAGCTGAGAGAAAGTATGCGTAAACTGAACACAACAGAAGAACTGATCAAGGATATCCGTCTTGGCAAGATGGTCATTCTCATGGATGACGAGGATCGCGAAAACGAGGGCGATCTGGTGATAGCGGCGGAGTGTATTACGCCGGAAGCGGTTAATTTTATGGCTAAGGAAGGTCGTGGGCTTATTTGCATGCCCATGAGTCGCCAGCGCTGCGAGCGGCTTGATCTGCCGCTGATGGTCGACAACAACCGCGCATCTCACGGGACTAACTTTACCCTGTCTATTGAAGCAGCTACTGGTGTTACCACGGGTATATCGGCCTCAGATCGCGCAAGAACCATAGAGGTCGCCGCCAGCAAGAACGCGAGACCGGAAGACATTGTCCAGCCAGGTCATATTTTTCCATTGATGGCGCAGCCGGGTGGCGTATTGGTGAGGGCGGGTCACACCGAGGCAAGCGTTGATTTGGCCAGGTTAGCGGGGCTTGATGAAAGTGCCGTGATCGTCGAGATCATTAACGACGATGGCAATATGGCCCGACGCGATGACCTTGATCTGTTTGCCGAGAAGCACGACCTCAAGATCGGCACGATCGCGGATTTAATTCACTATCGTCTGCTGAATGACAAGACGATCGAGCGCATTGATAGTGGTGTGATCAGCACCGACTACGGTGAGTTCAACATGCATGTCTACAAAGACATGATTACCGGTGATACACATCTTGCTTTGCAGAAGGGTGAAGTTGATTCAGAGCCTGCGCTGGTAAGGGTGCACACGACGTCTGCGGTGCGAGATTTGCTGGGAACTCAGCTGGCACACAAGCCTAACTGGAACATCAGTCGCTGCCTGAAAAAAATAGAACAGGAGGGGCAGGGTATTATTGTCATGCTAGGTGGCACCGATCAGCCCTCTGACTGGCTCGCTGACGCCCAGTTAGCACTGGGGAAAAAACCCCGTCCGACAAGCCCGGTATCCAAGGGTACGTCCTCATTGAATATTGGCGTCGGCTCCCAAATATTGCGCCAGCTGGGCGTCACGAAAATGCGCTTGATGGATCGACCACAGCACTACCAGGGAATTTCAGGCTTCGATCTCGAAGTGGTCGAATGGGTTGATTGCGAGGACTAGTCCCTGCCACCAGCCAGATTAGTGACCTCAAGACTTAGAGTGAGAAGAGAATGAGTACAGAAGTCATAGACCCTAGAGTCGCAGCCTACCAGCGCAGCGATGCCTTGCAGAATCGACTCAACGAGTTGAATCTGTTCCAGTCGGTAGCGACCGCGCCCGTTGATCCCGAGTTTGACCGCGATGACTATCGCGTCGCCATCGTTGCCGGTCGCTGGCATCTGGCAATCGTCGATGCGCTGGTGGAAGGTGCACTGCATGCCCTGAACGAGCATGGCGTCAAAGACGAGCAGATTGATTTTGTGCAAGCCCCTGGCGCCTTCGAATTCCCTCTGGTGGTAGACGCGCTGCTGCAAGATACCGCGTACAACGCCGTAATTGTTCTCGGCGTTGTGATCAAGGGTGAAACGCCTCACTTCGACTATGTTGCCGGGGAATGCGCAAGTGGAATTACGCGCGTTTCGCTCGACCGTGAAGTGCCGGTCGGTTTCGGTTTGCTGACGGTAAATACCGTCGAACAGGCTTTTGCCCGCTCCCAACCGGGAGAGTCCAACAAGGGGCGTGAAGCGGTTCTGGCTGCAATAGAAGTTGCCGACTTGCAGGTGATGCTCGATCAGGAAGAGGAAGACTAAATGACAGGCTTGCTTTCAGGATTACCGGGATGAATCAGTCAGCAAAACAGCCGAATCTGGCGGCGGGCCGGCACAAGGCGAGACACTTCGCGATGCAGGGCTTGTATCAATGGCAGCTCAATAAAACGCTGCCTAGCGATATTGAAGCGCAATTTCGCGTTGACTTTAATATGAAGGGCACGGACCTTGAGTATTTTCGCGAGCTTCTAACGCGGGTCATCGTCGAGCTTGATGAGATTGATAGCATGATTCGGCCTATCGCCAGCGATCGTGCACTTGACGAGTTTGACCCGGTTACCTTGTCACTGCTGCGAATAGGGATCTATGAGTTTAAAAACCGCATCGACGTGCCTTACAAAGTAGTGATCAACGAGGCGGTTAACCTTGCCAAAAAATTCGGTCCGGAGGACAGCAGTAAGTTTGTCAATGGCATACTCGACAAGGCTGCGCGCGATTTGCGTAGTCTGGAAACAAACGCAGAAAAGAATAATTAACTCGTCTCTTGATCGGATCGCATGGCTAGTGAATTCGATATTATAAGAAAGCATTTTTCTTTTTCGTCGCCTGCGCAGGCTAACGATGTGCTGCTGGGTGTTGGTGACGATGCGGCAATGCTCGCAAGCCATGAAGACAGGCTGATCGTAGCGAGTGACACGCTTGTTGAGGGCGTGCATTTTCTTGCCGGGACTGCGCCCGAAAATATTGCCCATCGAGCTGTCGCGGTCAATGTCAGTGACTTTGCGGCCATGGGTGCGAATCCGCGTTGGTGTACGCTCTCGCTAACCATTCCAGACAATGATCCCGACTGGCTGTCATCTTTTTCGCAAGCGCTCGCGAGTGATCTGGACAGCCACGGTATTGCCCTGGTCGGTGGCGATACCTGTCACGGGCCAATGAATATCTCGCTGACTATGATCGGTGAGCCTAATGGTAATGGTGAGGTGTTACAAAGGAGTGGTGCGCTAGCGGGTGATGATATCTGGGTTAGCGGTGTGCTTGGAGAATCGGCGATTGGTCTGGCCTTGCAAAAAGGCAGCGAACAGTTTGCGGCGCTGAGTGCCTCCGAGAAAGCGCGCTATCTGGCAGCCTTCCATTCGCCGGAGCCGCGCCTGAGTCTTGGGCAGGGTTTGTTGGGTCTCGCGAATGCGGCAATGGACATTTCGGACGGATTGCTGGCCGACGCAGCACATTTAGCCCGACAATCCGGCGTTTGCATCGCCGTGCAGAGAAACTTGATCCCTGTGCCAGAAGCCTTAGACGACCTCAGTTCCGAAGAAGCTATCCAACTGGCGATCTCTGGCGACGACTATGAGCTGCTGTTTTCCGTTTCCGCGGACCGGCGCTTAGAAGTTCTGGATTTGGCAGAGCAATTGCGCCTTCCGCTAACCCGGGTGGGCGAGGCGGTACACGCGTCTGCGGCCGATGGTTGGGTTATGCTAATGGACGGCGAGCGCCAGCTCGCACTACCCGACGCCGGTTACCGGCATTTCTAGAATCTGACTCGATCGTTACGGTGCCATGCAAGCAGATTTTGCGCTACTCATTAAAAACCCCTGGTGTATGCTCGCATTTGGATTTGGCAGCGGGCTCTCGCCTAAAGCGCCCGGCACCGTAGGGACGTTAGCTGCTTTGCCGCTGTGGCTTTTGATGGTGCACGCTTTTGAGAAGACCTGGTTGCTAGCAATCATTGCGCTTGCTTTTATTCTGGGAATAAAAATTTGTCAGGCCGCCAGTGACTGCCTTGGCGTGCATGACCATGGCGGTATTGTCTGGGATGAGTTTGTCGGCCTGTGGTTGACGCTATGGTTTTTGCCGGCGAGCTGGTTGGGTCTCTTGTTGGGCTTTTGTTGTTTTCGCTTATTCGACATTCTCAAGCCCTGGCCCATTAAGTGGTTAGACAATCGCGTCCACGGTGGTTTCGGCATTATGCTCGATGACGCGGTGGCTGCCGTGCCAGCAGCCCTGCTCGCACTTCTGATTTTATCGTGGGTCTAAACCGTGGATTTGAATCAAAAAAATATTGTTGTACTCACAGGCGCTGGAATATCGGCTGAGTCCGGATTGAAAACGTTTCGCGATAACGACGGGCTCTGGGAGGGGCACAGAGTCGAAGAGGTCGCGACACCCGAAGCCTTCGCCGCAAACCCTGCACTGGTTCAGGACTTTTATAATCAACGGCGACAGCAGCTGCGCTCAGGTGATGTGCATCCTAACGCTGCGCATCTGGCGCTGGCCGAGTTTGAGCGGCAACACGATGCGGACTTTTATCTGGTTACGCAAAACGTTGACGATTTGCATCAACGAGCGGGCTCGCGGTCGCTGAAGCCAATGCATGGTGAGCTGAATAAAGCGCGCTGCACTAACTGTGAAGCCCTGCATGAGGCGGAAGACACCCTGAGCGCGTCCTCAGTGTGTTCGGCCTGCGGCAGCACTGGCACATTGCGGCCACACATTGTGTGGTTCGGCGAAATGCCCCTTGGCATGGGCGAGATTGAGCTGCGTTTGAGTAGTTGCGATGTGTTCATCTCTATCGGCACCAGCAGCGTGGTTTATCCTGCTGCCGGTTTTAGTCAGGCAGCCAAAGCCTATGGTGCTCAGTGCATAGAATTGAATCTTGAGCCCAGCGCGACTGCAACGGTCTTTGAGCAGGGGTTCTATGGGCCTGCCACTGAAGTCGTACCCGCTTTCTTCAAATCGGGTGGCTAAGTGGCTGTATTGTTTAGGAGCTGCCGCGCCTGATCATGGACTTACCCATGGTAAAATTTTTGCGGGCACTTCGCTTATAGGTTGAATCGTTAAATTGTTGGATAGGTAAATTAAGAGGATTTCAAATGAAGTTAGAGTCACTTGCTCTCCACCACGCATACAAGTCAGAAGAGACGACCAAAGCCGCCGCTGTTCCGATCTATCAGACGACCTCTTACACGTTCGATAACACGCAGCACGGAGCCGACCTGTTCAACCTCGCGGTGCCAGGGAATATCTACACGCGCATCATGAATCCGACCACCGACGTGCTTGAACAAAGGCTGGCTGCGATGGAGGGTGGAATTGGCGCGCTAGCGGTTGCATCGGGTATGGCTGCCATTACTTACGCCATTCAGGCCATTTGCCGGGTTGGTAGCAACATTGTTAGCACCAGCCAGCTCTATGGTGGCACTTACAATCTTTTTATGCATACCTTTCCCAATCAGGGGATTGAAGTACGAATGGCGGCGCATGATGACTATGCGGCGCTCGAGGCGGCAATTGATGACAATACCAGGGCGCTTTTCTGTGAGTCGATAGGAAACCCGGCGGGCAATGTGGTCGACATCGCCAGGCTCGCCGAGATCGCACACCGCCATGGTGTGCCGCTGATGGTCGACAATACCGTGGCGACGCCTTACTTGTGCAGACCATTCGATCACGGTGCAGATATCGTGATTCACTCACTGACCAAGTACATCGGCGGTCACGGTACAACGATTGGCGGGTGTATCGTCGATTCCGGTAACTTTGACTGGGCCGCCAACGCCGAGCGCTTCCCCATGCTCAATGAGCCAGACCCCAGTTACCACGGTGTGGTCTACACCGAGGCGATGGGTCCGGCAGCCTTTATCGGTCGTTGTCGAGTGGTCCCCCTGCGAAATACCGGGGCCGCGCTGTCCCCGCAGAGTGCGTTTCAGATATTACAGGGTCTCGAGACGCTTGGTCTGAGAATGGAGCGTCACTGCGAGAACGCGCAGGCTCTGGCGGAGTACCTCGAGGGTCATGAAAAGGTTGAGTGGGTGAACTACGCGGGACTCGAAAACAGCCCATATCGTGCCGCCAGTGAGAAAATCTGTGGCGGGCGAGCCTCAGGTATTCTGAGCTTTGGAATCAGGGGTGGCGCCAGCGCCGGCGAGAATTTTATTGATGCGCTGCAAATGATCCTGCGTCTGGTTAACATCGGCGATGCCAAATCCTTAGCGTGTCATCCGGCTTCGACCACCCATCGCCAGCTCAATGAAGATGAGCTCGCCTCGGCAGGCGTTTCGTCCGATTTGGTGCGTATATCTGTGGGCATTGAGCACATCGATGACATCATCAGCGACGTTTCCCAGGCCCTGTCTCAAGCGTAGGCACGGACTCGCTTCAAAAGTCCGCGGATGCGTGCATCAAAAACGTGCGTTGCGCCAAAAGCCGCGGTTTTGAAGCGAGGGAATTGACTTTCGCTATGTAAGGGTTTAGCTTTGCATCTGGCAAGAAAGTACGCTCAAGATTTACTCCCTTACATGCTAGGTTTCACTGATTTACCTCGTCCTGTAGTGTCTAAATTGCTGCTTGTTTTTCTGCTCAGACTCGCCGTTTAGGCATGTGTTTCACTTTTATTTTTCAGGATGACAATCTATGTCCGAAACAGTTACAGGAACCGTTAAGTGGTTCAACGAATCAAAAGGCTTTGGTTTTATCGAGCAGCCATCGGGTCCCGATGTTTTTGCTCATTTCAGCGCTATTCAGGGTTCAGGCTTCAAAACCCTGCAAGAAGGGCAAACCGTTCAATTCACCATCACGCAAGGTCAGAAAGGGCCACAGGCTGAGAATATTGTTCCAGTCTAGTTATGCAGTGAATTTGCTGTTTAAAGAAAAGCGGGCCTCAGGGCCCGCTTTTTTGTTGTCTGCAGTACCAAAGAAACTGCCGCTTCACGTTTCAATCTAGCTAATTGCTAACATCGTTTTTCGACTTTCCTCCCCGATTAAGGCCGCAACCGTTGTTGGTGTTTAACGTGTGTTTACGTTCAGATCGGTATCGCGCCGCGCCTTCTTGCCCACGGTTTTTACAGGCTTTTGCAGCGACTGCCTTTCAATCATCCGCGCCAGCTATTAACTTGGTGGTTAACAGGGATTTGTGACTCGCACGATTGCTCGCTAGTCCGACACCTGCTCGGGCGCGGTGATAACGAGAGCTCGATTCTGCAATAGCCGTTAATAAAAGGCCCTAAAACCGTCGGCTTTCCTTACAGATTTGCCGGATTATTTTTTGCCAAAAAACGAGCTTTTATAGAAAAATCAGGGAGATACTTCTATTGGCACAGGCGTTGCTCGTTATTTGATCAAACATGCAGTCAAGCTGGCCGTCTAGAGCTGGTTTGAGACGAAAGCGAAGACGCCTTTGGCTGTTCGACGCGAATCTTCTCAGGGTATGTAGCAGGGTGTTCTCCGAGCATGACGCTCCGGAAGATCGCCAAAACAATGATTAATCATATTTAGGTGAACAAAGATGAAAGTAAAAACACTAACAGCTGTACTTTCTTCACTTCTTTTGAGCAGTGCAGCAATGGCAGGTCCTATGTACCTGTACGACATTAACAATCCGGGCGGAAGCACGGGCGCGGGCGACGTCAAGAATGTAACCACTTCTTACGATACAAGCTCAGGCCTTTTCAACTGGTCACACACGATTGGCCAAACCGGTTCAGGTGCGCTTAGCGACGCTTTCTGGCTGGTTGTGAGCCCAGGTGCAAACCCCAAGGGTAACAACACAGAGCTTGCGATCATCTACGGTGATCTCGACAGCAATCGCATGAGCGTCTACCAGTACAACGGTAAGAACTCAGCCAACAGCTACAAAACTGAAAGCCTCCTGGCGAGCGTCAACAACGCATTTAACGTCAGCGACAACGCCGGCAACCGCACGGTAAGCTTCTCTTTCGACGCTAGTGGCATCAATGGCGCAGGCTGTGATTACCCAGCTGTGAACAACCCTGGCAATGATATGGATAAAGGTATTTGCTTCGGTCAGAAAGTCGGTATCTGGTTCCACCCATCTGCGGGAAGCTCGTTCAGCTACGACAACATGGGTGGCATCGCTAGCTACTCTTACTCAAGCCAAAGCTGGTATGACACTGCAAACCGCGTGACGACTGAAGTGTCTGAGCCCGGTATTGTTGGCCTCCTTTCGGCTGGACTGTTCGGTCTTATGTTTGCTCGACGCAAAGCCTAAGCCCAAAGCGCCAGTCGCTTTAAGCAAAAAAAAACCAGAGCTCGGCTCTGGTTTTTTTTTGCCCGAAGATGACACCTTAATTGGGGCCATGACACTGAGCGGATCCACAATCGAACTGTGATAAACTTTCGCGCCTCTTCCAATGTTTATTTCTAAGGCAATCGCCAAAAAGTTCTTTGTAATATGACGGATCCGCAGCCTATCGATTTCCCCAAGACAATTATGCCTGAAGGCTATGATGGTTCAGCAAGCGATATAGTCAGGCGTCACCTCCACGAACCCGCTGTCAATGAATTCAGCGAGGAGGACTACAGGGCCGCGCTCGCAGAGGTCGAGCCGCTGCTTGCGGCAGAAAATGCTGTGATTGTCGCGCATTACTACACGCACCCCATGTTACAGCGGCTGGCGGAAGAGACCGGCGGTGTGGTCTCAGATTCCCTTGAAATGGCGCGCTATGGTGCCGAGACTTCCGCGCAAACCCTGATCGTCGCCGGGGTCAAATTTATGGGAGAGACGGCAAAGATTCTCAGTCCTGAAAAACGGGTACTGATGCCGACCCTGGAGGCGACCTGCTCGCTGGATCTTGGTTGCCCGATCGATAAGTTTGCGGCATTTTGCGATGCCAACCCCGACCGTCAGGTGGTTGTGTATGCCAATACTTCTGCGGCAGTAAAAGCGCGGGCGGATTGGGTGGTCACATCGAGTATCGCCGTTGACGTGGTTGACCATCTCGATGCTCAGGGCGAAAAAATTCTCTGGGCGCCGGACAAACATTTGGGGTCGTATATTCAGGAAAAGTCTGGTGCCGATATGCTGCTGTGGGACAGTAGCTGCATCGTGCACGAGGAGTTTAAAGCCAAGGGTGTACTGGATATGAAAGCTGTGTACCCGGATGCGGCAGTTCTGGTGCATCCTGAATCGCCTGCCTCCGTTATTGAGTTGGCTGACGCGGTTGGTTCCACAACGCAGATCATAGAGGCCGCGCGTAACCTGCCTTACGAGACCTTCATCGTCGCGACTGATCAGGGTATCTTCTACAAATTGTGTGAGGCCGCGCCTGACAAGCAGATTATCATCGCGCCTACCGGCGGTAGTGGCGCGAACTGTCGAAGCTGCGCGAACTGCCCGTGGATGGCAATGAATGGTCTGGATAATCTGCTTGAATCACTACGTCACGGTAGCAACGAAATTCTGGTTGACGCAGAGCTTGCCGAAAAGGCGATGCGACCTCTGACACGTATGTTGGAGTTCAAACGAGCTCAGTCCTAGCCTATTCCCAGCGCTTGCTGTCGCTTCCTAAGCTCCAGAATGTCATTCACACGCTGCCTGATGCTCGCTGCGGTCTGATAGTCCTTGCCGGCTAATCGATAGGCTTGCTGCAGATGATCCACGGCGCGCTCAAACGCTCCGTTTAGCTGAAAGTACTCGGCGCGCGAGCGGTGAAGCGCGAGAATTTTTCCGGCTTTCCCCTGTGCCTCCGCAAGGTGGTACCAAATGATACTCTGCGAAGGTCTCAAGTTTGCCAGGTTTTGCAAAATCCGTTCGGCGTCCTCGGGCTTGTCTGTCTTGAGCAGCAGCTCTGCAAGCGTCAAGCTGATGCCAAAGTTATTGGGGTTCAGGGAGTAAAGATCGCGCAAGCGCCGCTCAGCGGAATCCAGCTTGCCCTCAGCGATTTCGATTTCAATATCCAGTAATGAATAGATGATGCGTCCGGGTACCTGCTGCAGCAGCGGATCCAATGTGGCGCTGGCTTTCGCGTACTGTTTCGCGCTCAATTGACCCAGCGCAAGACCGTAGCGCGCGGCATCTGCCTTCCAACGCTCGGCTTCGCTGTATGAGCTGTTGGAGGTATCGCTGGCGTCAGCCAGATTTTTGAGTTCTTTTTGAAAGTGCTTGATCGCATTCTCCGGCGTCTCCTGCTCATGCGCAAAGATTCGAGCTTTGATGAGCTGAAAACCGATGCCGTCTCGAATGTTTTGCAGCACCTTGCCATTTTCTGCACTCTCCTTCGCAATCTGGCGGTCCCTCTGTCTGGCGTCCGATATTCTGGATTGGGTTACGGGGTGAGTGAGCAGGAATTCGGGAAGTCGCTGGCCATAGAGTCTGAAGGCATTCTGCATCTCCTGAAACATTCGGGTCGCTCCATCGGCTGCATACCCGGCCTCGACCAGGCTGCGCATGCCTACCCGGTCAGCTTCGCGCTCATGCGCGCGACTATAGCGTAGCTGCGAGTCCACGGCGGCGGCCTGACCAGTGAGGACGGCAGCAGTTACCGCGTCGCCGCTGCCACCGCTAACAGCGATGGCGACGCCGGCAAGCGCGCCCAGAATGCTGGCGACGTTAGCCTGCTTGGCGGCATCCATGCTGCGAGCAAAGTGTCTTTGCGATAGGTGAGCGAGCTCGTGGGTGAGGACCGAAGCAAACTGGGATTCTGAGCCGGCGGCGTCGATAAGTCCCGTATGTACGCCCACAACACCACCGGGTACGGCGAATGCGTTGATGGTCGGGTTATCAACCATCACCAGGTTGATTTGCTTTTCGTCCAGATCACTGTGGCTCGCGAGCTGGAAGATCAGGTCTTCGACATACTCAAATACAACCGGGTCTTCATAGATTGGGCTGGTGGCCCTGAAGCTTCGTAGCCACGCCTGCCCAAGCACCTTTTCCTCATGCGGCGACATGATGCCGGTGATGGTATCTCCGAGCGACGGCAGCTCGATGTCGTTAGCCTGTGCCGAAAAAAACAGGCTGGCAAACAATAGCGCCAGCAGCGCTTTGGCGGTGGCAACGATTCGCATTGTGCGCTGACGGGCAAGCTCTAACCGTCGATTAGCCTTGCGGCTGAAAAGCGCGGTTCTTAATTGTCGCGATTGGTTCGATCTGGCCTTGGAAGCGATCATGTGTGACTGGTTTGGGATGGTGTATCTCTCCAAGCTTATCAAAAAAAGTACCGCATCGCCGCTTATCTGCACAGCAATCAACCCGTTTGTGACCCCAAGCGCGGGATTCGCCTTACTGCTGGGACATTTTTTTTGGTACGGATGTGGCGTCACGTTTTATTGGATTGCGAGCGCTGATCGCGCGGTTATCGCTGCGGTGGCGGCTGCTTCTTCGATCCGATCAATACTAAAAATCCGTTGCATGATTGAACATTGTGTTACCCGCACCAGTTCGATACCCTAGTTCAATCGAAGTTCCCGCTGAGTCACTGTGAAAATCTGTTCGTAGCAGGATTTAGTAGGGAGCTGTAAATCCGGTTGCCGGCCTGTTTTCAAGGAATCCGTTAAATGTTTGATGTGGTCAAGCGTTGGTTTGAAAGCCGCTTCTACGATGAAGAGGCGATAATTCTTACCTTCATTCTGCTGATAGGCATCGCGCTCATCGTTTTTCTTGGCCAGATCATGACGCCGGTTATAGCGGCACTGGTGCTGGCGTTCCTGCTGCAGGGCGTGGTCAAGCAGTGCTCTGCTTGGGGTAGTCCGCACTTGCTGTCGGTTACGCTTGCGACCATTTTGCTTTTGCTCGCTGAGTTCAGCTTCGTTTTTATCTCGGTCACGCTTTTGCTCGGACAGGCGCAAAACCTGGTGCAGGAGCTGCCCAAACTGATTGAGCTGGTGCAAGAGCGACTCGCCCGCTTTGCTGACAACTATCCCGAACTGCTGGATCCCGGCCGGGTTCAGGAGTTGACTGATCTTGCATCCACCCAGATTGCCAGTTTCGGGCAGTGGGCGCTGTCTTTCTCGCAGGCCAATATTGCTAACGTTTTTAGCTTTATGCTCTACCTTGTGCTCATTCCTGTGTTCGTCTTCTTTCTGCTAAAGGACAAGGACCTGCTGCTGGGTTGGTTCGGCAGGTTGCTACCGGAAGAGCGTCCCTTGCTGGATCGGGTTTGGGTGGAGATGGATAGACAAATGGCCAACTATGTTCGCGGCAAGGTGATCGAAATGTTTATCGTTGGCGGCGTTTCGTTTTTTGCCTTTTCCCTCATGGGGCTAAACTACGCGGCACTGTTAGCGATTGGTGTGGGTGTATCGGTGATTGTGCCTTATGTCGGCGCGTTTTTGGTGACCATACCCGTGGCGCTCGTCGCGTATCTGCAGTGGGGTTGGACGCCACCGTTTTTCTGGATGATGTTCTGGTATACCCTCATTCAACTGCTCGACGGTAATGCGCTGGTGCCACTGCTGTTCTCCGAGGCGGTTAATCTGCATCCGCTCGCGATCCTACTCGCGATCATGTTTTTTGGCGGAATCTGGGGGCTGTGGGGCGTCTTCTTCGCGATTCCTCTGGCGACATTGATTAGCGCTGTTATCAACGCATGGCCTACGCAAAAGAAATTCTCGGCTGAAAGTGCCTGATCTCCGGGTTCGCCCACTTCCCGCGACCTTTGCGAGACTTAACCACAACTGGCTTATGATCATGGTCAAACCCGCTCTGTTGCGCCGGGCATCTGCCGCGCTGTTTCTACTCTGCATACTTTCCGCCTGCGCGGTTGGCAGTATCACGACTCCGCAGCCAAACACATCGCCTTTCGTGCGAGTCGATAGTGGGGAGGACAGCTTTGTTTACCGCACGGTAGTTGACCGGCGGGCTTTTCGGGTAAAAACCCTCGGCAACGGCCTGCAAGTACTAATGATTTCCGACCCTGATGCCCATGACAGTGCGGTGGCCATGCAGGTCGATGTTGGGAGCGGGGCCGACCCGCAAGCTTATCAGGGGCTGGCGCATTTTCTTGAGCACATGTTGTTTCTGGGTAGCGGCGAGTACCCAAATGCCGGTGAGTTTAGTGAGTTCACCGCGCGCAACGCTGGAAGTGATAATGCGTTCACCTCGCCAGATGCAACAGTCTATTTTTTTAAGGTGAGACCTGAAGCACTGGCCGAGGGCGCGGATCGCTTCTCTGGATTTTTTACCGACCCCCTATTTACCGAAGAGTATATCCAGCGTGAAATCAATGCGGTTGATGCCGAGTACTTTACGCGTGCCGAGCACGAAGGGCTGAAAATTTTTGAGGCATCAAAGTCCCTTATGACGCAAGGGCACCCGATGCAGAAACTCAGCGTGGGTAATCTGGAGACATTACTTGGCGGCGCTGGTGAGAATGATCGTGAGCGCGAACAGCGGCATGCAGATTTGCGCGCCGCGATGCTCGATTTTTACCAGCGGCACTACTACGCGCAGAATATGAGGCTTGCCATTGTCGGGCCGCAGGGGCTTGACGAGATGGAATCCCTGCTGCCAGCTTTTTCCAATATTCGATCTCTGGCAGTAGCGCAGAATGCACCTGCCCGCGCACCAGTATATTCGCCAGAGGTTTTGCCCCTTTGGGAGCCCGTCGCAGAGGGTGAGAGCCCGCCGCTTTTGCTGGTTGAAACCAGACAGCCCGTTCGTGTGCTGGTGCTCAGATTTGCCTTGCAGGATGTGGTGCGATACTTGCCGAGCAAGTCGATGAACTATGTGCTCGATGTGTTGGGTCACGAGGGCAGGAATAGTTTGCTCTCGACCTTGCGCAAGCGCGGATTGGCGACGGGCGTCAGTGCGGGCTCCGGTTTCAACTTTCATCACAGTGCCGTGCTTACTTTTGACATCGAGCTCACGGAGCGAGGTATGGGTGAGCTGCCGCTCATACTCGAACTGTTTTATGCCACGGTTGATAGTATCCGGGCGGAACTTTCGCTTGCCGATGGAGATGGCGCACAAACCCGCTATGCGGAACAGGCACTGCTGGCAAATTTGAATGCCCGCTTTTCTGATACGCCAGACGTGCTGCGTGCGGCACTGGGTGCTGTTGCCAGCCCTCGGTTCTATCCCTTGCCGCTGACCTTTGTAAGCCCGTTCTGGTTCGAGGGTTTTGATCGTGCGTTAAAACTTGAGCTCCTGTCAAACATTACGCCCGAGAACAGCCAGATTACGCTTGCCAGTGACCAGCTTGAAACTGCATTTGCGCAAGCGGATCAGTACCTGGATCGGAAAACGCACTGGTACCCGGTTCGCTTCGGTGTTCTCGATGCATCAATTGTCGGGAGTTGCTCGCTTGAAGAAGGCGCCTGCAGCGCTTGGGAGCCGACACCTGGCTTTGGCTTGCCGCGCGCTAATCGCTACATCCCGAGTTCTTTTGCGATCAAGAATCCTGTTATCGAAAAGGCCGAACAAAACTGGCAGCGACCAAAGCCTGCGATTGCGGCAATCAACGATTGGGGTCGAGTCTGGTATTTGCCGGATAATGCATACGGCAAACCCCTCGCCGACTATATGCTTTTGCTACGGCGTGAAGACTTTCTCAATGCGCGAGAAATTGTGTTGCAGTCGCTCTATGCCGAATGGGTTCGCGAGCTGCTAACAGAGCCTGCCTACGAAGCCTATCTGGCAGGGCAAAACTATCGAATCTCAAATCACCCTCTGGGTCTAACGCTCACAGTAAGCGGTTACAACGATAACCTTCAGGCTTTTCTGGCAGATGTGCTGCACTCGACACACGCTGCATTACCGGACGAGGATGCCTTTTTGCAAATAAAATCGACGTTGGCGCAAGGCTTTGAGCGAAGACGTCTCTCCGATCCAATGACCCGATTGTCTATTGCGCTGGAAGAGTCGCTTGATCCCCTTGCGCGAAATTTGCAGGAGTTTCAGCGGGAGTTAGCCGCGATTAGGCTCGCTGACCTGCACGAGCACATTAAGAATCAGCATGAGTTCGTCAGGATCGATCTAATTGCACACGGTAATCTCGATCAAAAGGATGTGGACAAGCTATTGCAGCTTCCCTGTCAAAAACTGAATTGCGCTACCGCGCTTCAGTTTTCGGCGAGTAAAGCCGATACCCGTCGTGTCGAGAGCATGCAGCCGAAAACCCGAAAGCTGGATCGTGGCGTCAGTCGATCCAGCATTGAGGTGTTTCACAACGATAGTGCAAGCTGGTGGTACTTTCAGGCGCCCGGCGACTCCGTGAAAGAACAGATGCAAACGTACTTACTGGGGGATCTGCTGAGCCAGCCCTTTTATCGGGAGCTGAGAACCGAGCGGCAGTTGGGTTACATTGTCAGTGCTGGTGGCCGTATCGATAATGAGTTGGCGGGTCTGAATCTGACCGTGCAATCAGCGCGCTACGATAACGAGTTTATCGATGCGGCGATTGGCAGCCAGGTTGATCGCTGGTTGGCAATGATGGCCTCAGGTGAGGGGGTATTTGCCTCAAGCGTGATTGAGCAGCATCGGCAGGCATTACTGGAGCGGCTAAAACGGCCCGATGCGAGTCTCCACGACAGGAGTGCCGCGCTGTTTCGCAGCTTGCTGCGAGGTGACACAGGGTTCAAGCGCCAGCTCGAGATGGTTGAGGTGCTAGAGTCGCTGGACCTCGACGAGTTTAGGGCCTACAGCAGGGATTTGCTGGCCAAAGAGAGTCGACGTCTTCTTATCTTGACCGCTGATCCCGCCGAAAACCCGGCTTAACTCATCAATTAGATTAAATAATAATCATAATAAGACGACTGTATTAATCACTTGGCCGAGCAAGTTTCAAGAGTCTAGAATTAGGGGATATCTTGAGGAATTTGTTGAGGTCACAACGTTGAATAAATCCATAGAAGACCAGGATCCGCAGGAAACCGGTGAATGGCTTGAGTCCATCGACTCTGTGATTCGCCACGACGGTCGCGCTCGCGCAGCCTTTCTGGTGCAGCAGCTATTTGATCGTGCGGTCGATTCCCGCGTGCAGTTGCCGGCCGCGATTACCACGCCTTACAGGAACACGATTCCGCGAGAAGAAGAGCGCAGAATGCCCGGCGATATGTTCATCGAGCGTCGGATTCGTTCGCTGATGCGCTGGAACGCATTGGCGATGGTGATGCGCGCCAATGACAACGATGACGGGCTCGGTGGCCACATCTCGAGTTTCTCCTCGTCGGCGCTGTTATACGACATAGGCTTCAATTACTTCTTCCGCGGCTCCGACGACGGCAATCCGGGCGATCTCGTTTACTACCAGGGGCATATTGCACCCGGCGTTTATGCGCGCTCCTACCTTGAAGGCCGCCTCAATGAAGACCAGCTGGACAACTTCAGACGGGAGGTTGGCGGCAACGGTCTCTCTTCCTACCCGCACCCATGGTTAATGCCCGATTACTGGCAGTTTCCAACGGTTTCCATGGGCTTGGGGCCGATGCAGGCGATTTATCAGGCTCACGTCATGAAGTATCTCGACAAGCGAGAGCTGTCCGAACGGCGTGATCGCAAGGTTTGGTGTTTCCTCGGTGACGGTGAGTGCGACGAGCCGGAATCGCTGGGATCGATTGCGCTGGCCGGCCGCGAGCACCTCGATAATCTGATTTTCGTGATCAACTGTAATCTGCAGCGCCTTGATGGACCTGTTAGAGGCAATGGCAAAATTGTACAGGAGCTCGAGGGTGTCTTTCGCGGGGCAGGCTGGAATGTCATTAAAGTCCTTTGGGGCGGTCTGTGGGATCCATTGCTGGAAAAAGATGACAGCGGCCTCTTGCAGCAGGTGATGGATGAAGTCTGCGATGGTGAATTGCAAAACTGCAAGTACAACGGTGGCGCGTATACCCGTGAACACTTCTTTGGCAAGTTTCCCGAGACGCTGGATCTGGTTAAGGATCTGACCGATGCTGATATCGAGGGTCTGAATCGGGGCGGCCACGATCCGCAGAAGGTTTATGCGGCTTACGCCAAGGCAGTTGAGCACAGCGGTCAACCAACGGTCATTCTGGCGCAGACAGTCAAGGGCTATGGCACGGGCGATGCGGGCGAGGCCAACAACGAAACACACTCCCTGAAAAAACTGGACATGGAGTCGCTCAAGCAGTTTCGCGATCGATTTAATATCCCGCTTTCCGACAGCGAGCTCGAGAGCGTGCCCTATTACCGGCCGGCACCCGATAGCCCCGAGATTTCGTACATGAAGTCGCGTCGTGAGGCGCTTAACGGGCAGATACCGGCACGCCTGCGACAGTCCGAAAGTCTACAGGTGCCCGAGCTTAGCGCCTTTGATGCCCAGCTCAAGGGCTCGGGCAAGCGCTCGATCTCGAGCACAATGGCTTTTGTAAGGATTCTCTCTACGCTGGTCAAAGACAAGTCTATGGGTTCGCGCGTGGTCCCGATCGTGCCGGATGAAGCAAGAACGTTCGGTATGGAAGGCATGTTCCGGCAGCTCGGTATTTATTCTTCGCAGGGGCAAAAATATGTGCCCCATGATGCTGGCGGCATCATGTTTTACAAGGAGGATGAGAAAGGCCAGATCATGGAAGAGGGTATTAACGAAGCGGGTGCGATGGCAGCGTGGATTGCAGCTGCAACGTCCTACAGCACCAACAATACCCCGATGGTCCCGTTCTATATTTTCTATTCCATGTTCGGTTTTCAACGGATTGGTGATCTGGCTTGGGCAGCTGGTGACAGCCAGGCACGGGGTTTCCTGATTGGCGCCACTGCCGGAAGAACCACGTTGAACGGTGAAGGTCTTCAGCATCAGGACGGGCACAGTCATCTGATGGCATCAACGATCCCTAACTGTATTTCCTACGATCCCACCTATGCCTACGAAATGGCAGTGATCATTCAGGATGGTCTGCGCAGGATGATGAAAGAGCAGGAAAATGTCTTCTACTACATCACCGCGATGAACGAAAACTACCTGCACCCTGAAATGCCAATTGGCAGCGAAGAAGGGATACTGAAAGGTATCTACTGTCTTAGCAAAAGCAAGAGCAAAGCCAAGAAGCGCGTACAGTTGATGGGTTCGGGCACGATCCTTAATGAAGTCGTTGCAGCCGCGGAGCTGCTCGCCGACGATTGGGGTGTTGCAGCCAATGTCTGGAGCGTGACGAGCGCAAATGAACTGCGGCGCGATGGGCTGGCCTGTGAGCGCTGGAATATGCTCAATCCCGGCAAAGCGCCGAAGGTGCCTTACCTCAGTACTGCACTGGAGGGGCATGATGGTCCTGTTATTGCAGCCTCTGACTATATGAAACTTTACTCCGAGCAGCTCAGAGCGTTTGTGCCAAACCGATTCAAGGCCTTGGGAACGGACGGATTCGGTCGCAGCGATACCCGCGATAACTTGCGACGGTTCTTTGAAGTCGATCGCTACTTCGTGGTTATTGCCGCGCTCAGTGAGTTGGTGAAGGAAGGGCAGCTCAAAGATTCGGTCGTCGTCGATGCAATGAAGCGCTACGGTATTCAGGACGACAAAGCAGATCCAACCAGGGTTTGATGGGGGCTATTGATGCAACAGTCGATAACAACGAGTTCGGAAAAAGGTGGCCCCTGTGACAGATAATGTAATTAATGTGCCCGATCTTGGTGGTACCGAAGCGGTCGAGGTTATAGAGGTCTCGGTTGGCGTCGGTGATCAGATCAGCGAAGGCCAGTCATTGGTGGTCGTCGAGTCTGACAAGGCGTCGATGGAAATTCCTTCGCCCGCTGGCGGGGAAGTCGTCGAAGTTCTGGTGACCGAGGGTAGCGAAGTCGCAGAGGGTGATGCGCTCGTGCGACTCAAGGCGAGTGATGGCGCAGGAGATGCTGTCGAAGAGGTCGAGACCGAACAAAGTACAGCAGCGCCGGCCGAGCAAAGTCCGCCACCTGAGGCCGATCAACCGCAGCAAGCTGCACAACCGGTCGCAGCTGAGGCGGCTACGCTCGATGTTCCGGTCCCTGATCTGGGTGGTGCGGATAGCGTAGAAGTCATAGAGATCAGCGTCACTGTCGGCGACGCGGTAGATGAAGGCGACAGTTTGTTAGTGCTGGAGTCCGATAAGGCCTCGATGGATATGCCTGCGCCGGCCGCTGGAACGATCTCTGCTATCAATATTGAAGTAGGCGCTGCCGTCAGTGAGGGGGATATAGTCTTCACGCTGAGCACAACTGCCGGCGCGAGTGCCAGTGCTCCCGCGG
>CAZDEW010000044.1:0-23667 GCA_964504585.1 uncultured Pseudomonadales bacterium | reverse complement strand
GAGCAATACGGTTGCGGGTGTTTGCGTAGCAGCGCCATCTGGGCTCGAGTCAGGTGCGGGGGTGTCCTGCTGGGACTGTTGCTCCCAGACAAAGCGGGCGCGCAAGGTTGTTTCATACTCAGCGACGCGTCCGTCACTCGTTACCGAGAAGTCGTTGGTTTCGAAGCGGATATCCTGAAATCGCGCGACGGAGTTGGCGCCTGTCGCTCGTTTACTCAAAGCGTCTTGCGCAGCGAGTGATGCGCGAAGCGCGCGTTGAATGGCGGATGGTTGGCCGGCCACGTAAACCGGTGCGTAAGCCGAAGCCTCCAGTGTTTTCACCGGCGTGAAGCCACAGCCCGACAGAAGAGCGATGACGATTAGCGTTAAAGCCGATAGCCTGCCTGCGCGCCCGCACTGGCGATTTTCTGCGTTGCCGGTGTGAAGCACGCGATTACCCTACGACAATATTGATGAGTTTGTTGGGCACCACGATCACCTTTCTAATCTGTTTGTCAGCAATAAATTTTTGCGCGTTTTCGTTCGCAAGTGCTGCTGCTTCGACGCTGGATTTATCTGCATCGGGGGTAAGCTGTAATTTGGCTCTTACCTTGCCGTTGATCTGCACGACCATTTCAATGCTGCTTTTTACCAGAGCGCCAGCGTCTACTTTCGGCCAGTCCGCCTCGGCGATATCGTTACCGAGCTCGAGCTCTCTCCACAGCACATGGCTAATATGGGGCGCAATCGGTGAAAGAAGTCGCAAAAGCGTAGCAACGCCCTCGGCAATTACCGCATCGCTGAGCTGTTTCGCGCCAAGCGCATTCAGCATAGACATGCACGCTGCGATTACTGTATTGAACTGGTTTTTCTCGAAGTCTTGCAGGGCTTTTTCCAGATTGCTATGTACCGCCTGTCGGCAGGCTTCGTCATCTGCGCCGCTCAGGGTCCCCGACCAGTAGGCTTTATCGAGTGATTTAGAGCCCTGCTGGATTGCCTGCTTGTTTTCGGCGCAGAGTTTCCATAAGCGCTTGAGGAAACGCTGGGCGCCGGATACGCCGTCATCGTTCCACTCCAGAGTTTGCTCTGGCGGTGCGGCAAACATGGTAAATACCCTGACGGTATCCGCGCCAAACTGATCGATCGCTGTCTGCGGATCGATTCCGTTGTTTTTCGACTTCGACATTTTTGTCATGCCGCCAGCGGTGACTGCACGGCCACTGCTCGCATGGCGGGCCGATACGACACGCCCTTTGTCGTCGCGCTCTACCTCAACCTCTGAAGGGCTTATCCACGTCTTGCTGCCATCACTGTTTTCAATGTAGAACGAATCGGCCAGTACCATGCCCTGACACAGCAAACGCTTAAAGGGTTCGTTAGATGCGACAAAGCCATCATCGCGCAGCAGTTTGTGAAAGAAGCGCGCATAGAGCAGGTGCAGGATTGCATGTTCGATGCCACCTACATATTGATCGACGGGCAGCCAGTAATTGGCGCGCTCGGGGTCGAGTATGCCGTCGTTGAAGTCGGGGCAGGTGAAGCGCGCGTAATACCAACTCGACTCCATAAATGTGTCGAAGGTATCGGTTTCGAATTCGGCGGCCTGGCCATTGAATTCAGTCTTGCGCCAGTTTTCATCGGCCTTGATGGGCGACTGCACGCCGTCCATCTCGACATCCTCGGGCAGCACCACCGGCAGTCGATCTGGCGGCACGGGTACTTCACCGCTTTCAAGGTTGAGCATGGGGATGGGTGATCCCCAGTAGCGCTGACGGGAAACGCCCCAATCACGCAGGCGATAGTTAGCGGTTTTGCGACCCGCCCCAATGGACTGCAAGTGCTGAGTGATTGCATCAAAGGCCGCAGTAAACGTCTTGCCATCGAAGTTCGACGAGTTAACCGTGACGGTATCAGTTTTGCTTTCGTACCAGTCTCTCCACAGCGTTGCATCGAATGGTTCTGCATCGTCGAGCGTAGACGCGATGACCTGCTTGATTGGCAACTCAAATCGGGTAGCGAACTCAAAGTCCCGTTTGTCGTGCGCCGGAACGGCCATGACGGCACCCGAGCCATAATCCATCAACACGTAGTTCGCGATCCACACCGGAAGCTCTGCGCCGGTTATCGGGTGCCTGGCGCTTATGCCTGTGGGGATTCCGAGTTTTTCCATTGTCGCCATATCGGCTTCGGCAACCGATTGGTTTTTGCACTCCTCTAGAAACGCAGCAATGTCAGCGTCCTGCGCTGCCCGCTCGATGGCAATGGGGTGTTCTGCGGCAATGCTGACATAGGTTGCGCCCATTAAAGTATCGGGCCGGGTTGTATAGACCTCGAGCTTCTCGAAACCGGCAACAGCTTCGCTAAGTGTGAACTCGATATCAGCCCCATAGCTCTTGCCAATCCAGTTTCGCTGCATGGCTCTGACTTGCTCCGGCCATTCATCGAGTTCATCGAGACCTTCGAGTAACTCGTCAGCGTAATCCGTGATGCGAATGAACCACTGTGGTATTTCGCGCCTCTCGACCAGAGCGCCAGAGCGCCAGCCGCGCCCGTCGATAACTTGCTCATTGGCGAGTACGGTGCAGTCAACCGGATCCCAGTTAACAGCAGACATCTTTTTATAGACCAGGCCTTTTTCATAGAGGCGGGTAAAAAACCACTGTTCCCACTTGTAATAGTCAGGCTGGCAGGTTGCAAACTCTCGTGACCAGTCGAAGCCAAATCCAAGGGACTTGAGTTGCTGCTTCATGTAGTCGATGTTGTTATAGGTCCAGCTGGCGGGCGCGGAATTGTTCTGGATAGCCGCATTCTCTGCCGGCAGACCAAAAGCATCCCAGCCCATAGGGTGGAGCACATTCTTGCCCAGCATTTTCTGGTAGCGCGCGATAACATCGGTAATGGTGTAATTCCGTACGTGCCCCATGTGCAGTTTTCCGCTCGGATAGGGGAACATGGCAAGACAGTAGAACTTCTCTTTGTCGGGCGATTCGGTCGCGCGGAAGCTGGCGTTGTCATGCCAAAAGCGCTGCGCGGTTTGCTCAACAGTGTCTGGTGCGTAATCGGTTTTCATCGTGCGTTAGGTTTCAGTTTTTGCGATTGGCGGGTGAATCAGTAGCGGAAGCCGCCTGCGCCCGTTAATACTGGACCGGACGGCTGGCCCCGCCGCTGTTCAGCAACGGTGGTTTGCGGTATTAGGGCTCTCCGAACCAGCTAGGATAACTTGGATTTTGGCTGGACTTCCAACAAAGTTGTAGTGAGAATGCCCGTAAATCCACCCATTATTGTTAAACCGTTGCGGGCTTACTTGTCATGCTTTACCGGACGCTGATGAAAATAGCGTTTCTGCCGCCGATGTTCAATATTCTGCTTTTAATAGCGGGATTGTTGCTGCTGCGCAGGTGGCCGAAAATCGCATGGTTTTGCCTGGTTTCGGGCGTCGTCTCACTCTACGCTTTCTCGACCCCCTGGTTTGCGGACAGGCTATTGTTAAGTCTCGAGAGACACCCGGCAATTACTCTGCAACAGCTTCCTCAACTGGCCTCGCAGCTCGAGGGGAATCAGGCTGCTGTCGTTGTTTTGGGCTCCGGTCACGATATCCTATGGCCGCAATACGGGGAGCATCAGCTGGATGAGCGAGCTGTGACGCGGATCAACTATGCAAGCTGGTTGAGCCAGAAACTAGCCGTGCCGCTGTTGCTGACCGGTGGGCCGCTGGGCGATATTGCCCAACCGCATTCTGAGGTGATGGCAAAGTACATGCAGCAGCACTTAAAAATGAGCCCGGACTGGTTGGAGGTTCAGAGTCGAACAACTTACGAAAACGCGCTTTACGCGAAAGAGATTCTGGATGCGAATGCAATCGATCAGGTCGTTCTGGTGACGCACTCCTATCACATGCCACGTGCCGTCAAGCTCTTTGAAGCGCGTGGCATATCAGTCATACCCGCACCGATAGAAACGGCTCAGCCGAGAGCGCCAGGACAGATCGAACAGTGGCTACCCTACCCAAACAAGATGCTGTTGAGCTCTGCCGTCATTCATGAATATCTGGGGCTGCTGTACTATTCCCTGCGCGGCTTCCTTTGAACCAGGCCAAACCCCTCCAGCGTTTTTATTGAAAGCAAGGATTCGCTGTCAATCGAGCTGCCTAGCTCCAGATCAAACCCGTATCGACAGCTGCACCGATAGCGTGTGAGTCCCTGATCGTTCCCTCTGTGTGAAAACTCGAATGAATCCTGCAACACGCTGTGGGTTTTACCCTCGAGCTCTATTCGCGCAGGCGTACCGATGAAATCAGATTCTCTCGCGTTAGCGAACGGTATTGGCGCGTATAGCCCGGAGCAGTGAATTGAGCGCAGTTTGATTCTTTTTCCGTCGTCGCTTTCCAGTTCAACCAGTGCATAGCAGTTTAAGTGCTCATCGCCGGAGAGAAAGTAAATGTCCTCGATGCTGTGCTCGCAGAGGAAGGCCAGCACTCTATAGAGCGACCCTGGAAAGCCGTCCCAGCTGTCGGAGTGAATCCAGTTTGCAGCTGGTCGTGGCGCCTTACCGTTTTCTGGCGCGCCATGATTTACCGCATGGCGAGGCAGCAGTATGGATGGCGAAACGACAAACTTGGGTTCTCCAGCGTGGCTTGTTGCCGTCCGCAGTAGCCATTGCTCGAGTGACCGTTGCTGTTCGTCGCCAAGTATCTGATCGTGGTAGGAGAAGGTTTCGGCGCTGCGTGTTGATCGCTCGGTACGCGTATCGAGCATCAAGAAAGGTGATCCGGCCTCCTCAAACTCGTACCAGCAATGTGCCGACTCCTTGTCTATCTGCCCGCGCTGAAATTTCTTGAACGCGCTAACACCGTGTGCCAGATAATTTTGCGGCGCTGTTTGCGAAGCGGGGGCGGCTGTTATTGATTTCTCCAATGCTGGGTGCGAGTTCTCTTTTGCTTCCTGCTCGTTGTTCAGCGCTGGATCCCAGTTGTCGAGGATTTCATGGTCATCGAGCATCGCGTACAAGGGTAGTCTTCGCATCACGCGCTTGACTTCCGGCTGTGCATACCAGTTGAGGTGAGGTCGAGCGTAGCGGTCGTAACGCGTTCTGGGGTCCATAAAACCGGCGGTAGCGTCACTGTAGATTTGGTCACCCATTAAAATCAGAAAGTCGGGAAGCCCGGTGCTACTCGAACTCAATTGATTGGCGAGCGCTGCGTAAGAGCGATAAGCCAGCGTTCGATCAAACAGGCCGCTTGGGTACTGACAGCTGCCAAAGGCAAAGCTGAGCGTCTGCTGATCGCCGCCGGGAATCGAAAGAGAGGCAAGGTCGCCCGCCGATTCTTCGCCGCCGCTTATTGTCCTCGCCACCTCGATGCTCAGGGCCGTAAGCTGTTGTTCATATATGCTGTCCCTCTCTGCACACTCGGGAAGGCCAAGTGACAGCCCCGCAAAACCGTCGCTTGCACCGCTATTGGTTTTTTCAAATTCGACAGGGAAGAGTCCCGACTCGTCTGAGGCAAGATAGAGTAAGAAGTTTGTTCGACCGACGTAAACAGAGTCGTTGAGCAAGGCTGAAAGATCCAGCACATACCAGCTTGGAGATATCTTGCAGTCGCGCCAGCAGCGCGCGTAGTGCAAGGTTTTTTCGATGACGATCCGTATTGACTCCCGCGTCTGATCTGCAGCTCCTTGCTGGTCACCCAGAGGTATCAGGATGGGCAAGCGCAGCGCGGCGTTCTTCTCGTCAACGCCAAAGCCTATTCTTATTGCGCCGTTGCTGGCTTTAAAAACTACCGGCCCTTTGTCCGCAAGCTCGACTCGCCACAGCGCAAGGTCGGCCTCATTCGATGATTGCGGTAGCTCGCTCACGTCGTCGAGAAAATCGGCGATGACAGGAAAAACGTCTCTTGCCGCATTGTTGCCTATCATCGCATCCTGGTGACCGAGCGCACTATTCTCGAGAGTAACCGCGCGATAGTTTGCACCGGCTTTGCGAAACACCGTCTCTGCGGTTGCGCCACTGCGTCTATCTATCATGCCATTGCGCTGACTATGCAGGCTGAGTGTTGGATAGGGCCACTTGCGGCGCAGGATTGCCGGTTCGATATAGTTCGCGTGGCCGCGAAAGTTTGTAATGCGATTGCTGCGCGCAAAATGCATAACCTGTGTTGCCGTTTCCAAGTTGAGCGGACCAAAGAAATCATCAAAGTGGTTAAGCTGGACATGACCCATTTCGCTGATGTTGAGTACTCGCGAATACAGCGCATCCGCGCGCTGCTTGCTGCGTGAGTAAGTTCTGCGCGAGAAAGGGTTTGACGGGTTCATGCGGTCAAACTCGGCGTCTGAAGCTGGCAGCGTGCTGAGAAATCTGTCTAGCAAATCCCCGATCATATTCCGGCCTCGCTCGCCGCGAAACGCATAGCTGCCTTTGAACAGCGACTTGGTTGCATTAACGGTCATCGCGCGCAGGGTATTGAACGGTGTAAATACCGGCGTTGGGCTGAACTGCGAGAAGGCGATTTTTCCAATGGCATGCAAGTGAAGCTGATCTTCCTCGTACGAGTTTTGACTGTCACACAGGGTCATGCAGAGCATCGCAGCGCCCATGCAATGCGCCACGATGTCTATGCTTTCTGACCGCTGATAAAATTCGTGGATAAAACGCAGAGCCTGATGTATTTCAGTGCTGGCGATATCGTCAAAGTGCCAGAAGCTGCTGGCACCTGGAAGGCCGGCGCTCGATCGCAGGTCGATCAACCATACGTCCCGCCCGCGTTCAAGGAAATACCGTGTGGCACTGTGCGTCAGGGCCGGATGAGAAAATGTCGTGCTGCTCGCACTGTACCCGTGCAACATAAGCAGTGGGCGTTTGCGGGAGGTTTCACCGTTTTCTGCGTGATAGTGAGCCAGGCGGGCGCCAATTTCAGAGTAGTTCTGGGTGTGCGAAGGCTGGAAGCTGGCGCTCTCACTGTCGGGACGAATTGTCAGGAAATAGTAATCGGGTGTTGCGAGTCCAGGTTCGCCCCGGGCCAGTCTGTTCACCACAGCCGCACGCGGATAGCTGGGAACCTCGACTTTATCTGGCAGCCTTCGATCAGGCAGGCGAAAACTCCACAGATGCGTATGCAGCAACAGGCGCAGGGTGTACATGCCAAAACTGAAAGCGTCCAGCCCGGCACGCACTTGATTGGCCTGAGTCTGAAATTCGTAAAGAGGGGTGGCGCGATCGGCGAGGAATTCTGTGTCTAGACGTAGCACTGGATGAGGCTCCATCTCCAGACCTAGAAACTCCACGAGCGCCACCTCGGTCAGTTGGCGCCAGGGGTTGGCCCGACGGGCATAGGTGATGGTCTTCTCGCCGACAATTCGATTGGATTTCGGTCTTAGCCGCAGACTATTTTTCAGTACTTTGCCGAGTGACAGTTGGTAGTTGATCAACCATCGGCTTCCCGCGCGCGAGGCTACCGGTTTGAAGGTAGAGCGATCGATAGGTTTGCCGGGCTTTTCGTAGTAGCGAGGAAAAAGAAATTGCCCGACATCCCGGATTCCTCGATTGAAAAGCCACGCATAGCTAGCGGCGCGAATTCTTTCGGCAGCACTGCTCTCGCCCTGCGCAAAGAGATAAATGTCACCCGTCACTACCGCCTTGAAGATACAGAGCTGATCTAGAGCTTGCTCAGTTGCCTCGGTTTCTTTGCATGCATTGGATAATCGGGCCCAGTCCGCCTGTTTGAAAATTCTCAGGTAGCACTGGGGGTTGGACACTGAGTCTGAGGTGTTCGTTATCAGCGGATGATGTTTCCAGTTATTTGGCTCGCCCTGTTTGTCGGGGTAGCCATTCGGCGTCAGATCATTGCCGGCTGTCTTGAGCGTGATTTCAATAACCAGTGAGTGATCGTCATCGTTGCTTGAGCCGGGTAGGTTTGTTGCGCAACGGCCATAACCACGCAGGCGCTCGAGCATGGTAAATGTCGTCGCCGGTGGGTTGTGGGCGACCTCGCTGAGCTCTCTTACAACGGGAAGCTGACGTGGCGTGACAGGTTCTGGGTTTGTGGCGTGCCGCCAGCCCCAGTGTTCCAACAAGTAATGGCTATTGCGTAGCGCCAGCGCAGCGATCGTCAGGGCGGGATTTATGCCTAGCGCAGTTGGCAGAATAGAGCCATCCATCACGACCAGCGACTGGTGTACGCGTGTATTTTCACCGCCGCTATCTGTATCACTCAGATCAAATACCCGTCCGTACTGATCAGCTACCCCCTGCTTGGGTGATTCCGCCATTGCACAGCCACCCAGTGGGTGCACCGTGACGGTGGGTCCTTTCTGGTTGCCTACGAGCTGCATCAGACTGGTGGGCAGTAGTTTCCAAACCGGGTTGGGTATCACGGTTCCACCCGCGTCATTGTCATCGACGAGTGACTCGACGAGATTCAATTGGCGTTCAAATAGCTCGTGAGATTTTAGCGCGGGCCAGTTTATGCTTAGGCAACTGTCGCTATGCTCTCGATAACCATCGCAAAGCTCCAGTCGTCCCCCGGAATCGTCGTCACCCATAACTGCGTAAACACTGGTGTAGGTAAAGGCTGCTTGGTCTACGGTAAATCTGTCTTTGGCTTCGATGGTGCTCTCGTGAGGCTCCTTATCGACACGACTGAAGTCATACACGCCATGCATAGTGCTGCAAACTTCGGTAAAGAGTCGGTTCAGATGTGCCGCAACAGACATTTCCTGAATCACCACGCCGTCACTCGCGCGTCGATCGATCATTCCCGTTATCGTGGGACCAATAAAGCGTTTTGACGGCGCCTGGTACTCGAAAGCGATTGCATTCGATTGATTATCCTGAGCGTAATGTGCAATGAAGTTATCACCGTTCGAGGAGAACTTTCGACCGAGCTGCGTGGAAAGCTGTAGCTGGCCTTGTGCTTGTGCCCTGAGCAGAAGCTCGGTAGTACCGAGTGAACCCGCTGCGAGAATGACCTTATCACTCACGATAGGCACGGGCTTTTGCGTACGATTCAGCTTGTCGTCGGTATAGTGAAAGCAGACTTCCCAACGACGATCAGCGAGTTTTTTAATCGAGTTTGCGGTTGCGCCAGAAATCAGGGTGACGCCGTTGTCTACGGCAAGCTTTAGCAAATTCTGATCGAGCGAGTTCTTGGCTCCGTGATTACAGCCGGCAGCGCAATCGCCACAGAGGGTACAGGCATTCAGCGCGACGCCGGCGTAGTTTGCTTCTGCTTGCATTGGGATGCTAAGCGGTGTTGGCGAGCAGCCTGCATGACCAGCCAGATGCTTGAGTGCTGCCAGCTTTTTAATTTTTCCTTGATGCTGATGCAGATCTATCGAATTTTTTTGAGAGGATGCCGTTCTTACGCCTAGCAATAGTTCGGCATGGTCGTAGAACGAGGCTAAATCTTCTGCGCGAACCGTTGATGGCCAGCGGTGGTCAAAGACCTTGTGCTCGGGGCGCAGCATAACGCCAGCATTGATCAGCGAGCCGCCACCTACACCATTGGCTACGACCACGTTGAGGTCTCTGCCGAAACGAAAGTCGAAGAGACCGTCACGCGGACCGGCGGGGCCCTTGCTATTTTGCAGTGAAAAACGAATGTGCTTTGGGGTTTCCTCTACATTCGCGGGGAAACTCCCCTGGATATACTCCCGTCCGTGCTCAAAGACCGCGATTTTGAGTTTTTCGCCGTTAGCATTTTTTGCCTGACTGAGTACGTATGCCGCGACCGCGCCGCCGTAACCGCTGCCGACGATAACGACATCGAAGTTGTTGAGTTGAAGCTCGGGATCATCACGCTGGCTGTTGCGTTGCGCAACAGACTCTAGCCCCAGCGATAGCCAAGTGTGCGAAGTCCTTTTGCCCATGACTGGTGCTAGCTAAATAATCCGCTCAATGCTGATTCGAGTTTGTCTGCGCTCAGCGGCTTACTGAGCATTGGAATGTTGGCTGCATCCGCCTTGAGTAAGCTCTCTTTACCCGTGTCTCCCGAGACCAGCATTGCACGCAAATTTGGGACCACCTCTCTGAGCGCTTTGATTGCCTCAATCCCGTTGTCGCCAGGGCCTAACCTAAGGTCTGCCAGTACTGCATCGGGTGTCGTATGCTCCAAAGCACTTACAGCTTCCTGAGTGCTGCTTGCGGTTAGTACGTTAATACCCAGATCCTGCAATACAAATTGCATGGCATTGAGAATGTCCTCTTCGTCGTCGACGCAGAGCAGTGTTTTGTTTGCAAAATCGCTCGTGAGCAGCGCCGCTTCCTGTTTGACCGAACTGGTCTGGACCGGCTCAAGCGTGAGTGTGAATATCGTCCCCTCGCCGGCGGTCGAATCAAAATCGAGAGATATATCGAGCAGGTCGGTCATCTTTTTGACAATCGATAGCCCAAGACCCAGCCCTTGCTTGCGGTCGCGAGACGGGTTGGCGACCTGATAAAACTCATCGAACACGCGGGACTTCTCGCTATCACTGATACCAATACCCGTGTCTCGAACTTCAATAAAGGTGAAGCTGTCCTCATCAAAAAGCGAGAGGGTTATTGAGCCCTCAGGCGTGTACTTGATGGCATTATCGATGAGATTGCGCAAGATGCGCTCAAGCAATTCGGGATCGCTGTTTACAAAACAGCTTTTACTGCCATGTTCAAATACCAGTCGCAAACCTTTGTTATCTGCGACACCAAGATATTCGTTGGCTAGCTTGCTCAGCAGTTCTTTGCAGTCGACGCTGCGGAAGTCCGCTTCGAACACGCCGGCGTCGAGCTTGGCGATGTCGAGCATGCTGTCCATTTGCAGGGATAGATTCTCCACGGCTGTCTCGATGTGGGCGAGAATATCCTGAGCTTTACTATCCATCTCGCGCATCGATAGCGCTGCGGTCAGCAGCGACAGCGTATGAATCGGCTGTCTGAGATCGTGGCTTGCAGAAGCAAAGAAAAGGCTTTTGCTTTCATTGGCTGCTTCAGAATCCATCAGCGCTTCGGAGATTTGCTGGTTGAGCTCCTCCAGCTGCTTCTGGTTGTTATGCGCTTCGATAAAGAATCGGTTGTACAGGCGCGACCATTGTATGATTCCGACCAGGAAAAAAGCTGTGAGTCCGGCCAGAAGTAACTCGACAACTTTATTTTCAGGATTGGGGTTTATGATCCAGGCCAAAACCAGGGCGAGACAGTTAGGCGACGCGTAGGCTAGCAGGTGCGGCAGGTAGCCGGCGACGCTTACGATGGTCGTCATACACATGCTGGTGATCATGATGGTCTGGATCGCTTTTTCGAGTGGGCTATAGCTAAAGAAAAAGAAGACCGAAAAGCTCATGGCGAATCCGGCTGCAAGGCTGAATAAGAACGCCGTATCCAACTTCTGCTTGGCAGATTTATTTTTCAGGCTGGGTATCCAATACCTCAAAGCGACAAAGCGTGCGGTTGTTGTGACAAAGATAAGTAGTAGCCACAGTGAAAGTAAAACCGGGTTATGTGCATCCCAGGCCATAAATGCGAGCGTTATCGCAACTAGCGTGGAGGCGAAGGGAATCGCAATCGAGGGGTTGCAGATGATGTTGAGCTGCGACTGCTCGATGGAGCCGGCGGCAGCTGGAGTATCACTCTCAGTAATCGATTGAAGAGACATTGCGCTGTGGCTGTTCATATCACGCTAACCGCGTTGAGAGTGCGTGCTAGATAGGCTTGCAATAGGCATTGGCATGACTTTCTAGACGGCCTCGCTAAAGGTGATTTTGTGCTTGGCAACGGCTATTAAGGCTTCGGTGCGATTATTCACTTCAAGCGTTTTAAAAGCGCTGTGAAGATGGGCCTTGACAGTGCCCTCGGCAATATCCAGCTGCGCAGCGATCACTTTGTTGGAGATACCTTTTACGACATACGATAATATTTTCTGTTGCTGCGGTGTAAGGCGGTTTAATTTGTGCGCCACGGTATTGTCTGCACCCGTATTCAGGACTTGTTTCGGCAGGAAGGTTCCACCATTGAGTACGTGCTCCAGCGCACCGATGAGAACATCTTTGCTGGATGATTTGGGTATGAAGCCCGATGCGCCAGCGCCGATTGCCATGCGTATCACCTCGCGGCTGTCCTCGCTGGATATCACAACCACTGGCGATGCTCCGGCTTCGCTGCAGAACTACGATATCGATTGCTCTCCGGATTTATCCGGTAAATTAAAGTCCAGTAAGATGAGTTGGTAAGGTGCACTTTCCTGCTGGCTATTCGTTAGCAATTCGATGCCGCTGCTGAAGTCGCGCGCCAGCGAGAAGCTGGACTCGGGGCGGAGATTCTCAATCAGCAGTTTTAGCCCCTCGGAGAAAAGATCGTGATCATCGACAATGAGTATTTTCATACCCTAATGATCGGTCAAACCCCAGGGTAATTCAATTGCTGCGGGCCGGATCTAAACCAAAGTTTAGTTTGATTGCCCGCCCCACATAAACCAAAGTTTAGTTGTGCCCATGCCGGGCGTGGTAAACCAAAGTTTAGGTAAATTAAACTGTTGTTCAATGGTTTGGTCTCGCCTCAAGCTTTAAAGTTGCACTGTCGTTTTGGAGTGGTGACCGCATTTTGAATGCGTCGTGAAACCTCGTTGAAATTGACATAGAGATGACGAAGGATAAGTCTCGTACCGCTGCCTGCCCTGACTCGGTCAGGATGGACGGAACGCCGGGCTAAGTTGTCTCTGGTAACAGGAGGTCTAAGGGAGAATACCGAGCCGATAGTGGATACAGGCTGGCAAAGGATTGGCACTGGGTGGCAGGATGTTCACAAAGGTTTAGCGGCGGCTCTTTAGCTTAGCGCAGATATTGAAAGGTTCCTCTCGTGCTCAGGGAGAGTCAAGAGAGTAGCTGATGCTAACGGATGCTAAAGAGTTGCTGCGACCTTTTACTTAGGTCTGTTATTTGGGTCTTTTACATAGGCCTTTTACAAAGAGAGTGCTGCTTAGCTAGGAGTGCTACTTTTATGTTCTCTACGTTCTCCATACTCCCTATAGTTCTACTAGTCTAACCACTCATTCTTTAACCCCGTCTATTGTCATAATTTTATCGCTAGGCAGACGGGATATTTTCAAGGAATCGTACAATACCTCCCTCAAGAGAGCGGCAGTTGTCGTGATCGGCAACGGCGCTTGCCCACTGCTGCGCCTGCAGGCTTCTAGCGCCCATTTGGCAATAGAATACGATGGGTCTGTCTAGTGGCAGTTGCGCGGTCGCTAACTCGCCGAGGGGAATATTGCTGCCACCAATATTCTGTCGCATATGTTCATCCCGTTCTCTGACATCGATCAGGTAAATTGCACCGTTGGCCATTAGCTGCTGAAGCTCAGCGCAATCGATTGTGGTGGAATCCGAAGAATTCATAGTTTGGGCTTTCTCGTGTAGGCGATTGCCGACTTGTTGTTGACGGTGGTCCGGAAGCTCGCGACAAACCGGGCAATCACTGCGCTGCTCAACCCGGATACGACGCATTTGCATTTCAAGCGTCTCTACCAGGATGAGCTCTGTTGTCTCTACCGGCTCAAGGTTTGCGAGCTGCTTGATAGCAGTCAAAGACTGGATGCTGCCCATAACGCCAGGTAGTACACCGATGACGCCAGCCTCGTTACAGCTGGCCGCCTGTGCATTGGTGTCAGGGAAAATACATTGGAAGCAGGGGCCGGTCGGCTTGATCAGTGCACACTGCCCACTGAACTGAAAGATGCTGGCATAGACCCAGGGGATACCGAGACGTCGGCAGTTTTCATTGATAACGTAGCGTGTGGGCGCGTTGTCACAACAGTCCAGTACCAGATCGCTGCCACCCAGCAAAGCCTGCGCGTTACTATTGTTGAGCTGCGTCTGAAGCGCCTCAACTTTGATCGCACTGTTGCGTGCTAATAATGCTTCGCGGGTAACTTCGGCCTTAGCGCGGCCGATATCTCGCTCTGTAAACGTGATCTGGCGCTGCAAATTACTCAGTGCGACCGTGTCGTTGTCGACCAGCTTGATTTCTCCAACACCTGCCGCTGCCAGATACAAGCTTACGGGTGCGCCCAGACCACCGCAGCCAATGATGGTGACCCGGCTTTGCTTTAGCGCCATTTGCCCCTCTACGCCGAACTGAGGCAGCGAGAGGTGGCGCGCGTATCGTTCGAACTCGCTCTGCTCTAATGTACTACTATCGCCCAAACTCATTCTTCTCGACGATCGCGATTCAGATACCTGGCGACCAGAATGACCGCCGCTGAGGACTCGAATACAGCCTTTGTTGCCTCCTGCACAGCGGCCATCACAGTTGCATAGTCGCCAAAGACTTCAGTGCTTAGCGCATGCGTTCTGATTTCCAGCCCTTCGTACTGCTTTAGCGCCTCAATGTAATCGATGATCACCGGTTTATAGTCCGCATCAAGTGGGTAAAGGCTGAGCTCGGCACTAATATTCATGGCTTATAACAAGGTTTCGTCCGGTTGGTGATTGATAGCTGTGGGTGACCGAGCAACGCGTGATAAGCGATTGCCTGTGGTCTTAACGCGACAGCTTCCTCATGACAGAGCACATTCTAGATCAGGCTTGTGACGGGGAGAATACCTGTGTTTACCGGATGTTGCTCGAAAAAAGGTGAATCGTAAGTACGCCGGCAACGATAAGCCCAATGCCGATGATAGCAGCAAGATCTGGTACCTGCTTAAAGCTGAGTGCGCCGACCAGCGTAATTAAAACAATGCCCGCGCCACTCCAGATTGCGTAGGTAATTCCGATTGGAAGTGTTCTCAGGGTGAGTGCCATCAAGTAGAAGGCGGCGAGGTAGCCGCAGACCATAACGGCGGTGGGAACAGGGCGGGTAAACTCAGCCGACATTTTCAATGCGCTGGTTGCGATGACCTCGCAGATAATCGCTGCAGCAAGATAGAAATAAGTCATCGCGGGCTCCTCAGTTTTTCGACATTAGTTTTGCATCATTCATTTTGCAGCATTGAAAATCGATAGTAGCTGCACAGCAGGCTATAGCACTGCAGTGCCTGTTCCAGTTCATCCTGACCGATAGCCATGTTTTTACAGTATTGACTAAGCTGGCTGCTGTCCGGTTCGAGATCAAATTCTGTTATCAGGCCCGCCAGGTCCAGACTGGCGATGCCAAGCCCGGCGAACTCCCAGTCGATGATGACACAGGGCGATGGGTGAGTTTGATGGTGCCACAACACATTATGCGCATTGAGGTCATTGTGCGTGAGACAGCGACGGTGGCCAAAGTTAGCTTCGTAGTGCTCAAGCGTCTTGATTGCCCGCGCGCCCTCTTTCTCGAAAGCCGCTAGTGAGCTAATTCGCTGAGACTGACTTTGTAAGGCGGTGCTGATGTAGCTTTCAAGCTTTTCTACGTAGGGATAGGGCTGCAACGCTAAGGCCGAAATGTCACTGGATTGATAGCGTTGTACGCAGTTAATGACTTTATCGATTTGGGCACTATCTGACGTTATCGGCGGCTCAGCCGGTATCCAGTCGATCAGGGCATAGCGCAACTGAGGGTCGCAGTACAAGAGGGCTGGGGCGACGCCGATTTGGGCCGCATGTCGGTGTATCCGGATCTCCTGCAATCTGTCAAGGTCGTGGTTGGTCGAGGGATTAAATATGCGCAGCGCAAGATTGCGCTCGCCAGTATGAATCTGATAAATCTCATTAGTTTCGCTATGAGCGACTTGCTCGAGCACTGTTGGACGACCCGGAAGTGCTACGCCCCAGTCTGGCCATTCGTCGATGAGGGATTCGGCGTGTTCATACATGCCTAGGATTTTGCATTAAACGCCGCCAGTGATACAGCGCGTAGGCCGATACGACGACATAAAGTACAAATAGTGCAGCAGTGAAATGCAGATCTTTCTGGATATAAAGATAGACGCCAATCGCGTCCAGTACGATCCAGTAGATCCAATTCTCCACTTTTCGCTGGGCAAGTAGCCAGGTGGCAAAGAGACTGCCCCAGGTGGTCAATGAGTCAAGGTAGGGAAATGCGGCTTCTGTTCTGGTCGCAAGCACAAAGCCGCTTGCCGCTGTGAGTAATAGTAAGGCGACAATCGCAAGCGCATGAAATCGCAGGCCGAAATGGCTAATGTGAATCTCTGCGGCCGATTGCCGGGGGGTATGCTCTTCGGGCTCGGCGCTTGAGTGATTGGACCAGACCAACCAGCCATAAACTGCCATCGCGACATAATAGCTGTTAAGTCCGGCATCCATGTAGAGCTTCGCATTCCACAAAACCAGCACAAACAGTCCGGAGCTGAAAAATGCAGCTGGCCAGCACCAGCGGTTATTGCGAGAGGCCAGGAGTAAATAGATGATGGCCAATGTAACCGCCACAAGTTCGATAGTGGTATAGCCGCCAAGCTCACCAAGAATCTTGTCGAGCATATCTCCCCGTCACTCCCTGCCTCTCGCGAATCGAAATTTCACCGGATCGCTACTCGCCCAGGTTCAAGCGAAAGGTTACACCCAGATTTCTCGGTTCACCCGATTGTGTGTACAGATTATTTGCGGCGAATGCATCTCGCGGATCGTTGGCAAAGTACAGGCCCTGCACAATACTGCGCTGGTCTAGCGCATTGCGAACCCAGAAGTTGACTTCGATCGGATTAAAATCAAGGCGCAAGCTGGCGTGCAGTCGGTTGATGTTGCCCGAGCGCTCACTGAAGTAGTAGGCAAACTCATAGTCATCGCGACCCTCAAGTTGAAGCGTTACAGTGGCGATATCTGTGAGCGCGTAGCTCCCTGAAATGCTGTATTGATAACTCGGCGCGCGTGGCTGATCCTTGCTGTCGATGGTGGTGAACGTAAATGCATCAAAGTCGTAGACGCGAAGCCCTTCGATCGACGCGTTGATGAGTGCCATACTGCCCGTGAGTTCCAGGCGCTCGCTGACGCGCCAGAATCCTTCAAACTCTATACCCCGGCTGGTGGCTCGGCTGGCGTTATCGAGGTAGCCGATAAACAGAAAGCCAGCGGGTGGTGGAAAGTCGAGCAGGAAGGTTTCGAACTGCGGATTGTTGCGCTTGTTGTAAAAAACGCTGGTTCGTGTGCGTATACCTTTGGCAGGATTGTCGGCGGAAAAGCCTATCTCGAAATTTGTGAGTGTCTCGCTTGCATAACGAAGTCTATTAACCAGCTCAGCCTGAGCCGGAGGCGTAGCAATTCCGAAGTTGGAGGTCGCGTCCGTGTTGACCCCGCCGGCCTTTTCACCGCGCGCTACCAGCAGGTAGAGCGCGTGGTTGTCGTCAATCGCATAGCGTAAAGACGCATCCGCTGACCACAGCGTGTCTTCGGTATCTGATTCCTGAGAGCCGTCCTGGTAGTCATCCTCAAAGCGTTCGAGTCGCATGCCAATGGTGGCGAGAAGCTTGTCGCTGAGATTGAAGTTCGACTGGCTATAGATCGCAAAGCGGCTGAGCTCATAGCTGCTGGTGAAAGCCTCGGCGAGGAAGGTGTAGTCCCGCCTTAGATCGACTTCACTGTCCTGGGCGTACACGCCAACCACCAGTCTGTCGTCACTGTAGCGGATATCGGCGGTATACTCATCTCTAGTGCGTTGGTAGCTATCGAAGCTCGAGAACTGATTGGCTAGGCAGGTTGGGTCAGTGCCGCAGAAGCTCGCGTTGATCCAGTCCTCGTCGAAGGAGTACAGCGTATTGGCTCGCAGCCCGGTGACCCGGGATTCGATGCGACTGTTTTCTCCAAACTCATAGCCATGTGTCAATGCGATGGCATTGACCCGTTGCTTGTCCTCGCCGGGCTCATCGCTAAGCGTTCTATTCTCTGTGTTATCCAGGGAGAAAGCGTCATAGCCATTGTCATTGTCGATGTGCAAAAACGTGAGGCCCAGGTCCTCGCCGTTTGCGAAATCCCAGTTTAGTTTGAGGCGGCCAAGGAATTCGTCGAAATCTCCCGTGTTTTCCTCGTTGCGAAAGTTGTTTTCGATATAACCGTCGCTGCGGAACTGGTTCAGACTGATGCGTGCGCTTAGGCTCTCAGAAACTTCAGCGCTATAAGCGCCTCCGAACTGGCGCGAAGCAAAACGACCAATACCCGCTTCCACGAAATTATTGGAGCTGTCTCTGGCGTCAGTGGAGATAATATTGATAGCACCTGCCAATGCACTTGCGCCGAAGCGCGTGCCCTGAGGTCCTCGCAATACCTCTACTTGATCGGCGTCAAAAAGTAGTCCAGCGCCAAATAGCCCGTTGAGTTCGATACCGTCAACAACGAGCCCAACCGACGGATAAGCTTTGGGATCAACGAATTGCTCGATGTCGCCAATCCCGCGGATTTGGGCAAAGCGTCCGCGTGCTGCACCGCCCGAGAAGTTGAGATTCGGTATGGTGGCGGCTAGCTGATCGATGTGTTGCGCATTGCGAACGGTAATCGTTTCTCCGTCGCGAATACTTGCGCTCGCAGCGAGCTGATCCAGTGTGCTGTTATCCAGCGTTGAATAGACGGTGATCTCGTCAATCGCCTGATCGTTGCTTTGTTCTACGCTGGCATAGGAGGTGCTCATGCCTGTGCCGTGTATAGCGAGGGCTAACACAAAGGGGGTGGCAAAGGCCGGGGGGGTTGTGGGCTTAAGTTTGCGTGGCGTTGCAGATGATTGATGAAATGCCATTAACGAGTCTCCATAAGTTGCATGAAAACCCGGTAGTCAAACGAGGGAAGAGATGGGTAGTACACAGCAGCTTGCGACTGATTTGACCAGCCTTTTCGATAGCGGTCGTTTGCAGGTCTGAAGTGCACATACCGACGCGAACTGTAACGCCGGTAGTTCCTATTCCTACGCCGGTACTAGCCGGATCAGGTTCAAAGGGTTCTCGATCGTGTATAAGTGCTGCATTACGCGATAGAATCTCAGGCTTGCGCCACCCCAAAGGACGGCGCAATTGTATAGGCTGTACGGCGCATGGGCTATGGGAATAAATCCGCTCAAAGTATGCCTGCGAGTTCATTTCGCTGGCTCATTCAAATGCCAGACCGCAAGGCGAAAGTTGTGAGGTATTAAACGTAAGATGACTATCGATGCCTGGATGCAGCACCCAACGCTGCGCCATATCCAAGACCCTGTTTTTGAGTCCCTGCGTCGCTGGAATCGCGACAGCATTCCAGATGTGGCGCCCCCGGTCGCGGCGACAATTGCAGCGATGGATCAGGCGGGCGTCGATAAAGCACTGATCTCGGCGTGGGTGGCACCGCGCAACGTCATGATTTCCAATGATGAGGTCGCCAGTTTTATTGCCGAGTTTCCCGAGCGACTGGTGGGTGTCGGCTCGGTGGATATTTCGAAACCTGTGCAGGCGATTGCCGAAGTGCGGCGCTGCGTTAAAGAACTGGGTTTTAAGGCAATTCGAGTGCTGCCCTGGCTTTGGGAGTTGCCGCCGACGGATCGCCTGTTTTATCCGGTATATTCTGCCTGCGCAGAGTTGGGCGTGCCCTTTTGTACGCAGATCGGTCACACAGGGCCGCTGATGTCGTCCGAGGTTGGCCGCCCGATTTACCTTGATCGAGTCGCGCTCGACTTCCCGGAGTTGACGATTGTGGGCGGGCACATTGGCTACCCATGGACAACCGAAGCCATTGCGGTGGCGACGAAACATCCGAACGTTTTTATTGATACCTCAGCTTACACCGTCAGCCGTTACCCCGCGGAGCTGGTCGACTACCTCCGCAGTAACGGTAAACAAAAGGTTTTGTTTGGTACCAATTACCCCATGATCACGCCAGCTAAAGCCTTGCAGAATCTGTCTGATCTAAACCTTTCGGAAGAGACTGAACAGTTGTTTCTATCGGGCAATGCGAGGCGCGTTTTTAATCTTTAGCCGACTGAATATCGTCCAGTTCGTCGATTCTTACTGAATCGTAACCCTCTGATTATTCGAATAATTTGCCTGTGTTATGGGCGATTCGCGCGTTATTCAGGCTGTTTAAACACAAAATGATCGCCTGCTAACGGCTTTGGTGCGCTCGGCGCCGAAACTGTGCGAGATGGCTATTTGTGATTTCATTTTTATTACAGTAACGTGTCGTCATCGGGTGTTAGACAGGGGCTGTATCTTTTCCTGATCGCACAGTGACAGTGTTAGTCAGTCTCAATTGGTTTGTTCTGTGTGATTGTGGTGTGGGGATCGAGCGATTCCTGCACTGGTATAGCCAGGACCCTGGAGTGAGCTGGCCCGATGCTTACCTTCTCCGGACTCCTGTGGTCTTCATATCAGGCTCGCCACCTTGGCGAGCCTTTTTTTATCCGCGCTTTCTGCCCCTGTGCCCAATCTCATTTCGTATCTGTATTGCAGCTTCTCCAGCGTGTTTGGCTGATAGTTATGTTATTGTTCGAAGCGCGATTTGCGGCGCCAGTGATAACGGTTTCAGTGGTGGTGACATTGGCTATCCCAGTCGCGATGGCGATCGTGAGTTCATTTTAATTTTCTGATGAGGCGTTGTTATGACTCGACTTTCTTTTTTACCACTTGGCGCGGACAAAGGAATTTCTACCTTGGCTGCAATCTTGGCTGCAGTCTTGGCTGTAATGAGCCGAGGTATAGTGCTGCTTGCTTCTCTTGCGACCCTGAGCATTCAAGCGCTTTGGGCTGCAGACGTCCAGACTGACTTCGGTCTAGATGATGCGCCGGCAGGCGACTACCTGCTCGATAAAACGCACGGCTACATTACGTTCTCGTATTTGCATCAGGGTTACTCGCGGCCCTGGCTGCGATTTCGCGATATCGATTCCACTCTGACCATTGATGCCAACGATATTACCAATAGTGCTCTTGAGGTTCGCATAAACGCCGCGAGTATTGATTCCGGCGTTGATATTTTTGATGAGCATCTACGCGGCGAACAGTTTTTTAACGTCGCGAAACATCCTGAGATTAAGTTTGTCGCCAGCAGCATTGCGGTAGAGGGCGAACAACTGTCGATTAGCGGCGAGCTGACGATGCTAGAGACCACCAAAGCGGTGACCTTGCAGGGCGTATTTAACAAGGGTGGCCTGCACTTTCGGACCAAGCAACCGATGCTTGGTTTTTCTGCAAAGCTAACATTGCTTCGCAGTGAGTGGGGTCTTGGGAAATACGCGCCTGTGGTTGGTGATGAAGTCGATGTGGTTATCGAAGTAGAGTACGTGCAATCCGCATCCTGAGTACGGTGTTTGCCATTTCAGGCTCTGGTGATTCGAGGCATCGTCCAGGGCCGTTATGACAGATAGTATGAACGCTAGCGCGAGATACAGTGGGGCTGCGCGGTTTTTTCACTGGCTTATCGTTGCCTTGATAATCGGTCAGTGGTGGTTGTCGGAGCAGGCCGCGCTGGCAGACTCCGACGCGGAAGCGTTGATGCTTTTTGGTTTGCACAAGTCATTTGGTATGACGGTGCTTGCCCTGGCGATTGCGCGACTGGCGTTCAGGGTCCTTCAAGGAGCGCCGCCCCGACCTGTGGTATCCGCTTGGCAATCCAGGGCGGCGCACTTCGTTCATGCGCTTTTTTACGCTTTACTCTTTCTATTGCCACTGAGCGGCTGGCTGGGCTCGTCGGCGTCGGCGTACTCGGTTAGCTGGTTTAACCTCTTTGTTTTTACTGATCTCGTACAGCCCGACGAAGGTTTGAAATCGCTGTTTTTTTCGATTCACTACTGGGCATGGCGGCTCCTGCTATTGTTAGTCGTGTTGCATGTTCTGGCAGCGCTTAAGCATCATTTCCTGGAGAAAAATAACGTTTTACGCTCAATGCTCACGCCGGGCGCGCCGCTAATCGTGGGCGTTGGACTGGTTATAGTGTTGGGTACGCAAAGCTACTCGTTGCGATCTTCCGGCGCAGGTGATCAGCGGAGCGTCGAAGCATTACCAGAGACTATCCAGCAGATTGATAGTGATGCGGCTCTAATAGCAAACTATGCAGGTCAACAGCTAGCATGGGAGGTTGACTATGCGGAGAGTACGCTGTCTTTTGAGGCGCAGCAGTCAGGCGCCACTTTCACGGGTGTTTTCGAACAGTGGGCTACGCAGATTTACTTTCAACCGGCGCAGCGGCAAGGGCTTATCTTGACGACGGTTAATCTTTTGTCGGTGAATACACAAGATGGCGAGCGGGATGACACACTCCAGCAGCCTGACTTTTTTGATACCGCAGCTTTTCCCGAAGCTCGCTTCGTCGCGTATTCCTTTGAGCCGCAAAGCTCAGGCGATTTTGCGTGGCGGTCCCAGAGTCACTTAACGATTAAAGGCGTTGCGCAACCGGTTGTTTTTGAGTTTTCGGTTCAGCAGAATACCCAAATAATGACTTTAGAAGGCGAGGCCTTGCTCGACAGGCTGGCACTTTCGGTCGGTATTGGTGAGTGGGCTGACACTAAGTGGATTGGCCAGCAGGTCAAAGTTCTCGTCAAGGTTGTGGCGCGGGCGCCACAACAGTAATGGAGGTATGACGCGATGCGTTCAGTACTTTTCGTATGTACCGGTAACTCCTGTCGCAGCCAGATGGCTGAAGCCTGGAGTCGGCATTTCTATCCAGATATCCTCAGTGCATCTGCAGGGGTAAAAGCGGTAGGTATCAATCCTGATGCGGCTAGGGTGATGCTCGAGGTTGGTATCGATATCTCTTCGCACAAAAGCGAGACTCTCGAGGTCTACGACGGCCAACAGTTTGATCTGGTGGTGACGGTTTGCGATAACGCGAAGGAGAGTTGCCCGGTGTTTTTTACCCAGGGCAAAACGCTGCACCACAGTTTCGATGATCCGCCGCACTTAGCGGCTATGGAGAGTGACGAACAAGACAAGCTTGCCCACTACAGGCGAGTACGTGACGAGATCAGGGAATTTGTTCGACAACTCGACTGACAGGGTCTGCTCTAAATCTGGTTTATCGCCTGAATCTTTAAAATCGATCTAATTTTAGACCCTGCCCCACGGTGCTATCGGTTTGTCGAGTGGCCCTGTGATAGAATCCGCCTCCGCTTTCGCCCTGCGGCTTTCGGCTGCTTTGTGGTGTGCTTTAAGTCTATTTGGAGTTGTTTTGGGTATCGAACGCGTCAGTGAATGCCAATTGCCAACGCTGTGGGGTGATTTCCTTATGGTCGGCTTTTGGGATAGCGAGAACGAAAAAGAACATCTTGCGTTGGTTTACGGTGACGTTGCTGCCGAGGACACGGTCTTGAGCCGTGTGCATTCGGAGTGCCTGACCGGCGATGCCTTGTCCAGTCTGCGCTGTGACTGCGGTGCTCAACTGGATTTCGCGATGCAACACATCGCGGAGAATGGCAGCGGAGTTCTACTGTACTTGCGGCAGGAGGGGCGCGGAATAGGCTTGATGAATAAGGTTAAAGCCTACGCCCTGCAAGATCAGGGAGCAGATACCGTTGAAGCAAACGAAAGTTTGGGCTTTGGCGCGGACATGCGTGATTACTCTATGTGCGGGCCGATGTACGCCTCGCTTGGGGTTGATAAAATATCCCTGATGACCAATAACCCGCGCAAGGTAAACGCGCTGGAAAAACTCGGCGTCAACGTCGTTGATCGCGTCCCCATCGAAACCGGCGCGACACCTCACAATGCCAAGTATCTGGCGACTAAAGCTGGCAAGCTCGGCCACCTGTTTGGAGAAGATTCCTGATTCGTTGATGAGTCTTTAGAGAAGAGCCTTCAGCGCATAAGGAGCCTTCAGCGGATAAAGAGCCTTCAGCGGATAAAGA
>CAZDEW010000043.1:0-24274 GCA_964504585.1 uncultured Pseudomonadales bacterium | reverse complement strand
TGTACTTCTGTAGAAGATTGATCGACATGGCACTAGGAAATATAACGCCGCCAGCATGGGCAAGCACGCAGTGCTTGTCCAGCGAACGCGGTTTGCCTGGCCTTGTTACATGCCCTTACGCTTGGACACATGATGCTTTTTCCGCTCCAATTTTCAGCGCAAAACCCGACATAAAGCATATATTAAGGTGACTTGAGTCTTTCGAAGGCGTGGTATGCGAGTAGCCTTCCACCTCATCCATCAGCTCGTTGCTAATGAAACCTAGGCTAGACAAGCAATCGTCCTCACTGTCAGGTGAGTCAGCATCTCGCTCCTGTGCTTTTAAAAGTGATACAGCTGTAAAAACCAACTTCAAACTTTCCGGATCGGAGGAGGATACCCAGTCTTCGCTTCTCCGCTGCCAGTCTAGCGTCAATTTTTTCTTCGATATATCGTAATGCAAGCTTCGAAATATGAAGTTGTTGTGTAAATCTCTATGCTCACCGTCAACTTCTATTGCACTGAACGAATCCTCGATTTTGAAGTTTGAGAAGAGCATAGTTTATATGTGCATGTAACGCCGCTGGCACGGGCGCGCACGCAGTGTGCGTCCGGCCCAGTTTACTGGGCTCTTTGTGCCCAGCCTTGTTATGAGTTTAACCATTTTTCTTTTTGTACGACAACTTGAAACGAGCTAAGCAAGGGTAGCTATCTGCTTTAAAATATGAATTCTGAGTAGTCTCAATGGCCTGCTTTTTAAAATATTCTACGACACGCTCCGGCGCCTCTGAAACTACTTTAACCACCTCTACCTCGTGAGCCCTGTGATCATCGCGCAACTCAAAGCCAACGTAGACTTTAGCCGTATACATGGAATGCCTTCGCACATTCGGTGATTTACCAGGAACAATAAAAACCGGATTGAAACTTTCGCCACACTTATCTAAAGCATTGCTATTAAAAGCGAGTAATAAAGGGATAAGAAGTAATGCTCTCATGGCTTCCGAGACTCATAACGCCGTTGGCATGGGCGAGCGCGTAGCGCGAGTCCAGCGCCGAAGGCGCGGCTTTGCCCAACCTGGTTATGAGTAATACCACGCTCGCTACTGAGGCTCATTGCTTTGCGCGACCTTTTTAGCCTTTTGACCCGAATACCAAAAGTATATTGAACCAGCGAATACTACTGCGAGCAATGCGGTAGCAACCTTGAAAAACAACTGTATGCCTGTGTTTGGACAGCCCCACATACATATAGACATTAGGCTACCAAAAGACAAAAGCAACAACCCTCCTGATGCTAGTGTTAGAAGCAAGCCCTTCACATTCTTTTACTCATAACGCCGCCAGCAGGGGCGAGCAACTTGTTGCGAGTCCAGCGAAGCGGCTTGGCTGGCCTTGTTACGTGTTTCAGACTCGGGGAACATGCCTCAACACCCTATTCTCGAGCAAACGCACCAATATTGGATCCATTCTGTCGTACTCGTCAGGAATATCTAAGCAAACTAGTTTCTTGCCTTTAAGAAGGTCTTTGAACTTCTTAGAAACTTTGTTTCGGTGAGATCTTTCCATGACGAAAACAATGTCCGCCCATTCCACAAGATCACCGCTGATAGGTGTCTCGGCATCATTATTGGTGCCACAGCCAATTGCGTTGATTCCATCATATCTTGAGAATACTTCTTCACCTGTTGGACTTCGAAGTCTATTCTCACTACAAACAAATAGAAGGTTCATTTCTCAGAACACGTAACGCCGTTGGCACAGGGGAGCACGTAGTGCGAGTCCAGCGCAGCTTGCTGCGCGATTGTGCCCAACCTGGTTATAGGGCTTGGATGTCAATTGCACCGTGCTTACCCACATGCAGTACATTGTTTGTTGTAATGCTTTTACTTTTTACTACTACCGCTCTGCCGGTAATAGATGGATTTGATATTGCCTCAACTGCGGCAGGATTACAAAGCGATGGATTTTCGCAGGACTCTACATGTACTTGATAGACGACACCAGACTCTGATTGAATGGTGATTTGACCTGCGCCATCGTATGCCATTGCCGAGACATCTCGCGATATGACAGTACCCGAGATTTCGACCATTGAACTACATCCAATGATCAATCCCGAAAGCATGACAATAGCTCGTTTCATGCAGCCCTATAACGCCGCCAGCATGGGCGGCAAACCGCAGGTTTGACGTCCAGCGAAGCAGCTTGCCTGGCCTTGTTAAGTACCCCACACACTGCTAGGAAGATTTTGTTTGCTACGAACATACTGTAATTTGAACTCCTTGCATGGTGGCACACCATCGGTTTCAACCTTTATCCATTTGAGAGATTTCCACGCATACCCCAGCTTTCGCACATAAGAATATGTAGTGAAAGACAGAATGGCTGCGGGCAAATTTAAGATAAACATCCATTCGCTGTTCGAACTAGACAAGATTCCTGTGCGAGTATACGAAATTTCAAGTTGCTCAATGTAGTATGAGAGAACTTTCGCAAGCTTCCTATCCTTACTCACATCAATCGAAATCAATTCACCGGTTCTTAGGGTTTCGAGTATTTCCTCTCGAGTGTTATGTCTTAGATCCATCGTCGTCAGCTTGGGTACTTAACAGCTACTTTTGCGGCGAAGCGCCGTATAAGTAATGGGATAAGTAGAGGGCGCTGTGACTGATTCTTTATTCGCATTTCCGTTTTCCATAAACCTAAATTACCTATAAATCAACCATTTATCAAGCGCGGTTCGCTAAACTTAAGTTTTTTAACGCGGCCTCTGGCCGCGCTAATTCACGAATCCAGAATCGAAAGCAGGGTGGTCTTGGTCAACTAAGTCTTACGCCGGTACGCTTCTGGACGAATGGACACTTTTTCCGTTTGTGCGGACATATCGACAAGCTGTCTGTCCTCCTAAACTGACCATGTCAAATACACAGGAGGACATACCCATGACACTATTTAAGCAACTCAATGGTTTTATCGCGGCGCTAGCGCTTGGTCTATCAGCGTTGGTTCAGGCCGGGCATAACGTCGAAGTCGACAAGCACGGTGTGATTTTAGCGGGGCATGATGCAGTGGCCTATTTCACCGAAGGCAAGCCCGTTCTTGGCAGCCCGGATTTTACCGCCACGCATAATGGCGCGACGTATCGCTTTAGCTCTGCAGAGAACCGCGATGTGTTTGCCGCGGATCCTGAGCGCTACGCGCCGCAGTACGGTGGCTTCTGCGCTTATGGCCTGACTTTCGGTAAGAAATTTGAAGTCGATGGTAAAGCCTTCGAGATCGTTGACGGTAAGCTTTATGTCAACAAAAACCGAAAAGTCTACAAGAAGTGGGCCAAGGACATCTCTGGCAACATCAGCACTGCTGACGAGAAATGGCCTGTTATTGAGCACACGCCTGCCAAAGATCTGTAAAAAGTTTTAGGCCTCACGAAAAACGCAGCGACTCGCTAGAGTGGCTGCGTTTTTTGTGCCGGTATTTTTATTGCTTACTTCTACTGCGCGCGAGCGGACTTTCTTACTGAGCCTGGCGCTACGCCCTGACTATTTTTAAACGCCTTGCGGAACGCCGCTTCTGTTTCATAGCCGCTCATTTCAGCGATTTGTGCAGTGCTCAATTCGGTCGTCGAGAGTAAGCGGTGTGCCTCTGTCATACGCCATAGGGTCAGGTACTTCATTGGGCTCATGCCGGCAACTTGATTAAACTGCTCGGAAAAACCCGACCGGCTCATAAGGGCGATATCTGCCAGCGTGTTTAAGGTCCAGTTTTTCGCAGGCTCTCGATGTATCGCTGAGAGTGCTTTGCCGACGCGTGAATCAAAAAGGGCGAGTAGCAGTCCGCTGGCGAGCTCGCCTCTGGCGACTTCGTGACGTAAGACCTCAACGAAGAGCAGGTACGCCAGCTGGTTTACCACCGCGTAGCAGCCCGCCTTGGAAGCCAAAAGCTCAGCCTGCATCATGCGCACGAGATGGCTTAGACGCTGTGTATCGTCACCCGCAAGCGCATTCAGATGCACAACTGGCGGAAGTGCATCGAGAAGCGGATAGGCGATCTTGTTTTTGAATTCAAAAAAGCCACAGGTCATATGCGTTGTCGCGCCGTCATTGCTCATTGGTGCGTTGACGCGACTTTTACCGGGCCGACGCTTGCTGTTCGAGATAATGTGGTGCGCATCGCTGGGGAAAACCACCAAATCTCCCGCGCCTAACGGCGTGGGCTTCTGATCTTCAAAGTGCAGCCAGGCATCTCCCTCACTAATTAGGTGAAACGGGATTCTGCGGCTGCCCGCGGTATCGACTGCCCATGTCCCGCAAAATCCGCCATTGACGTAAACCTCGGCAGTCAGTGCGAGTTTTTCCAGCAGCACGCTGAGTGGGTCGGGGTCATCGAGGTATATGTTTGGAATATCGGACATGAATTTCGTACGCTCGGCTACAGGCGTCTTTCGTTTTAGCCTCTATTCTACAACCTCTTGGCACAGAACGTGATCTTTGCCTAATGATCGCCGCACAGGCAGGAGTGGAATGATGAAAACGTTGACGGTTTACCACAAAGATTATTGCCCCTACTGCAAGGCAGCCAGGCGCTTGCTCGATGACATTGGATGGGACTACGAGTTGGTTGATGTTGAAACTAATCGACAGGCATTCGAAGAGATGGTCGCGCGCAGTGGGCGCAGAACGGTTCCCCAGATATTCAATGGCGACGAACACATTGGCGGCTCCGACGATCTTTTTGCTTATGTCAAAGACCTTGGCGTTCTTTCGCTGACTGCCTGAGATACAGACGAGTTATCCGCGTTAATCGCTTGATAAACTAAACGAAAGTTTATCTATTTCATCTCGTTTGCTTCTATTTACTGAGCAGGAATTTGGTATCATCATTGGCGCTGGTACAAGTTTTGTACCGGGTGAGTAAGCTTCGCCGCGAATAAAACCGACGCCAGATCGTCGAATTCCAAAAAGTAATGGCTGCAGTAGCTGCACAGGAGGCAGGGGTGAAAAAAATCATAACGAGTATCGTTGGCTGGCACGAGAAACAGAGATCGTTTCTTCGAACATCATTGGCAGTGTTAGGAATTGCCTCACTGATCGGCTGTGGTGGCGGAGGCGGTGGAGGCGGTGGCGGCGCCTCCGGCTTTTCCACGGTGACCGTTGGCGGTTCTCTAGGTCAAATTCGAAATGCCCAGGTAACGCTATTTGATAGTGATCTCGTGCAAATTGGAGATCCCGTTGAGCTTGACGCCAATGGACTTGCAAGATTTGATCGACCATCAGGTTCAGGCCCTTTTCTATTTCAGATAGACGGTGATTTTGATGCGGAGTATTTTGACGAATCGACAGAAGACTACGAGCCCTTCGGCCCCGGTCAAAGCCTCCGCGCGATTATTGGCAGCGCTCAACGAAATGTCGGCATCACACTTCTCACTGATATTGCGGTCGAGCAGCTCTCCTTTGAGCCAGGTGGCTTAGCGGCGGTCACAGCGAGCAGGGCAGATGCTGTAAATGAGTCCATTAGAGAGATCTTCCTGGATGGCCTAGACGACATTACTGAACGCCCGACAATTGTCGGCGATGACGATGATCGACTGGGCGAAGAGCTTGAGGATATTCATGCCGCGATGCTGGCAGCCTATGCGGAGCTAGCAGAGGGCGAAACCGCGCCAGCACTCGCGATTCTTGCCCAGCTGCGGGAAGATATGGCCGATGGCACGTTTGATTCTCGCCTAAACGGGAACCCGTTAGTCAATGAGGTGGTTGATCTCACCAATTTGCAAGCAGAGCTCGATACGGCGTTCGCAGAAATTGTTGACGAGTATGGCGACAGCAGCCTGGATGTGGCTGACCTTCAAGCCGTTCGAGATGGACAGCTAAGCGGGCTATGGCGTGCTGAGTTCGATGGGTCGGTTTCACTAGGACGAGAAACTGAGCGAATTCCCCGTACCGATCTTGGCATCGTACCCGCTTCCGAAGTCCCGAGCCTGCGCAATGCCGACCTTGAAGATTTGGAAGACGAGTTAGCTACAGAGCTTACATTCGGATTGGTTCAGGAGTTGCCCGGAGCACAATTGCAGGATGTAGACGTTGATATTCGTTCCGAGGATCTTTCAGAAGTTGAGGTCAGGATAAGAGGTGAGGTGTTTTGGCCCGCTGAAGGCGTTACCTTTGACTTCGTTATAGATATTGATTTCGAGCGAGTTAACTAAATCGTTCACCGAAAGCACTGGTGCTGCCTTACCGCTAAAAACCAAACAAGTGCCCAACGTTGCGGTCGATGCGTCTGGGCTTTTTGGTTTTAATATCAACTAAGCACCAGTAAGAAACCACGCGTGCCGAATAGTTTTTGGCACCGCGTTTTCTGATGTCGACGTTGCGTGCCATGACAGGGCCTCGCGGGGTGTCGAGCCAGGTGCTAACGACAATGTCATCCTCAAGCAGCAGCTCCGATTTATAGTCGACTTCATGCCGGGTTCCGACCCAGATAAACTCGGATTGCACAGATTCGTCAGCGACCATATCCCAGTGGGCAATCCCGATATCTTGCGCCCAGCCGATATAAACGACGTTATTGACATGCCCGTTGTCGTCAATCTCGTCGATTGATGCGCGTCGCTCCGAGGTCAGGGCTGTTTCAGGGCTTTTGGCGCCGCTGGTATCGCCCGTCAGTTTAAACGGATGTTCGTGCACTGCCTTTGCTAAAATTTTCATTGCTATAGGCGAAGTTGTTGCTGTTTTTTTCTGGGGGTGCTGCCGAGAGTGGCCCCCGAGATTGCTACTGCAAATGCCGCCTAGCTCGACATCGCATCAATAAATTCACCGACCTGTGCCATGTCGGCGGCCATGCTTCCGCTGACCGCTGCAGCACCGTCTACGGGAAGAACAATACCCGAAACGTAGTCACCGGCGCTGGATGAAAGAAACGCCGCGGCGTTGGCGATGTCCTGTTTTAAACCAACGCGTCCGAGTGGGACTGATTGTGCCGCTTTGGCTTTCAAATCGTCGGTGGGAGCCAGTCGATCAAAACCTTCGGTATCTTCGATCCCGCCGGGTGAAATGGAGTTGATGCGAATGCCATCGCGGCCCCATTCGATGGCGAGTGTTTTGGTTACCATATCGATGCCGGCTTTAGCTGCGCAAACGGCGGACTGATGTGACATGGGTACGTAAGCCTGGGGCGCGGATATGTTGATGACGCTGGCACCTGGCTTCTGTAGGTGCTCATGCGATGCGTGCATCACGTTGTAGGTGCCGATTAGATCGATGCTAATCATCGACTTAAGTGCGTTAGGGGAGAGGGCGTTGACACGCGCAGGGATATTGCCCGCCGCTCCTGAGATGAGGATGTCAATCGGCGCGCCGAAAAACTCAGCGACATTTGCAAAACCTTGCTTGACCTGATCGTACTCTCTCACATCGAAGGTAGTGCCGTAGGCTTTTGCACCCGTTGCAGCGAGTTGCGCAACCGCACCGTCAACCTTCGGCTGCTTGCGTGAGGCGACTGCTACGTTTGCGCCCCATTTGGCAAAAGCCTCTGCAATGCCAAGGTTAATACCGCTGGTGCCGCCGACGACAAAAACGTTCTTGCCGCTAAAATCAAAAGTTACTGACATAATTATTGCTCCCCAAAAATCTCGATCTACGTTTTTGATCCCGGAATCGGATCACCAGAATCTCTTTCCTGCACCGCCCGTTTAAAACCTACTTCTTCGGCACGCTCTTTGAACCACATGCCTTCCGGGCTGTGACGCGTGATGCCATCGAATAGCGTGGCAATCATCTGGGTGTTCGCCAGCCCCATATTGTCGTAGGCCTGGTTTACCATCATCTTCATCATCATTAGCTGATTTTTTGGTACGCCCTTGATGCGATTCGCGAGTACGCTGACTGCATCGTCAAGCTCGTCGAGAGGTACCGACTGGTGGATAAGCCCCATCGCCTCAGCTTCCTTGCCAGATACCAGATCGCCGGTGAACAACATGCGTTTGGCTTTCTCTGCGCCGAGCCGGTAAACCCACATCGCGGTTGTGGGGCAACCCCAGACGCGCGAGGGTGGGTAGCCAATGCGTGCGTCATCGCTCATGATTACCAGATCGCAGCACAGTGCGATATCGCTACCGCCAGCAACGGCGTCGCCGTGTATACGCCCGATGACGGGTTTGTTACACCGCCATATCGACATGAAATTTTTTGTGCATCGACCCATAAAGCCATAGTCGATCATCGGGTCCCAGGGCATGTCCTGCACGCCGGGATTTGTACCCGGCGCTTCGGCATAGTCTTTGAGGTCATACCCCCCGCAGAAGCCTGCTCCTGCGCCCGTTAGTACAACGACATGCACAGAATTGTCGTAGCTCGCATGCTCGAAGGCGTTGGCGATGTCTTCGGGCATGGTTTCGCTGATCGCGTTAAAGCGCTCGGGTCGGTTGAGCGTTACTGTGGCAACGCGGTCATTCACTTCATAGTTTACGGTACCAAAGTCCATAAATTTTTACCTTTAGATCGTGAGTCCACTGATGAAAGCGCGTAAGAGCGATTCCTGCTTTGCGATTGATACTCGAGGCTGCTTGTAGAGTGTGGCGAGCGCGGCTTCAGCTAATAGGGCGTTGATCATCCGCGCAGCAAGTTCAGTCGATTCAACCTCGACTTCACCAGCCGCGACTGCCGCTTCCAGACTCCTTTGCATCAGCCCCAATCCGGTTTTTGCCTCCAGATCGCGTGCTCGTTTCCAGCCGAGCACCATTGGCCCCTGATCGAGCAGGATCGCCGCTGTCTCTGGTTTTCGTACCGCGCGAAGCCAGGCCATGCATGACTCGATCAAATGCTCCAGGGGTGAGTCAATGGGTCTGTCGACCTGTGTTGCGCGCGCGATGGTTTGATCAGAAACCGCAACAAATACAGCTTCGAACAGCGCTTCCTTGTTTTCAAAGTGGTGGTACATCGCGCCACGTGAAAATCCGGCTTGCTCGAGTATATCGTTGGTATGGGTACTCTCGTATCCATTACTCGCAAAGTGTTCGCGAGCGGCCTCAATCAGCTTTTCTCGAGTGGCGGCACGTCGCTCGGCATGGGTTGGCATGATATTCCTGTTTGCAGCTAGTTTACAGACACGGTGTCGGTTTGCTAGTATACCGCAAATATACCGACATGATGTCGGTTTAAGGGGTTTTCTCATTGTTGCTGCAACAAGATGATTCCCCTTTTGCTTTTAAGTCAGTTGTAAGGCGCCACCGACTCCGCAGGAGAGTACTATGTCTGAATACCCTGAAGCCTTTGATCACATGATGGCCAGCTGGAATGCAGCTGATCCTTCCAAAATTCGAGAACACCTGGAGCGCGCGCTGTCGCCGTCTATTCGCTTTGTCGATCCATCAATCGATTTGACCGGTATTGATGCCTTCGAGGCCAACGTTCACGAAGTGCAGGCGCGAATACCTGGCGCCACTTATTCCAGAACGAGTGGTGTCGACGCGCAGCACAATTTTTTCCGATACAGCTGGGCTATTCATCACGAGGGTAAGCTCCTGTTGCCGGGCTTCGATGTTGCCGAGATCGATGACGATGGCAAGGTCGTAACGGTGATCGGCTTCTTTGGCGAGCTGCCCGAACTTTCCGTTTAGATACCTGCGGCGACTTCGTCAATTGCTTGTGCAAATATCGCCGGTTGTTCAACATCCGGAAAGTGCCCGCAATTCTCGAGGCATTTAAGCTTTCCGTTAGGAAGCATGGACAAGGTTGACGATTTGTCTGTGCTCTTATGGGTCCTGTCCAGCATGCCCCAAAGCGCTACAGATTTTTGTTCTGTGATAAACGCCTCGGTAGGCGTACGATCATTTTTGAGCGATTGAAAGCCCGAGGCCAGAGAAAACCGCGCACCCCGCCGAAAAGAATCCACGGCGCCGGTCTGATAGAAATGACTGGAGGCACCTTTGGGTAGGGCGTTTTTATACCAGATTGCAGCGACGGGTTTTCTCAGCATTCGCAGTAGTAGCTGACCCAAAAATGCCGTTCCCATAATGCCCCTAAAATCGACCCGCTTCGCCCAGCGCCTGGCCTCCTCGGGTGGAGGCGTTTGTCCCAATACAATGCCCTTGACGATGTCGGGGCGCTCTCTGGCAACCTGAAGGCCGGCTAGCGCGGCTACGCAAGTAAAAGCCAGTATCGCGTTTTCGATCTCGAGGTCGACAAGTAGGTGGGTGATAAGCTCGGCGTTCTGCGCAAATGAAAAGTCGTAATGGTTCGACGCTCGCGAGTAGCCGAATCCAGGGCCTTCAAAGATCAATACGGAGTAGGTGCTTTGGAGGATATCGATCAGCGCTTGCATGTGCTCAATCGTATTAGGCGGGTCTGGCATTAAGACCACAGTGAATTTAGCCTCTGCGTTTTCAATTTTGACAAATCGAATATTGCCCTGAGGAAGTTCGATCCACTCGCTCTTGTAGGTTGACGGTGGAATGGGATCCCTAATGGATGGCAATTTATCAATCGCCTGCGCGGTATGGCTGCAAAGTTGAGTGAACATATCGTATCGACAGAAACCTGAGCGCTTGCTTACGCAAGGTTGTTAACGCCAACCGAGTATATGCTGACTTTCTTACAAGGTGATTTAACGAATTTTCAATATCTGTTTGTTTATGCGTTGATAATTACAGAAAGATAAAAACTGTAATTACCTTTTGCATGATCGATCTGTTTTTGTTTGCTGTGGTTTTCTGCTCACTTTGCAATCTTACGAAGCAACACGGGCGTCTTTTCAAGTATCACTGATACGGTACGATTAACGAGTTTTTCGCCGCCGCTCTTAACAGTTCTAAGCCGAAATGCTAGGCTGTTAGGCCAGCTTTGGCGCTTCGACTATTCCATTTGTCAATCGTGCGCGTCTCTAATGATTGAGCAGAACTATGGCTAATTTTGAATTTCAAACCTGTCCACATATCATCAACAGGGCAGGGTGTACCGCCGAGCTTGGTCAGCTCTGCAGAACCAGAGGGTTTGCGCGTCCTCTGATAGTCACGGACGCCGGGATATTGAATGCGGGACTACTCCAAGACGTAGAGCGCTCTTTTTCCGAGGCGGGTCTTTCACCGCTGGTTTACAGCGATGTAAAGGAGGACCCGCCTGAGCAAATCATTTTGTCGGCAGCTGAGTTTATGGTCGATCACGAGATTGATTCGGTGATCGGTTTTGGCGGCGGTAGCGCCATGGATACAGCCAAGTTGGTTGCTGTGCTCGGCGGCGGCGAACAAGCATTGAGTGAAATGTTTGGTGTCGATCAGGTTGTTAACAGCAGAATGCCGTTGATTTTAGTACCGACAACCGCGGGTACGGGTTCGGAGGTGACACCTATCTCGATTGTCACCCGACCAGACGATACCAAGATGGGTGTCGTGTCTAGCGTGTTGTTACCGGATATTGCCATGCTCGATGCCAAGCTCACAATCGGATTGCCGGCTCATGTAACAGCGGCGACGGGGATTGATGCGATGGTACATGCGATAGAAGCTTACACCAGCGCGATCCGCAAAAACGTTTATTCAGATATGCTCGCCTGTAAGGCGCTCGAGCTGCTAGCGCCGAATTTGCTGCGCGCCGTGCGCGATCCCTCTAATCTGGACGCAAGGCAAAGCATGTTGTTCGGTGCCTGTCTCGCGGGACAGGCTTTTGCGAATGCACCCGTAGGAGCGGTTCATGCACTAGCTTATCCACTGGGGGGGCAGTTTCATATCCCACATGGCCTGAGTAATGCATTGGTTCTATCGAAAGTCATGGAGTTTAACGTACCGGAGGCGGCTGGCCATTATGCGAAGTTGGCTCCGTACATCATGGGAAGTAAAACCCCTAGCGGAAGCGACTCAGTAGTTTCAAATGCGCTGGCGGCGTTTTTGCAGGAGCTTAGTCGCGAATCCGGTTTACCGCAGACGCTCAAAGAGCTCGATATTCCTGAGTCATCGCTGGAGTCGCTGGCAAGCGATGCAATGCAGCAGCAGCGGCTGTTAGTCAATAATCCTCGCTTAGTCGAATATAACGATGCACTGGAGATATACCGCGCGGTTTACTAGCTTCAAGGCATCTGAGTGGAAACCCCGCAAGTTTTCTTTGGCTTGCCCATCTGATTCATAATATCGGCAAATGTAACTTATCCTGCCATTCCAAGGCCTTTTGTTGCGCTCGGCAGGCCAAGCTTATTAGTTTGCTCACTCTAGTCACGACGAGTGGATAAAAGATGAAGCAGAACGCCTTCCAGACCACCACTTATTGCCGAATTTGCGAAGCGCTTTGCGGCCTTGAAGCAACGGTAGATGAAAACAACAGTGTCAGCCTAAAACCCGACAAATCTCACCCGGTATCGGCGGGTTACGCCTGCATAAAGGGTGTCTCGTTTGGTGCTATGCACGACAGTGATAACAGAGTTAACTTTCCCTTAAAGCGAACAGACAGTGGCTTTGTTCGCATTAGCTGGTCTCAGGCAATCGAGGAAATTAGTGCGCGAACTCGTGCGATCAAAAATCAGTACGGTGCAAGGTCGTTGGCGCACTATATGGGTAATCCGAGCTTTTTTGATGCCTCGAGCAGTTTGTTGCTCGGTGACTTTGCCGCTGCGCTTGGATCTCCCAACTGCTATAGCTCTCACTCGGTGGACTTAAACAATAAGTTCTATGGTTCCGGGCTTATCTACGGCCTTGACGAGCTACTGCCGATTCCCGATTTGACCCACACCAACTGCCTGCTGATTTTGGGCGGTAATCCCCTGGTCAGCCAGATGTCAGTGATCGGCGTGCCTGACGTGCCGGGTAAATTACAGGCGATCGAAGCCCGTGGCGGAAAAGTGTTTATAGCCGATCCCCGTCGCACTGAAACCGCGGCAAAGGTTGGAGAGCATCTTCCGGTTGCCCCCGGACAGGATGCTTTTTTATTGCTGGGTCTGCTTAATGCGATTGTGTTTGACTCCGATCTGCTCGCCCTGAATAAAGAGATAATACAGACCAGAGCAAGAAATCTTGATGCTTTAGTTGAGCTCGCTTCGAAGTGGCCACAAGATCGCGTTGCATCGTTGTTAGATCTCGAGCAGAAGCAACTTGAGGCGCTGTATAAGACCTTTATTGAGTCCTCCGTAAACGGAGGCGCCGTGGTCTATCTCTCTACGGGCGTCAATATGAGCGGCTTTGGCACGATATGCTATTGGTTGGCTCAAGTGATTAACTTCATTTCCGGTAATTTCGATCGCAAGGGTGGGTCCATCGTGCCCGAGGGCTCGTTTGATTTTCTTGGTTTGATGTTGAAGAGGGATAAACAGCACAAGGCAAAACCGCGACAGTCAACGCTTGATGCTGGGTGGAAAAAAGTTGCGGGGTACTTTCCCGTCGGCGTCCTGCCCGATGAAATTCTGAGTGAATCCGAAGGTGCTATCCGTGCGCTATTTGTCTCTGCTGGCAATCCGGCGCACTCGATGCCGCATCCCGACTGGCATAAAGCATTAGGTCAGCTGGAGCTATTGGTGAGTGTTGATATTGTTGTCAACGATACCGCAAGGGCGCATGCAGATTATATTCTTCCTGCAACAGATATGCTGGAAAGAGAGGATTTCTCCTTGTCTCAGCAAACGCTGCAGCTCGCGCCCTTTGTGCACTACACAAAAGCGGTCGTGACACCGAAGTATGAACGCCGGCCTGAGTGGCAAATATTTTCAGAGCTTGCAAATCACATCGGGATCGAGGACATTCGTTCACCGCTGGCGGTTCTGGCGACGGTGAACCGGTTTCTCGACAAGCTTCCAGGCTTAAAGTGGCGTTTTTCACCGACAACGATCTACAGGCTAGTGATGATGAAGTCGGCTGTAAGCTGGCGGGCGCTGACGAAGACTGAGCGAGGCGCGACATTAAAAGCGCACCGCTATGGCGAGTTCTTCCAAACATGGCCGGAAAATAAGTTGTTCGATCTGACCCCGGCTGCTCTGCTGGCTGACTTGGAACGCTTAGTAACCACTAGCGGCGACCGTATGGGTATGAGCGATTCGCCAAGCGTGCGAGTCATTGGTCGCCGTGATCGAAGGACACACAACAGCTGGATGCGTTTTAACAAGGCGATCAAAAAGCCCGATCACAATGCCCTGATTATCAATGAGCATGATGCGGCTGAACTTCAGATTAAAGAGCAGGACTCTGTGCTTATCGCGACCGATCGAGGAAGTCTGGCTTTCCCGGCACGACTGACTGATTCGATCGCACGCGGCGTAGTGTCCGTGCCGCACGGCTGGGGAGGTATTGATTCGGTCGCACGAACCAATGAAAGGGGGCAGAGCTATAGCGCAAGGGAAGAATCGGGAGAGAACATCAATAATATACTCGTGGCATCGCTAGAGCCCGGTAGTGGGCAGGCAGTTCTAACCGGGCAGCGAGTCACAATTGCGCGCGCAAGTACAGAAGCTCTTTGACAGTCGCGGCTACAACTCAGCGTCGCTTTACTCAGGCACCTGTCCAGATATGTAGGGCTGTGCACTAATCGCCTGTTAATGCCTGATGCATGCGATTCATACCATTAATCCATCGATCGTAATCGCTGGTTTTGCGTTGTATGTAGGTCGCAACTTCCGGGTGCGGCAAGATCAGAAAGCTCTCTTTATCAAGGCCATCAACCACGCTATCGGCGACCTGCTCGGGCTCAATCATGCCATCGGCCGCGGCAGCTTGCAGACTTCCGTTGTCGTCGTTGGGATCGACGTCGGTCATCGCGGTGCGAACAGCTTGTGGGCACAGCATAGAGACCTTAATACCTTTGTGCCCATAGCTTAATGCGAGCCATTCGCCGAAACCTACAGCCGCGTGTTTGGTTACGCCGTAGGCCGCGCCACCGATCTGATTCAGCAATCCGGCAGCAGAAGCCGTATTGAGAAAGTAGCCGCCACCGCGCTTGAGCATGCGCGGCAGTAGATGTCTGGCTGCGAGCACATGCGACATCACGTTGACGTCCCAGCTCAGTTGCCATTCGTCCAGAGGTGACTGCTCGCTCTGGCCAATGCCTATGCCAGCGTTAGAGCAAAAAAGATCGATTGGCCCAAGCTTCTCTTCTGTCTCGTTCACAATGTTTTCGATTGCTTGATCGTTGGATACATCAGCCGCAAACGCCAGTCCGCCAAATTCTTCCGCGGTTTTTTTAGCATTGTCTTCGTTGATATCAACCGAGACGACATGTGCAGCACCTTCGCTGGCAAAACGCTGCACTAACGCTCGTCCGATACCGCTACCAGCGCCAGTGACAACGATGACCTTATCCGCTAATTTCATAGGTGCTTACTCCGGAATTCTCTGTTGGGAAATAATTGTTGAACAATGCAGGTAGCATTGTAACGCCTGCAATCCTGCTAATCGTTTCACGTTTCAGGCTCAAGCTTGATCCGCGGCCGATTGCGCAATATAGCGAGTTTTTTTCAATTGAATAGATTATCATACCGCGCGCTTCACGCGCCTTGCTAACTGCGTGTGCCTGCTTCAAAGCCATTTTGATCTTTACAGAGGAAATTGCAATGCCATCTAAATTATTTGACTTGTCTGGAAAAGTTGCGCTCGTAACGGGCGCTAGTAGAGGTATTGGAGAGGCCATTGCCAAGTTGCTGGCTGAGCACGGTGCACACGTAATCGTCTCCAGCCGAAAGATTGATGATTGTCAAACCGTGGCGAGCGCAATTGCAGAATCAGGTGGTCAGGCTGAAGCACTCGCCTGCCATGTGGGTGATATGGATTCAATCACCGCAGCGTTTGAACATATTAAATCAGTTCATGGTCGCCTCGATATTCTAATCAACAACGCAGCAACGAATCCGTATTTTGGGCATATACTCGATACCGATCTGGGTGCCTATAACAAAACCGTTGATGTCAACATTCGCGGCTACTTTTTCATGTCGATTGAAGGTGCGAAGCTCATGAAAGAACAGGGCGGAGGAGCGATAGTCAATACGGCTTCAATAAACGGCCTGCAACCCGGTCCTATGCAAGGGATTTACTCGATCACGAAAGCAGCGGTCATTAGCATGACCAAGTCATTCGCCAAGGAGTGTGCGCCATTGGGTATTCGCGTGAATGCCTTGCTTCCCGGTTTGACTAAAACAAAATTCGCAGGTGCGCTGTTTACCAACGACGATATCCATAAAACCATCGTAGAAAAAATACCCATGGGTCGCCATGCGGAACCAGAAGAGATGGCGGGTACAGTCCTTTATCTGGTAAGCGATGCTTCCAGTTATACCAATGGAGAATGCATTGTCGTAGACGGTGGCGTCACGCTTTAAGAGCTTACGTCCGCTCATTTGGCCATGCATTTCTAATGCAACTTATATTTTTACACGGCTCGGGTGGCTGTAAGGAATCCTGGCGCTTTCAGTTAGATTATTTTGAAAATGCGATTGCGCTGGATTTTCCGGGTCATCCGCAGGGTGAGTTGTGCGCCACGGTGGATGAGTATGCGCGCTGGTTGCATGAGACCATTGTAGCCAGCCAGATGCGGGACGTTGTCTTGGTTGGCCATTCAATGGGTGGGGGTGTGGCGCTACAAGCCGCGCTTGATTACCCCGACCATCTGCGCGCCGTTGTCACGGTAGGCAGCGGTGCACGGCTGCGAGTTCATCCTGATATTTTTTCCATGCTCGAGCCTGCTCGCGAAGATGCAACAGTGCTCGATCAATTTCTCGATCTGGCGCTCGCGAGAATTGATCCCGATTTATCAGGAACTATGCGAGCAAGGTCACACGAAAATACCGTTGCTGCATTTTTGAATGACTTTAGCGCCTGTGATGGCTTTGATGTGATGGATCGTTTGGCTGATCTGTCAATTCCGCTGCTTGCTGCGGTGGGAAGTCAAGATGGCATGGCCCCGGTCAAGTACTCTGAATACCTCGCAAGCAGCGTTCAATCAGGCAGGATCTGCCTTATCGACGGCGCAGATCATTACGCCCATATAGAACAGCCTGCTATCTTTAATGAGAGTTTGGCGGCGTTCTGTCGCAGCCTGCTATGAATATAAAATAGGCTTTTTCATTAAATCCAAGGGTGCTTGATCTATATCAAGGTTGATCCTGCCACCGGCACTATGATTGAACTATCAGATTCAATCATATGACACCGGAGGGCGCGCAATGCACCATACAGACATCACAGATGAGCAGATTACTTTAGGTCTAGCCAAGACGATCGGTGTGTTCATCGCGATCGCAATTATCGGCGCCACAGTGGTCGGCGTTGTAGCGAGTTGAGCTGCTTGGAACGCGGCTAGCTCAGTAAGCTGCCAACATTAAGGGGCCGTTGTAAGCCTGCGTCAGACGCGGGCTTCACCCCGTTCTTCTGCCAATCTCCAGTCCCCGCGCTCTCTTTTCTGCGCCTTTTTGTCCAGTTTGCATACTCACGCTATTTTCGCGATCAAGCTTGCCAGTCTCTGTGCAGCTTTTTATTGGCCCGAAAGTTGTCTCTCGTTCTCCTGTTAGCAATAGAAAAGTGGCTTAAGGTATTGTTATAATTGATTTTTGCGCCAATAGCTAGAATAAATCTTGGATAAACTTAAGCCAGAGTGGTCGGTACTGAGTTCTTGTCTCAATGCGGTGTTGCAAGCGGGGGAGGTGCTTGGCGCAGATCCTCGGCAGTTAATCTCGCAGGTCGAACTTGATCCCTCTGAGCTGGTGGAGTCTGATAGCAGGCACCCCGTGAGTAAGCTGTTTGCGCTCTACCATTCCATCGAAGTCATCACCGGTCGTCAGGATGTGGGTTTGATCGCCGGGAGGATTGATTATATTAATCGCCTCAACCTGCAGCTGTATACGATGTCAGTCTGCAGAACTTTCCGTGAATACCTTAACTTGATGCCCAGTGCGATTGCCTATGAGGGTGATATCGGAGAAATCAAAGTAAGCGTTGAAAAGGACAGGCTGCATCTGAATTGGAACCCACTGTGGGATGAGAGTCGGCATCAGCGCTATATCTCCGATCAGATGATGACTTTATCCATGCATAATGTGCAGTCGCTCTGCGTCGAGACCATCCCGGTGCTGGAAGCGAGTTTCACTTATGCAAAGCCTGCCAGCGTGCAGGCCTTAAAAAAGCAGTTTGGGTCGAAACTTAAGTTCGGCCAGCCGCACACGCGACTCACTTTTGATCGTGCCTGCCTCGATGCGCCGATTACTCAGTTGTATGCAGGTTGGCATCAACCGCTAAGCAGCTCAATCCAGCATTTGTTTCGCGAGAGGCCCGACGACGAGTTTCTTGGTGCACTCAGAGAGAGCCTGGTTCGGCAGATGCCTACCGGCGCCGTCTCGGTTGAACAGATCGCCAATGAACTGTGCCTGTCACCGCGTACCCTGCAGCGACGCTTATCCGATCGAGAACTCAAGTTTCAGGAGGTTTTGCAGGCCTTGCGTAAGGAGCTCGCAACTCAGTATCTCGTCGATCCCCACCTCAGCATTACCGATATCGCCTTTCTTCTGGGTTACTCGGATCAGCGTTCGTTCACGACTGCGTTCAAGAACTGGTTTGATTGCTCGCCACGGGATTACCGTCAGCGCCGCGCTGCGCGGCGATGACGCGATTTATGATCTTTTTGGCATGCTAAGCCACATCGTGCTAGTCCGATCACAGTAAAATTACAATCAGATCAACAAGTTTACTCAAGGCAGCAGCCCTGTCACGATCCCGATCGTGAACCCTTCAATGAACTAAACGACCTTACATGACCGCTAATAAACCCAAGCTGTGGCACTGTTACAACGCGCGATCGCTGCGTGCACTCTGGACACTGGAGGAGATGGGCATCGATTATGAGCTTGAAGTCATGCCATTCCCGCCGCGATATTTTGTTGAGGGTTACAAGGAACTGAACTCGCTGGGCACGGTTCCGTATTTCGAGCATGACGGCCAGTCCATGACAGAGTCAACGGGCATCTGTCTTTACCTGATTGAACGCTTCGGCTTTGTCGATCAGCTTGGCGTAAAAACTGATCACCCAGCCTACGCGGATTTTTTGAACTGGCTGTTTCACAGTGACGCGACCCTAACCTTTCCACAAACCATATTCTTCCGCTACACCGCGCTGGAGCCTGAGGATAAGAGGCAGCCGAAAGTCGCTGATGACTATCGCAAGTGGTATCTGGCGAGGTTGGTTCGCTTGGAACAGCATCTGCAATCTAATCAGTACCTCTGTGATAACCGGTTTACCATCGCAGATATCGCGATTACCTATGCGCTACATTTTGGCGAGTTGCTTGGTATATCCGCCGACTATTCAGAAGTCATCACAGGCTATCTCAATCGTATGCGCGAGCGACCCGCGTTTGAGCAGTCGCTGACTTACGGCGAAGAGCTGGATCCCTATAAAAATCTTCCGTCATAGGGCCCGCACAGGCGCACTCAAACACTAGATTTCAAACTCCTACGTTATCAATCAGCATGGCCATTTTAGAATCCCTTCTCGATACCAATAGCGAAACCTTTAAGCGCAATGCCGAAGTTATGTCGGCATCGGTGCAGGAGGTTCGCGACATAGAGACGCGCGTGATAGAGGCGGCAAAAGCGAAGGCCGAACGGTACATCAAAAAGGGGCTGCTCCCTCCACGGGAACGCTTGAATCTGCTGCTGGATCCAGGTGCACCTTACTTTGAGCTGTCGACGATATGCGGTTATATGCAGGAGGAAGACAAAGACGGATCCGCAGCCGGCGCAACGTCGATTGCTGGTATTGGCTATGTCGAGAACGTCTGCTGTCTGGTCATGGTGGACGATTACCTGACCAAGGGCGGCAGTATGAGTGAAATGGGCTTTGCCAAGCGCACGCGCATGATGGCGATCGCCCATCGCAACAAACTGCCATTGGTTGTACTGGCGCAAAGTGGGGGTGGCAACCTGAGGTTGCTGGGAAATTTCTTCGGACCCTCGGGTTCAAGCTTCGCTGCGCAGTGCCGACTGTCTGCGGCGGGAATTCCCCAGATAACGGTCGTGCACGGTAGCGCAACAGCAGGCGGCGCCTATCAGCCAGGTTTGTCTGACTATGTCATTATGGTGCGCAAGCAGTCGACGGTATATCTTGCGGGTCGACCGCTGTTGAAGGCGGCAACCGGTGAAATCGCTACGGAAGAAGAAATTGGCGGAGCCGAGATGCACAGCGAAATTGCAGGCACCGCTGACTTTCTCGCGGAAAATGATGCTGACGGTATTCGTATGGCCAGAGAAGTCGTACGCAAACTGGGTTGGGACGAGAAGCCAGCCTCCCGCGCGGGGACATTCGAAAAGCCGCGTTACTCTTCCGAGGATTTGATAGGTCTGGTGCCTGAAGACCCAAAAACGCCCTACGACGTTCGAGAGATCATTGCCAGAATTGCCGATGGCTCCGATTTTCTGGACTTCAAGCCTGACTACGATGGCGGTACCGTCTGTGGTTTTATCGAGGTCGAAGGTTTGCGCTGCGGCGTTATTGGCAACAACTCGCCCATTACTGCGCGAGGCGCAGCCAAAGCGGGGCAGTTTATTCAGCTCTGCCAACAGTCGAATCGCCCCATTATTTTCTTGCATAACACCACCGGTTTCCTTGTGGGAACCGATATGGAGCGCTCGGGCATTATCAAGCACGGTGCCAAGCTCATTCAGGCTGTGACCAACTCAACCGTGCCTAAAGTCAGTATTGTCGTAGGCGGCTCTTACGGCGCGGGTAATTACGCGATGTGTGGTCGCGGTATGGACCCTCACTTCGTTTTTGCCTGGCCGCGTAGTGTTGTATCGGTCATGGGGCCCGCGCAAGCTGGTAGCGTGATGCGCCAGGTGACCGAGGCGAAAATGAAACGCGGTGGAGCGGTTGACGAGGCTATTCTCGACAAAATGGAGCAGGAAACAGTATCTGCAATGGAGGAGCGTTCTCACGCGCTCGCAAATACTGCGCGGCTCTGGGATGACGGAATTATTGATCCGCGTGATACGCGCAATGTGCTCGCGCTGATTCTTCGCGTTTGCGTGGATGGGGATGCGAGGACGCCTAATACCAATACCTTTGGCATTGGCCGCTTATAACGAAAGGTGCCGTCAAGGCAACAATAGAGCTGAGGAATAGATTTAGTCATGAGTAGTTTGCCGGAGTGTTCGACTCTACTGACCGAACTCGATGCAAAAACGGGCGTTCTGTCGTTGACGCTGAACCGTCCTGAGAAAAGAAATGCAATGAATGAAGTGATGGTTGCGGAGATCATAGAAGTATTCTCTGCGATATCTGATCGGTCAGAGGTCAGAGCCGTCATATTGCGCGGTTCGGACGGCCACTTTTGTGCCGGTGGAGATATTTCTACCATGCACAACGCCACGGATAGTGAGGGTAACAAGTTGCCCGCGGATCAGGCCGCCTGGGTATTCAACCGAAATTTTGGACGCATGATCAGCCAGGTACAACAGGCGCCTCAAACCGTGATCGCTGTTTTGGAGGGTGCCTCTATGGGTGGCGGTTTTGGTCTCGCCTGCGTATCTGATGTGGCGATAGCGCACGCTGAGGCGAGTTTTTCTATGCCCGAGACTGGCTTGGGAATTATCCCCGCCCAGATAGCGCCGTTTGTCGTTAAGCGCATTGGTTTAACTCAGGCTAGATGTCTTGCGCTACTGGGCGAACAGGTCAATGGCAATCAGGCTTTGACACTCGGGTTGGTACATTACGTGGCCGAAGATGCGGAGTCGCTTGAGCTTAAGCTTCAGGAAGTCGTTAAGAAAGTTGCTCGCAGAGGGCCGGTCGCGAATGCCAGAACCAAAGAGTTAATGCTGATGGTCGGAACAATGCCAGAAGATGAGTTGCTCGACAGCGCAGCCGATATGTTTGCCACGGCAATCAACTCCGAAGAAGGCAAGGAAGGAACCCGTGCGTTTCTTGAAAAGCGCAAACCATCCTGGGCGTGACACGCATTTGTAGAGAATCTATAGCTGACATTATGCCAAGTTTAAAAAAAATATTGATTGCAAACCGCGGCGAGATCGCCGTGCGAGTCATTCGTACTGCAAGATCGCTAGGCTATCGAACAGTCGCAGTCTACAGCGAAGCCGACGCAGGTGCGCTACATGTTGATGTGGCTGATGAGGCTGTTTGTATAGGTGCAGCTCCTGTCGGCGATTCCTATTTGCGATCTGACAAGATTCTGCAGGCGGCGCAGCTAACTGGCGCTGATGCGGTGCACCCTGGCTATGGTTTTCTTTCAGAGAACGCGAGTTTTGCCGAAGCCTGTGCGGAAGCAGGGTTGGTTTTTATCGGGCCTGATGCCGAAGCTATCAATCTCATGGGGAGTAAGCGACTGTCAAAGGTCGCGATGATAGAAGCCGGGGTTCCCTGTATTCCTGGCTACCAGGATGCAGAGCAAAGTGACGATGTCCTGCTAAAAGAGGCCGAGCGGATTGGTTTCCCACTGATGATCAAAGCGTCGGCCGGCGGTGGGGGTCGCGGCATGCGGCTTGCACACGATGCATCAGAGCTGCCAGAACAAATCAGAACGGCTCGTTCCGAGGCGGAGTCAGCTTTTGGTAGCGGAGAGCTCATACTTGAACGCGCTGTTTTACAACCGCGGCATATTGAGATACAGGTTTTCGCTGACAAACATGGTAATGCGGTTTATCTAGGCGAACGCGACTGTTCGATTCAACGCCGTCATCAGAAGGTTGTCGAAGAGGCACCTTCACCTTTTGTCGATCCGGATCTGCGTCAGCGTATGGGTGAAGCAGCCGTAAACGCTGCTAAAGCTTGCAATTACTGTGGTGCGGGCACGGTAGAGTTTCTGGTTGATGAGGACAGGAATTTCTATTTTCTTGAAATGAATACGCGCTTACAGGTCGAGCACCCTGTCACTGAATTAATCACTGGGCAGGATCTGGTTGCCTGGCAGCTGAAAGTGGCATCGGGTGAAAAGCTCCCCTTGTCGCAGGATGAAATTACGCTTACCGGGCATGCGGTCGAGGTCAGGCTGTACGCCGAGGATCCGCGCAATAACTTTATGCCGCAAACGGGAAGAGTCGAATATTGGCACTATCCAGAGCGTGAAGGGTTTCGCATGGACCACGGTATCCAGAGCGGTCAGCTGGTCAGCCCACATTACGACCCCATGTTGGCGAAGATTATAGCCTATGGCGAAAGCCGCGAAGAGGCAATCAGGCGCCTTATTTCAGCGACGCGCGATACGGTGTTGTTGGGCGTAAATAACAACAAAGTTTTTCTGGAGAATTGCCTGCAACACCCGGTATTTATGGAGGGAGCGGCGACAACGGCTTTTATCGAGCAACATTTTCAAGATGACGCCAGCGTTTTAAACAAAACTCCCACGGTGCAGGCCTACGCCAAAGCTGCGCTGCTATTTTATCTGGCGAACGGTGAGCGCGACGATTCGGCAAACTGGGGCCGGAGTGCACCACAGCAGTGTCAGTTTTTACTTGGCTTCAACGAATCCAGTTTGCGGTTGACGGTTGAAGAAACAGGCAGCAGGCAGTATCGCATTAGCGCTGATGAAGTTGATGTGGAGATTACGCTGGTCGCGCTGGATAAGCATCAGCTAACGTTTATCGAATCTGGAGTCAGGCGGACCTTGTCCTACGCTTTGACCGGTAACAATCTCTTCCTTGACGATGGCACAGGACACTTTAACCTGATCAACAACACCCACTTACCGGCGGCTGCTGCCGGTGGCGCTGGCAGTGGTCAGGTCAAAGCTAGCATGGATGGCGTCATTGTTGACGTGCTTTGCCAGGCGGGTGACAAAGTCAGTGCTGGGCAAACGCTGGTCGTTTTAGAGGCGATGAAGATGGAGCATCCGCTGAAAGCGGCGATCGACGGCGTTGTAGAATCTGTTAGCTGTGAAACCGGCTTACAGGTAAAAACCAGGCAGCCGCTAGTGACAGTTGTTGCAGAAGAAGTTTAGAAAGCAAAACCCGGTAAACTCCGGGACCATGGAGTCATAGAACAATGGTTTATTCCTCTCTTAATTTTGAACTTGGCGAAACCAATGACATGCTGGTTGAGCAAGTCCGTCATTTTGTCGACAAGGAGATTGCGCCAATTGCCGCAAGCGTCGATAAGGAGAATGCGTTTCCGCTCGAGCTATGGAAAAAGCTCGGCGACATGGGTCTGCTTGGTACGACCATCGATGAAAAGTATGGCGGTACCAATATGGGCTATCTGGCGCTGACGCTAGTGCTTGAAGAAATTGGCCGCGCCTCGGCATCGATTGCGCTGAGTTACGGCGCGCATACGCTGCTTTGCACCAACCAGATACAGCTCAACGGCAATGAGGCGCAAAAGCAGAAGTACCTGCCAGG
>CAZDEW010000042.1:0-24319 GCA_964504585.1 uncultured Pseudomonadales bacterium | reverse complement strand
GGTAAACCTTGCTCAATTCCCAAGTCTGCACCGCCGGATTTGGCTCACTGGGTGCCCGGCGCGATGGCGACTACTACATCGTCAACGGCTCGAAGACTTATATCACCGGCGCGATGAATGCGAACTGGTTTACTACAGCTGTCCGTACTGGCGGTGAAGGCGCGGGCGGGGTATCCGTACTTTTAATACCCGCCGACCTTGAGGGCGTGAGCAGAACCCAGCTCGATCAAAAACAGGGTTGGTGGTGCAGCGATACGGCGACAATCTACTTTGATGAGGTGCGCGTTCCAGCCGAGAATTTGATCGGCCGCGAAGGCGGTGGCTTCCTGGTTATCGTTAACAACTTTAACACTGAGCGCCTTGCGATGGCGGTGTCGATGGAGGCTCATGCGAGAGTTTGCCTTGAAGAGGCCGCTAACTGGGCCAAGGATCGCAAAACTTTTGGCAAGCGTCTAGCCGACCATCAAGTGATCCGTCATAAAATTGCCGAGATGAAACAGCGAATCAATGCAACACAGGCGTATTTGCAGGTTTGCTCGAGGCAGATGCAAATGGGCGAGCCCGATGCTGCCGATATCGCCATGCTCAAGGTGCAAAGCAGCCAGACCATGGAATTCTGTGCGCGTGAGGCGATGCAGATTCTTGGCGGCATTTCCTATATGCGAGGCAATCGAGTTGAGCGGATTTATCGCGAGGTCAGGGTGAATGCGATCGGCGGCGGCTCCGAAGAGATTATGCGAGAGCTCGCATCCCGACAATACGGTCTGTGAATTGGGTGCTCTAAAGTGTAACGGTTTAGCTGACAGCCTTTTTAAGAATTGAGTGAATGAGATAGAACATGCTTTTAACTGAAGAACACGAAGCGATACGCAAGACAACAGCGGCTTTTGTCGACAAGGAAATCAACCCCTACTGCGATGAGTGGGAAGCCAAGGGCATTTTCCCTGCCAAAGAGTTATTTAAAAAACTCGGTGATTTAGGCCTGCTAGGCATCAGCAAGCCTGCCGAGTATGGTGGTATGGGGCTGGATTACAGCTATCAGACGGTGTTTAACGAAGAATTGGGGCGCGTCGCCAGTGGCGGCGTTTCGATGGGTATCGGCGTGCAAACCGATATGGCAACGCCGGCGCTTGCCAAGCACGGTAGTGACGCACTGCGCGAGGAGTTTCTCAAGCCGGCAATAGCGGGTGAGGCGGTTTGCTCGATAGCAGTCAGCGAGCCGCATGCAGGCTCGGATGTTGCGAAGATTAAAACCCGCGCCGAGAAGGACGGCAGTGACTACATCATCAACGGTACCAAGATGTGGATCACGAACTCCACGCAGGCGGACGTGCTGTGTATGCTTGTTAATACAGGCGATGGACAAATGCATAAGAACAAGTCGCTGGTGATGGTACCGACCAATACGCCGGGCGTGTCATTTTCGGAGCGCCTTGATAAGCTCGGTATGCGATCCTCGGATACTGCGCAGATTTTCCTAGACAACGTGCGCGTGCCGCAAGCAAATTTATTGGGTCAGGAAGGCGCTGGTTTTATTTACCAGATGGAGCAGTTCCAGGAAGAGCGCATCTATGCGGCGGTTTCTCTGCTGAAAGGGCTTGAAAGCTGTATCAACAATACAATTGAGTACACCCGTGAGCGAGAAATATTTGATGCGCCTATTTTGGATAACCAGTCTGTTTATTTCCGTCTGGCGGAGTTACAAACCGAAGTGGAGCTGTTGCGAGCGCTGGTTTACGACGCAGTCGAGGGCTATGTTAACGGTAAGGATGTGACACAGAAGGCGTCGATGGCAAAACTGAAATCCGGAAGGCTGGCGCGCGAAGTCAGCGATGCCTGTTTGCAGTACTGGGGTGGCATGGGCTTTATGTGGGACAATCCTGTGGCGCGTGCTTTCCGCGATATGCGTCTGGCCTCAATTGGCGGCGGTGCCGACGAAGTGATGCTTTCGATTATTGCCAAGACCATGAATATTTTCCCAGCCGGCAAGCGCTAGGGCAGAGCTGCCACAATTCACTATGCATATTTCAGACTATTTTACCCCGGCAGAGCTAAAAGAGTTCAACACTTCGTCTGACGCATTAGCTATGCTGCAAGTGGCGAGCAGCTGGTTGATAATCTGGGCCAGTTTTCTTGTCGTCTACTGGGTGCCAAACTTGATAACCGTTTTACTGGCGTTGTTTGTGATAGGCGGGCGTCAGCTCGGGCTAGCCGTGTTAATGCACGATGCCGGCCATCGAAGCCTCTTTGCAAGCAAGCGACTCAATGAGATCGTTGGACAGTGGTTATGCGCCTACCCGGTATTTGCTGAGTTAGAGACTTATGCGACATCGCACCGCCGGCATCACGCTCAGGCCGGAAGTGAAGACGACCCGGATCTGCCTAACTATCGAAGTTACCCCGTAGAAAGGGCAAGCTTTAAGCGCAAGATTATTCGTGATCTGACGGGTCAGACAGGATACAAAGCGATTCAAGGTTTGATTCAGCAGGGCAGTGACATAACGGTGCAGACGGGTGCCGGGCGCTCGCGGAATCACACAGTCAATGCGCTTCTGGTTAACCTTGGCCTGTGGTTTCTCTTATCAGTTTTTCTATCCGGCTGGCTTTACTTGCTCTGGTTCGGTGCCTGGCTGACCACATTTACCTTTTGGTCGCGTATTCGGCAGGTAGCAGAGCACGGCGCCGTAAGTGATCTCTACGACCCCGATCCGCGAAAGCACACTCGAACGACATTGGTTAATCGTTTGGAGCGCGTATTCCTGAGTCCGCACTACGTCAATTATCACTGCGAACACCACTTTGCGCCGACAGTTCCCTGTTATCGACTGCGCGAATTTCATCTGGCGCTGGTCAAAAAGGGTTTCTATCGCGAACATACTTCGGCTCTCAGCCATGGCTACGCTCAGGTGATCAAAAATGCCGTCGGCTAGCGCTTCTTGTTCGTCTGTAAGCAGCTGATTTTTATTGATTTTTGTCCTTAGTTAGCATTTCGGTACAATTCGCCCCCGATTTCGGATTCGCTCCTACATTAGGTACCCACAACTCAAGCATGCGGCACTTTGTGATTCGCCAATATTTGTCGCAAGACACTCATCCCATAGCGGGGATGTTCCGCTCGCTGCGGCTCTTCGGTCTGATCGTGCTTGGTGTATTGTCCCTCGGCTGCAGTGGCACCGGTGGTGCTTACAAGCAAAGTGATTCCGGCGGAAACGGTAGTGGGCAGGCAAGCGAACGAGGCACCGCCTCCCGGAGCATGTTTGAGGAGCCTGGCCATATCGTTCGCTACGATCAGGGCAGCAGCGTTTTATTCGATCTGTTTCTCGCACCTGGCGGTGTGGGTGAATACCATCTGCATGAGCATGCGATGACGCTGATTATGCTGCAATCCGGGGAGTTGGCGCATCAGGTCAGAGGCGAGCCCTGGAAAGAGGAGCCTGTGCGTCAGGCGGGATCGCTTAGAGTCGTGACCAGTTTCGTTGATGATCCATTGGAGCATCGTGCGCGCAATAGCTCGCCGAGTGAGGCTGCACGCGCTATTGCGATAATTAATCTGGACAAAAAGCAGGATCTCAAGCAAACCAAGAGTGATTATCAGGGCGGCGGCGTGATCGAGAATGCCTGGTTCCGTATCAGTCGCGTTTTTGTGGGCGGTAACGCGGTTAGCGCAATGCTAAATCCTGATTATGATGCCTATCTGATTCAATACGAGGATGGACTTCGCCACGTCATCGAATCCGGTCGGCGCCATAGTTTTCAGTCAGCCAGCGGCGGGTTTTCTTTCCATGTGGCAGGAAGCTCATTTCAAGTGGCTAATGAATCCCGGCGGCAACGGCAGTTTCTGCTGGTGGAAGTGAAGTAAGAATTAAGCGACTCAATGTGCCAGACTCATTGAGTTGAAGGGTGTTTTAGAGCTGTATGACAAAGTTTGAAAGGCCAGGCGATTTAAGTCGTCTCCAGCCTTCGGAATCGATCGAGATTGAAAAGCCGCTGCGCATTGCCTTGCTAGGTTATCGCAGCGCGCCGCATGTGGGCGGGCAGGGTATCTATGTCCACTATTTGAGTAAGTCTCTGGTTGATTTGGGGCATAAAGTTGACGTGATTTCCGGGCCGCCATACCCCGAGCTGGACCCTCGCGTTAATCTGATTAAGCTGCCCAGCCTCGATCTTTTTGCCGCGAAGCACCATCACTTCTGGTCCCTGCGCCCGAGGCATCTGCTGTCCTACACAGACTTTTTTGAATGGTGGTCGATGCTAACGGGTGGCTTTGCCGAGCCTTACACCTTTAGTCGTCGCGCGCACAAGTATCTGCGAGCGCATCAGGATGACTACGATATCGTGCATGACAACCAGTGCCTGGGTTACGGCTTGCTGGATATTCAGGCGCTGGGTTTGCCGGTCGTCGTTACGATTCATCATCCCATAACGCGCGACTTAACCCTGGCCTTGAAATCAGCGAAGCGCTGGTACCACAAACTCCTGATCAAACGCTGGCATTCTTTTATTGGAATGCAAAAGAAAGTTGTGAAGCAGTTGAAGCACCTAGTCACCGTGTCTCAGGTCAGCCGTACAGATATCGCCGATGCTTTTGATTGCAGCGAAAGTTCGATCGACATCGTGCATTGTGGCACCGATACCAGTCTCTTTGCGCCTCGCAGTGGCGTTGCGCGCAAACGCAACTTGCTAATGACGACTGCCTCAGCGGATCAGCCGCTAAAGGGCTTGCGCTTCTTGCTCAAAGCCGTCGCAAGCTTAAAAAACGAGTTTCCGGATATCGAGTTGCTGGTCATTGGCAAACTCAAAGAGTCAGGACCGACCGAGAAATTGATCCGCAGGCTGGGTATTGGCGATTGTGTCAGGTTCGAGTCCGGCATCAGTACCGAACGCTTGATCGAGAATTACGCCAGGGCGAGCGTTGCCGTTTCGCCCTCGCTTTACGAAGGCTTTGGCTTGCCGGCGGCCGAAGCTATGTCCTGTGCGGTACCGCTGGTATCCAGTGACGGCGGTGCCCTGCCAGAGGTTGTTGGCGATGCGGGGCTGATCGTGAAGGCAGGCGACAGTGACGCGCTGGCGGAAGCGATCAAGCGCCTGTTAAGCAATGCAGTACTCAGAGAAGAGCTCGGTGCTAAAGGTCGGGCGCGGATTGTGGAGAGGTTTAGCTGGGCCGAAGCGGCGCGTCAGCTCAGCGAGTTGTATCATCGGGTTCTTGCATATGAAGACCATTGATTTTGAAAAGCTCAAGCTCAGCCCGCAACACAGGGTGCTTGATGTGGGCTGCGGTGAAGGGCGTCATTCAATCTCTGCCTATTGCGAAACTGGTGCGCAGGTCACGGGCATAGACCTGAGTGAACGGGACCTTGAAACCGCCAAAGCGCGGCTGCAGGAAAATATTGATTTTTTAGCGGGTGAGCCAGAGGGAGAGGGTTATTGTGAGTTCCGGCAGGCGGATGCGACCTGCTTACCCTTCGAGGATGCCAGCTTCGACGTGGTCATTTGTTCCGAAGTGCTAGAGCATATCCCGGATTATCCGCAGGTACTTGCCGAGATCAACCGCGTGCTGAAACCGAGCGGTATAATGGCACTGAGCGTACCTCGAGCCTGGCCTGAAGCTATTTGCTGGCGCCTGAGCAAGGCCTACTATCAGGCTGAGGGTGGGCATATAAGGATTTTCAATGCGCAGCAGCTGCGCAGTGAAGTCGAAGACCTTGGCTGGCAGCGCTTTGCCAGACATTGGGCCCATGCACTGCACGTACCCTATTGGTGGTTGAAGTGTCTTTTTTGGGACAAGCCCGATCATTGGAGCGTTGAGCGTTACCATAAGCTACTGGTTTGGGATCTTATGAAAAAGCCGTGGCTGACTCGTGCTGTAGACGTATTGCTAAATCCAATTATGGGGAAGAGCATCGTGATGTACTTTACCAGGAGTGAATCTTGAATAAGTTTGAATTCATGCCCTCGACAGGTGTAGAGGCGTTTAAGCGCACCTCGCAGTATCTGTTAGATTGCCAGCAATCCGACGGCTCAATCGTTTGGGACAGCGAAGGCAAGCTTGATCCCTGGGATCATTGTGAATCGGCGATGGGCCTTAGCGTCGCAGGAGAGCTGGATGCGGCAAAAGCTGCCTACCGCTGGCTGCAGAAAAATCAGCTCGAAGACGGTTCCTGGTGGGCTAACTATCGCCATGGGCAACCGGTGCTTGAGGGCCGCAGAGAAACCAACTTTGTGGCTTACATCGCCACCGGCATTTGGCATTACTACCTCGTGAGCCGCGATAGCGATTTTGCCCGCGAAATGTTTTGCACGGTAAAGCGGGCGATCGATTGTGTTCTATCGTATCAGAGCGCTCATGGTGAGATCGCGTGGGCATTTGATGCGCGCGGCCGGTGCCTAGATGATGCGCTGGTCACAGGTTGCAGCTCAATTTACAAAAGTCTGGAATGCGCGATTAATCTCGCTGATCTTCTCGATGAAGACGCGGCTGGCTGGTCGCGTGCCTATCACCGCCTCGGGGAGGCGATCAAGCACAAACCCCAGCGTTTTGATCGAAGTTGGGAGAGCAAAGCCAGATACTCAATGGACTGGTTTTATCCCATTCTTGCGGGGATCTATGAGGGAGAGGAGGCCAGCGCCCGACTCGATGCACGCTGGGACACTTTTGTTCGCCCCGGTATGGGTTGTCTTTGCGTGAGCGATGAGCCCTGGGTAACGGTCGCAGAGTCCTGTGAGCTCACAATGGCGTTGGTCGCCGCAGGTCGCCGCGAGCAGGCACTGGAGCTCTACAGTTGGTTGCATCAGTGGACGGATGATAACGGCGTATACTGGACCGGTTACCAGTACAAGATACAGGAGTTTTGGCCGGTCGAGAAAACGAGCTGGACCTCTGCTGCTGTTCTCCTGGCGGCAGACAGCCTGTTTGGATACACCGGCGCTGCTCGACTTTTCGCCGAACGTCGCATCGATGCGATTGAGTTGCCTGCGGCAGCCATCGTCGACTAAAACCAAGAAACAATATCGCGATGCGGGATGATCATCGGCCCTATTGGGTTGCGCGGATAAGAAAAGCCTACGACAGCTTTGTCGTTGAACACTTTCTAAGGCCTCAGTTTGACCAGCTTGGCAAGCATATGGAGGCGATCAAACCCAGAAAGATAAGAATTTTTGGTCACCGCATCGTCGCCGGGGATTTTTTGCATTTGATCTCGTCAAATGAAAACCCGATCTCAATCACAACCTGGTCCGATGACAAGCTCCAGGGAAAAATTTCCATTGGAGACTACTGCCAGATTTCTCCCGGCGTTCATATCAGCGCAGCCGATTCAATTACCATTGGCGACAACTGTCTGTTCGCGGCCAACGCTTACATTTCAGATTGCGACTGGCACGGCATTTATCATCGTGTAAAGCTTTTTAATTGCACTAAGGCGATCAGTATTGCCGACAATGTCTGGATCGGTCATGGCGCCAAGATAGGAAAGGGCGTGACGATCGGTGAAAATAGCGTGGTTGCCGCAGGCGCCGTTGTCGTAAAAGATGTACCTGACAATGTTGTCGTGGGTGGTAATCCGGCCAAGGTTATCAAGGAGCTCAATTCCAAACGCCACTTCATCAAACGTGAAGTGATTTTTGAAGACGAGCAGGCTTACTTTGATCGAATCGACGGTGCCTTGCGATGGGCGCTGGGGAAAAACACTTTTTTTGGTTGGCTTAAAAGCTTGCTCGCACCCACCAGACGCCACTAATTTACTCAGAACAACTATGCTCCCAGAACAAATTGAGATCGATAAAATCAAAGGTTTTCTAGACCCAGCTGAAGGTCAGGCGCTTTATCGTCACGCCCGCTCTGCCTGCGTCAATGGGCCTGCACTTGAGGTTGGCAGCTATTGCGGTAAGTCGACCGTCTATCTGGCGACGGCCTGCGCTGAGGTCAACGCAGTCGTCTTCGCCGTCGACCATCATCGAGGTTCAGAGGAGCACCAGCCCGGTGAGGAGTATCACGACAAGGAGCTTTATGACTCGGACGCCGGCTTGATGGACAGTTTCAGAGAGTTCCGCAAAACCATGCGCAGTTTTGATCTTGAGGATGCAGTGGTGCCGTTAGTGGCGCCATCCAGCGTTGCTGCCAAGCAGTGGCAAACGCCACTGGCCATGGTATTCATTGACGGTGGTCACAGCGAAGAGGCGGCGCAGGCTGACCTTAAAAACTGGTCCGATAAGATTATGCAGGGTGGTTTGCTAGCGATACACGATCTTTTTCCCGATCCTGCAGAGGGAGGACAGGCGCCGATCAATATTTGGCGCGCTGCGCTCGCCTCTGGCAACTTTGAAGAAGTCGAGACGGTAGAAACACTCGGTATATTGCGAAGACGCTAACCTTTCTTTAGCCGTAGCTTGGGAGATCCGAGGAAGTGTCTCTCGGCAGTATCTCGCAGAAGTATCTTGCAGAAGTATCTTGCAGAAGTATCTTGCAGAAGTATCTTGCAGAAGTAAGCCACCATGCGCTCGAACAAGGAATTCAGCCTCGATTTCGATCCCCATGTCCTGTTAGAGAGCATCGAGTCACTTCGATCGCTGGCGGCTCTAGCGCCTGTTACCCAAGTCGCTCCCGGCGTTATAGTCGACACGCCCGAGCCGGTCAGCATTTTGCGACTCGATAGGCTGCAGTCCGAATTTGGCCCCCAGCTTGCGGGGAACAAACTTTTCAAGCTGCTCCCTTTGTTCCATTGCCTACGCGCGATGGGCGTGCCATCCGTCACGAGCTTTGGTGGCTACTGGTCCAATCACCTGTGGTCGCTCTCGGCCATGGCGCGCCACTACGCGATGTCGGCGACGGCGTTGATCAATGGTGAGATGCCATCATGCCTAACGCCAACGCTATGTGATGCGCGGGCACAGGGTATGCAGCTTCGCTTTCTTAGTCGCAAAGATTACCGGCGACTCATGTATATGGAAGGGTGGGACGCGCTGCCTGAGTACGCGCCGCGGAGTTACGTCGTTCCGCTAGGCGGGAGTGGCGCGTTGGGAATCCTTGGTAGCGTGGTGCTTGGCCAGATTGCTGCAGAGCGGCATGAATTTGCAGAGTGGCGCTGTGCTGCGGGGTCGGCCACGACCGCTATCGGCCTGGCCTTCGCCCGACTGAGCAGTGGCGGGGAGAGCCCTGGTCGAGTTGTGGCGCTGAGTGTAGCGGATTCGCCGACAGCGCTCGAGAAGCGTGCCGAACAGAGTGTGCGAGCGTTCCTCAACTGGCTGTCGGAAAAGCCTATTATCGCCTCCGCGCTGGAGCTTCCACACACTATTACTGTCGACGATGTGATGCGGGTTTTGGAGTTTCGCGATGTGCGCTCAATCTCGCTGATCAAATGTCAGGCCGAGCCAGCCGAATTATCGTCCTATCGTCAGCGCCTCGAACAGGCGGGTTGCGAGCTCGCCCTTGATCCCGTGTATACAGGTCCTCTAGTCGTGCATAGCGGGCGGGAGAGGCTGGGCGGGCTGTTTGACCCCGGCCAGAGTTTGCTATTCCACACGGGTGGCCAGCAGGGTGCCAGGCAATATGGCGATGAGTCCTCCGGAGCGGTATAATCGCTTAAGTATCAAATACCTGTAGTTCCTGGCGTACCTGTAACTCTTTGTGAGTCAGGCAATTCTTTGTGAATCAGCAGTATGGCAACCACTTTTCGAAACATTGGAGTAATCGGTCGAGTCGACAGCGAAAGTGTTGTCACGTCCGTGCGTGAACTGGTCAAGGTTCTGGAAAAGCGCCAACTTAAAATCGTGCTCGAAGCAGAAACAGCGGCTGCCTTACACGATCCTGCCTGGCAGATTGCAACGCGCAAGATGATAGGCGAGATTTGTGATCTGGTGATCGTGGTGGGCGGCGACGGCAGTCTGTTGGGAGCGGCAAGGGATCTTGCCAGGCATGATGCGCTGGTTTTAGGAATTAACCGTGGACAGTTGGGTTTTCTTACTGACATCGCGCCAGAAAATATTGAAGAGAGTGTGAATGCGGTACTCGACGGCGAGTATTTTGCCGAGCAGCGATTTCTCCTGCAGATGCAGCTCTACCGCGATGGCGCGCCGGTGTCAGAATCGAATGCGCTGAACGATGTCGTGCTCCACAGTGGGCAGGCTCCCAAGATGCTCAACTTCGACCTGTATATTGAGGGCGAATTCGTTTACAGCCAACGCAGTGATGGGCTTATCGTCTCCACGCCGACTGGCTCAACGGCCTATTCGCTCTCTGGTGGCGGTCCCATCATGCATCCTGGGCTGGATGCGATTGCGATCGTTCCCATGTTTCCACACACGCTCTCAAGCCGGCCGCTGGTTCTGGGCGCAGAGAGCGAAGTCAAGATAATCATCGGAGAAAACAATCCGTCCAATCCCACCGTCAGCTGTGATGGCCAGGTTAATTCCGGTGCCAAGCCGGGCGATGTCATCAAAATTAAGAAATACAGGAAAGTTGTCAATCTGATCCACCCCACGGGACATGAGTTCTACGCGACCTGTCGCGACAAGCTTGGATGGGGTACCCAGTTTGTAGGCAACGGCGAGCATGAGTGATCAGGTCTTTACGCCACTGATTGCCTTTCCTGCGGACGCTGATCTCCTGGATTTGACCCGGCACTGGCGTAATCAGAATCTTCCACACCGCATTGTCGAGCAAAATGGCCAGCAGGTGATTTACGCGCCTGAATACTTGCGCGAGCAGTTGGCCGCTGATGCGAAGCAGTTTCATGACGGGACGCTGGTGGTAGAAGTTGATACTGTAGAAGCCGGGCAAGACGTGCAGACGCAGTCGGTGACTTTCACGGAGCTGTTCAGGTCTGCACCGGTGACCCTGTCTCTGGTGATTGCGAGTGTCATAGGCTTCCTCGCGGGGACGTACCAGCTGCAACCGCTGTACGACTTGATGGTCATGCAGACCGTCGACCGCAGTGGAGCGGCTGAATTTCTGGGGCTGTCGCCGCGAATTTCCATTGAAGAATTTTTATCACACGGTCAATACTGGCGCTTGGTGACGCCGATATTCCTCCACTTTGGCTGGTTGCACATCGTTTTTAATATGCTCTGGCTCTGGGAGTTGGGGCGAAGAATTGAGCGCGCGGTCGGCTCCATGCATTTGTTGATGGTCACTTTTTTTATCGGCATCGCCTCTAATCTGTGGCAAGCCGAATCCACGCCACTCGCGGGCTTCGGCGGCATGTCTGGTGTGGTGTATGGCCTGCTGGCTTATTGTGGTGTATTCAGTCTGCTGCTGCGCGACGAGCGTTTCGAGTTGCCGCTGCCGATCTACATACTCATGTTGGCGACGCTGTTGCTGGGTTACTCGGGTCTGCTTGACTCTTTTGTGCTCATGGCAAACACGGCGCACCTCATGGGGCTGATATATGGCATCGTCATCGCAGTTCCTTCCGCGCTGATATTTCGCCTCAGCACGCGCTAGCCGTCTGGTAACAGTACGAGTAGAACAGAATGTCCGAATTTATAGAAAAATCCAGATCGTTGCCGCCCGAAATGATCAAGCGATTTAAACTGGCGGTAGAAACCGGTAAGTGGCCCGATGGATCTGAAGTGACGGCGTCGCAACGTGAGATAGCGTTGCAGGCGGTTATCGCCTATGAGAGTGAGCACATGGACGCCTCACAGCGTACGGCGGCGATGGACGGCGAGTGCGCCAGTAAAAATAAGGAAGCCTCTGGTGGCAGTGAGCAGCCGATTAAATTGCCGGATGCCGGGTCAACCACCAAACATTGAATTGCCCGGAAAACGCCAGGCTGATGCTGGCGACTGCTCGGTCAGATGCAACGCAGTTGTTCGCCTGATAAATAAGTTTTCGTTTCGTGGTTGGGCTGCCTCATGATTGAGGCCTGCACCCACTTACCACGTATTGCGTGAATTGATGTGCTACCTAATGTGCTGCCTAGCGTGCAACTGGATATGCCATCACATATGCCACGCACGTTATTCCATGATCAGTGGCAGCTCTCTTACAGTACCTAATAGTTAAACGGCAGATGCCTGCCGATAGGCAATTGATGAATCAGAATAGTTACACAGGGGCTCTGCGTAAAATGCCGGCCCGACTCGAGCAGGGCGTGGCGCATTATGCCTTGCAGCTTGACGATCAGCTTATTGATCTCAACCAGAAAATTGGCGAGCAACTTACCCTGAAGTATCTCGGCAAGATCAATTGTGTTGCCTGTGGTCGTGTCACCTCAAAGAGTTTTAATCAGGGCCACTGTTTTCCCTGCTTTAAATCGCTTGCGCGCTGCGACCAATGTATTGTCAGCCCCGAGAAGTGTCATTACCACGAAGGCACCTGCCGCGAACCGTCCTGGGGTGAGGAGTTTTGCATGCAGGATCACATTGTCTATCTGGCCAATTCCTCTGGGTTAAAAGTGGGTATCACTCGTGTGAGTCAGGTTCCTACCCGCTGGATTGATCAGGGCGCTGTGGGTGCCATTCCCGTATACCGGACCAGCTCGCGGCAGATATCTGGCTTTGTTGAACAGGCGGCAAAAGCGTTCGCCGCTGACAAAACCAACTGGCGCGCGATGCTCAAGGGGAGCCCGGATCCGATCGACCTGGCGGCGGAGCGTGAGCGCCTGCAGAATGAACTCCGAGACGACATTGATTATTTTCAGGAGCAGGAAGGCTTGCTCGCCGTGCAGGAGTTAACGGATATCGATCTCACCGCGATCGAATATCCGGTTCAACACTATCCAGAAAAGGTCAGCTCCTTTAATCTTGATAAGCAGCCTGAAGTGCAGGGCGAATTACAGGGCATTAAAGGGCAGTACCTCATCTTTGATACCGGGGTGATCAATATTCGAAAGTACGGGGGCTATCAGGTCTCAGTCGAGTTTGGTGCTGGGTGAAGAGAAACCTGGGTAATCATCCGAAAAAACGCGATTCGCATGCAGAGCGTGAATTTAAAGCTGTGAGCGCCGAGACTCGAGTATCATCAATTCTTCTACAAGCGAATCCACTCGATTCTTCATTTTTTAAAACGTCTATTTGGAAGAAAAAATGGCAGACACACAAAGTCGCGACCCTGCGCAGAATGAGTCAAACGTAGTTTCCGAGCCGACGATTTACCGCGCTGATTACCGCCCCAGTGCCTTTTTGATCGAGCGCACGCAGCTTGATTTTCAACTCTTCGCTGACAAAACGATTGTGCGTAGTGTGCTTAGCGTTGTGCGTAATATTGATAAGACTGCGGAGAAGAGCGAGGCTTTAGTCCTTCACGGCAGCGAACTGCAGCTGCAATCAATTGCCATTGACGGTGTTCAGCTGCAGAAAGACGCGTATAAGCTTAGCCCAACATCGCTGGTGATCCCCAATGTTCCCGCAAGCTTTGATCTCGAGACCGTTGTAGAAATAAAGCCCGCAGAGAATTTGAGTCTGGAGGGGCTTTATCAATCGGATGGAATGTTCTGCACACAGTGCGAAGCGGAAGGGTTCAGGCGCATCACCTATTATCTGGATCGACCTGATGTTATGTCCGTATTCACCACAAGGATTGAAGCGGAGAAGACGCAGTTCCCTGTCTTGCTCTCAAACGGTAATAAAGTGAACAGTGGTGAGGCCGAAGGTGGAAGACATTGGGTGCAGTGGGAAGATCCCTTTAAGAAGCCCTGCTATCTCTTCGCTCTGGTCGCCGGCGACCTTGCAGTGTTGGAAGATCGCTACACCACAATGAGCGGTCGCGAGGTTAAGTTAGAGATTTTCGCGGTGGAAAAAGACCTCGATAAGTGTCACCACGCGATGGACTCGCTCAAGCGCTCAATGCGTTGGGACGAACAGGTTTATGGTCGGGAGTACGACCTCGATCTTTACATGATTGTGGCGGTCAGTTTTTTCAATATGGGCGCAATGGAGAACAAAGGCCTCAATATTTTCAATACATCCTGCGTTCTTGCGCACCCCAAGACCCAGACCGATGCAGCTTTTCAGCGAGTCGAGGCCGTTGTTGCTCACGAGTATTTTCACAATTGGTCCGGCAACCGCGTCACCTGCCGCGATTGGTTTCAATTAAGCCTTAAAGAGGGTTTTACCGTTTTTCGCGACGCCTGTTTCTCCGCTGATATGAACTCATACACGGTGAAGCGAATTGAAGATGTTAACCTCCTGCGCTCGGCGCAGTTTGCTGAAGACGCCGGCCCCATGGCGCACCCCATAAGGCCCGACAGTTATCAGCAAATATCTAACTTTTATACCCTGACGGTTTACGAAAAGGGCGCTGAAATCATTCGAATGCAGCACGCACTGCTCGGCGCCGAGAAGTTCCGTGAGGGAACCGACCTGTATTTCTCGCGCCACGACGGCCAGGCTGTTACCTGTGAGGATTTTGTGGTCGCTTTGGAAGATGCATCCGGCGTCGACCTTACTCAATTCCGAAATTGGTACTCGCAAGCTGGTACGCCGATTGTCGAGATCGCCATTAGCTGGGATGCGGAACGCAAGCGCTTGAGTATAGCTGCCGCGCAGAGTTGCCCGCCATCGCCGGGTCAGGCAGAGAAGAAGCCATTTCAGATACCGCTCGCCATTGGGTTTATTGATCAAGCGGGGTATCGGCAAGATTGCGAACGCATACTCGATCTGTCTCAACCGGCCCAGACCTGGGAATTCAATGAGTTTGAGAGCAGGCCTGTGGTTTCCTTGTTAAGAGGGTTCTCTGCGCCCGTGAAGCTGCAGATCGATTACGACTATGCCGATCTCATCGCGATTGTTCGCCACGAAACTGATGGCTATACGCGCTGGGACGCGGTGCAGCGTTTCTTTATGACCTTGTTGCGGGATCAGCTTAGCGGAAAGCGCGATATTTTGAGCGACGCGGCACTCGAAGATCTTGAGCAGTTGGCCGCTTGCTTTGAAGCGCTGCTTGCCGAGGGCCTGAGTTCACCCAATGCCGCGCCCCAATGGTCGAACGAGCGAGTCGATGCGGCGATGATGGCAGAGCTTTTGAAGGTGCCCAGCTTCGCCCTCGCCATCGAGCAGATTGAGGAAGTGGATGTCCCGGCACTGCACCATGCGCTGAACACACTGAAAGTTCGCCTTGCCACTCGCATGGAACAAACGTATCGGACGCTCTTCCTCGCGTTAGATGCTCAGCTCAGAGCGCTTGGACCTTATGTTCCTGATCCTGTTCACGTTGCGCTGAGAAGTCTCAAGAACCATGCGCTGGCTTCTCTCTTGCTTCTGGGCAAGGATGATGACTTACAGCTGGCGCAAAGGCAGTTCGATGAAGCTGATAATATGAGTGATCAGTACGGTGCGCTTGCCGCAGTGGTGTTGTCGGGGCAGCAGGCTTTTGACTCAGCATCCGGCGCGATGTTGCAGCGGTTTTACCAGCAGTGGCAATCCGAGCAGCTGGTTGTCAACCAATGGTTGAGTTTGCAGGCCATGAGCGAGAAGCCCGATGTGATCGAGGCGATTGGCGCGCTGTCCGAGCATGAAGCTTACGACGCTAGAAACCCCAATCAGATTCGTGCGCTGATCAGTGCTTTTGCCAGCCGAAACCCCTCCCAGTTTCACCAGACGAGTGGGGATGGTTACAGGCTGTTAGCGAAAGAGGTGCTGCGGGTTGATGGCTTTAACCCGCAAATTGCATCGCGCCTGGTTTCGCCGTTGACAGCATTTAGTCGCTATTCAGCTCATCATCGATCGCAAATGCTAGAACAGCTTGAATGGCTTTCGCAGCAGTCGCTTTCCCCCGATCTTAGCGAAGTGGTTGGAAAGTCTCTGGTGTAGGCGAGGTGGGCTGATTTTTGATCTCTACCTTTCTCCTTGCATTGTGATTGCTGTTTTTGATCACTTCCTGAGGGGGCAGTGCGCTTCGCTGGAGACAACAACGGCCAGCGGGCCATGGAATCGATGTGAGTGTGCTTTATCTCACTTGAATCGACGCAAGGGACGGTAATTGAATTGCCAGTGTTTGTAAAAAATCGGTAGAATTGGATCCACGCCAAGGTAATTGAGAGCACGCTGGTACTTGCCGTAAGACGGGGCTTAAAGGCCCGTCAGACACAAAATTAGCAGAAACTCATATAAATCCGAGCAAGCATTTAATAACGAGTATTGAGGGTAATATTTTGAGCATAAAAAGCCTGTTAACGCTGAGGAACCTGTTCGGGGAACTCGACGCGGAAAAAGAAAAAACGCTGTTCTCTGAGACCCTCTTTATGGTCCTGGCAGGCGCCGCCAATGCAGATCTGAACATAGAGGCGGTGGAGACGGCCAGAATCGCTGGCATTCTCAAGGAGAAACTAGGCACTGAGGTCTCACACAGTGACATCAAGACGACAGCAGAGCTAGACCTGTCTAACACTACCGTGGTGGCAAAGAATGTGAGCCGGGCTTGTCAGCATCTTTCGGTCGGGCGACGACAGGAGCTTCTGGACTCCATGCTTGAAGTTTTCCGATCGGATGGCAGCATAGGTCCACTTGAGCAGGACTACTTCAATCGCATCAGTGAAGCACTTCACCTGACACCTGCGCAAATGATGAAGTTGTAGGCGTCATCCCGTCGCTCGTCACGCATTTAAAAAACCCCGGTAATACTTGCCGGGGTTTTTTATAACTGCTAGATATTGCTTGGATAAGATTGAGAAGTCATTCATAACTAATTGATATTATTATAATATTGCTAAATCCTAGAGGCCGCTTTAGCTTGGGAGCGCGAATTATTTTCCTCTGCCTGTCAACCGATAGTGATTTCATTCGTTTTACCAGTAGCCGCTACCAAATTGGGTGTGCGTTGGGCCATTGCTGCGGGAGAATCGATTAATGCTGGCACTCGACCAATTTCTGGCGAGTGTCCAATGTCGGGCGCTGCGCATCGCCGAGTTGTCCTTGAAAGACCGGGATGATGCGCTCGATGCCTTGCAGGACGCCATGCTGCGGTTTGCCGAGCGCTATGCCCACAAACCGGAGCCGGAGTGGCCGCCGCTTTTTTATCGAATTCTTTATAACCGGATTACCGATATGCAGCGTGCGACGCAGCGAAAACGCGGCTTGTTTAGCAGCCTGTTTACGCCTGCTCAGGATGCGATGGCGGAGGCCGACCCCTTGGCTGCAGTTGCCGACCTGGCGCCCAGTGATCCTGCGCGTTTGGGTGACAGCGAAGCGTTTGCCGAGGCGCTCGAGGCTGCTTTGCAAACTTTGCCCGAGCGGCAGCGCCAGGCCTTTCTGCTGCGCGAATGGGAGGGGCTCGATGTCAATGCGACGGCCACCGCCATGCATTGTAGCGAGGGCAGCGTCAAGACCCATCTGTCGCGAGCGAAACAACGTTTGCAGCAGGCGCTCAGAGAGTTCTGAGCGTGTGTCTCACCGAGTCGAAAACAGCTCTTATTGTGAAGAGAGAATCTGATGGTAGATACCGATAGCAAAACCAGTGATCTCGATAAGCTCGACAGTCGCGTGCGGCAAACGCTGGATGCGGGTGCCGAGTTCGATCAAGACACGATGCTCAGACTGCATGCGATGCGCTCAGCGGCAGTCGCCCGAGCGCGTGCAGACGCTGTAGAAGCGGCCGCGGATAGTGCGACGCAGCGCGGTAATCGCCTCGCTGATCGTCTGTTGTCGAGCTTTGGCGTGCGCAGCTTCGCCTATACATCTGCAGTTGCGATAGTGGCGCTAGTGTTACTCGGTCGCGGTGGCGACGACTCGGATTTCGCCGTTGAAGACCTTTCACCCATTGCTGGGTTGCAGCAGCCCGGTGTTTCGGCGGATGCAACAATGGCTGAGTGGGATGAGATCAGTGACTTTGAAATGCAGATCGCTTTGTTTGATGACGAGGCTGATGATCTTGCGCTTCTGGAATCGCTGGAGTTTGTTGAATGGCTTGAAACGCAAGATGTTTGAGCAGTGGCAGCGCACATTGTCCGGCGGCTGTCGTCGGCACCTGCTGTTAATACGGTTTAGTGGTCTCGCCTTTTTTTTGTTGAGCGTTTTGTTCAGCGTTATATTTAGCATGACGTTCAGCGCGCAGCTCCTGGCAGAGGAAAACCCGCAAGGCGTCGATGAGCTGGATCCGCTGAAATCGCCCAATACCGAGCGCCTCGCGCTGCCTTGGCAAATGCTCGAGTTTTTTCTTGAGGCCGATGACGAGGCGATAGAGATATTGTTGGATGGCGAACTGCCGTTTGCCGAAAGCCTGGAAGAGGGCACTTTGTAATGACTAATGCTCAAAGTTTTCTGAAAGTCGGGGCGATTGTTACGGCGCTAAGTTTTTCGATGGCGACCTGCGCTATAGAGCCGGAGGCGGAGCCCGTGTTGCAGGATGCGATCTCCTGGCAGAGTCTCTCACCCACACAGCAGCAGTTGCTTGCAGGCCTGGAGGGACGCTGGGATTCACTGCCGCCGGCCAAGCAGCGGCGATTTTCCCGTATTTCAGACCGCTTTATGCAAATGTCGCCCGAGCGGCAGTCGAAAGTACTCAAGCGCTTCGAACGTTGGCAGGGCATGGACAAATCTGAAAAGCAGAGAACGCGCCGCGCCTATAAGCGATTTAAGGACTTGAGCCCTGAACAGCGCAAGAAGCTTCGTAAGAGCTTTGAAAGATTCCAGTCCCTGACGCCCGAACAGCGAAAGAAACTTAGACAGCATTGGCTTGAACAGCGTGAGCAGAAGCAGCGGCCCGAGCGCCAGAATCAGCCTGAGCGCCAAAATTCGCCTGGTGAATAGTATTTTCTGCAAGGTAGGTATTTGCCCGAGTACCAACGCTGATTCCAAGTTCAATGCTTAAGCGTGGCTCCGCTGTGCGTTTTTACTAAGAGTAATGTTTTTAGGTTTCGCCGCCGCCTCGATTTTCTCTGCCATTCCCCTTGTGTCCCTTCTTGAGTTTTTAAAAGTCTTTACCCTTTCTCTGGTTTGCACTGCTTCGCTCGGTTGAGCGATTCTCCCAAGTCCCGTTATTTATCGCTGAAATTCCTCGGCAGCGAAAAATTATTATTTTCCTGTCAACCGATTTGCCGGTGCTTCGTTAAATAGAGACAACCCGCGACAGGCACGACAGAAGTACTGTTTGCATTGACAGGCGGGTCAACACTTAAATCGACAAGCGTAAAAGTCCGGGAGAAGAATCATGAAAAATCTTAGCAATAGACAGCAATCAATAGCCAGCAAATGCCTGTCTTTACTCGCAGCGAGTGCATGCTGCTCCTCGCTGCTGCTTGCGCCGTCTCTGGCGAGCGCGGATCCATCGGATCGGGCAGAGTACCGGGCGGAGCGTTTGGATAAAAAGGGTGATCGAATTAACGCACGGCTCGATAATCGCGGCGAACGCATAGACAATCGTCTCGACAATCGCGGAGAGCGCATCAACGACCGTCTGGATTTCCGCGCAGAAAGGGCCGAGGCAAGAGGTAATGAGGTTCGGGCCGAGCGTCTGGACAACCGTGGCGATCGGATTGAAGAACGCCTTGATGATCGCGGTGATCGGATTGAAAACCGGCTCGACAAAAGGGGGGATCGAATCGACCACAGGCTCGACAAGCGCGGTGACCGAGTGCTTAGTCGCAACTCATAAGCCGTTTGCATTGTTGGTCTTAGCGAACCTTGGTGGCGCCGGTATCAAATGCCGGCGTCACGCTCGGGCTACATGATTGCGAGTCGCTTCAGCAATGCAGTCCGTGCTTGTGAGTGTCGCGCTGACTCAACCGCCGCCGCGGGCACTAGGTGGATCGCGAAATAGCAGGCGTCACTTTTTTCGCATAGGCGTGGGTATAGCTAATGCTAAAGATCGTCCCAATCACCAGGCCCGGTAACAGCGTAATCAGAATATTGGGTGTTCCGTTAAAGATGTGGACCGGCACTATAACCGCGTACTGGCCGATCAATGCGATCACCACAGCAATACCAACCGTCTGTGCGTGGCTAAACGAATCCTTGAGGCGTTTGTAAATGCGCTCCAGCATGATCACGTTCAGGAAGGTCAGGGCACCGGCATAGGCACCTTGGATGATGCCGGCCCGCGTTGCGATCATCTCGGGGTTTTCCACCGCCCCGCTGTAGCAGTTGGCGAAGTAGGCCCACAGGCCATAGCCAAGCATGGCGATGAGAGTGATCAACAGTTTCATAGAGAGTGTGACTCGTGCTTGCTACCCGTCGAGCGGGCTATAATATCGTTTAGTCTGCGCATGTGAAGCTGCTCACAAAAGCGAGGAGCGGGACTTAACGTTTTGCTCTGTGCTCGATGGCACAAGTTTGCATTTGATTGTTATCCACTCGAATCGCCCGGCATACTCGTCTATAGTTCATTGAACAAAGAATGATCGCCGCTATGGCTTTTTGCGCCGGTACAGTCCCTTGCATCGAGTACACTCACAGCTTAGTCAATATTTTCAACGGTTTGTTCAGGCGTTTGTCGCCTGTGCAATTTTGCTGCTTGGCGCCTGTGCAACACTCCCGGACGATATGTCCGAGAAAGCCGTTTCCTGGCCTGAAGAAATCCCCACCCGCGACTTTTTCGTTGAAGCCTTCGAGCGCGACGCCGCCAATCAGCAGGCGCAAACCCGTAAAGACTACTTGACCTGGATCGTGCGGTTTTATCGCGGCTGGGCGCTCTATCCCCGAGGCTGGAACTGGCTGACCGAAGAAGTCGTCGACTCGGTCGATAGCGAGCAGAAGGGTGAAGTAGAGGCTCACATGGTTTCGCTGGGTGAGCGTATTTCAGCGGAGTGGGCCAAGGATCGAGATGTACGCTCGGTCAACACCAATCATTTGATGATCTGGGGTGATGCCCTGAAGATCGCCGTGCGAGATGGCAGCCAGCTGGATCTGGCCGAGAAGATTTCGCGCGATGTCGATGCGCTTTTGGCGAGAGAAATGTCACCGGAGACAATTGATCTCGACCGCTACCTGGCCGGTGGTTCCGAGGTTGCCGCCGAAGAAGGTGATGAACTAGACGCATTTGAAGAACCTTTCTCAGACCCTTTCGAGGCTTAGGCACGCCTGGCTCTGGCAGCCTTGCCGACAGCCAGCCCTACACTAAGCAGACGCAAGCCTTCCCTAACGCCGTGGCGAACATCGCCAGCATGCGGCTCAACCTCCAAATAATGCCCTTTCCATAGTTTGTTGCAGGTAAGCCGTTCTGTTAAGCTGAAACGCCATTCAGGTAGTTAAATCCTTGGCTGCCTAGTCCTTTTTTCGCGCGTTTTATGCGCGGATAATTGTTAGCGAATACGCTCCGCGAGACTCACCGAACGATCAGACAGGATCGCTGCGGCGAATAGTGGTTTAAGCGAGATGAGAAGTCTTATGCTGCCAGCGTATTATGGTTCAAGAGCGAACCGTGATAGCGGTGCGAGCAGCCAGGACCAAGAGATAAATAGCGTGAAGCTAGCAGCCGGGATAAACGGTCGGTATCCATTGTTAATCAGGTATTAATCAGGCAGACGAAATTATGACGCGATATATATTTGTGACAGGTGGTGTGGTTTCGTCGCTGGGTAAGGGCATCGCTTCAGCATCGCTGGCTGCCATTCTTGAATCGCGCGGTTTGAGCGTGACGATGCTCAAGTTGGATCCCTACATTAACGTTGACCCGGGCACGATGAGCCCCTTCCAGCACGGTGAAGTCTTTGTGACTGAGGACGGTGCCGAGACGGATCTGGATCTGGGGCACTACGAGCGCTTTCTGCGGACCAAAATGAGCAAGCGCAATAACTTCACCTCCGGCAGGGTCTACGAGACAGTACTCAAAAAAGAGCGCCGTGGCGACTATCTCGGCGGTACCGTTCAAGTCATTCCCCATATTACCGACGAGATCAAGCGTCGTGTCATGCTGGGTGGAGAGGACTACGATGTGGCTCTGGTTGAGATTGGCGGGACAGTCGGTGATATCGAATCGCTGCCTTTTCTTGAAGCAGCGAGACAGCTAAGGGTTGAGCTGGGTCAGCAGCGAGCCATGCTGATGCACCTGACGCTGGTGCCCTACATTGCAACCGCTGGCGAAACAAAAACCAAACCGACCCAGCACTCCGTTAAGGAGCTGCGTTCTATCGGTTTGCAGCCCGACATCCTGATTTGTCGTTCAGAAATCGAAATCAGTGCTTCAGCTCGGCGCAAGATTGCGCTGTTCACCAACGTGGAAGAGCGGGCGGTTATATCGTTACCCGATGCCGATACGATTTATCGGGCGCCAATCCTGCTGAATAAAAAGGGCCTCGATGAGTACATTGTGCAACGCATGGGGCTCGATTGTCGCGTTGCCGATCTTTCGGAATGGGAGTCGGTGATTGAGGGCGAGTTGCATCCGCAAAACGAAGTCACGGTTGCGATGGTTGGCAAGTATATGGATTTAATCGATGCCTACAAGTCGCTCAATGAAGCGCTGAAGCATGCGGGCATTGGCTCTCGAACGCGTGTGAAAATCCGTTATCTCGACTCTGAAGACATCGAAGAGAATGGCGTTGAGCAGCTCGAAAACGTCGACGCGATTCTTGTGCCCGGCGGTTTTGGCTCCCGCGGCGTCGAAGGCAAGATAAGTACGGTGAAGTACGCGCGTGAAAACAATGTGCCGTACCTCGGGATATGCCTGGGTATGCAGGTTGCGGTCATTGAATATGCCCGCAACGTCGCGAACCTTGAAGCAGCGAATTCGACCGAATTTGCCGCGGACGCCGAGCACCCGGTTATCGCACTGATTACGGAATGGACTGAGAAGGACGGCAGCGTGCAGGAGCGCGATAACTCGGCCGATCTTGGTGGCACCATGCGACTCGGCGCGCAGGAGTGTCTCTTGCGCGAAGGAACGCTCGCCTTTGACGCCTACCAGCAGAAGTCAATTAACGAGCGTCATCGCCATCGCTACGAAGTGAACGACAACTATGTAAAAGCGTTAGAATCAGCGGGCTTGCGGATTGCCGGCGTTTCCGGTGATGGCGATCTGGTTGAGGTCGTTGAAGTGCCGGATCACCCCTGGTTTGTCGCTTGCCAGTTCCACCCTGAATTTACGTCGACGCCGCGAGATGGACATCCACTTTTCTCGGGTTTTGTTGCCGCAGCAAACCGCTACGCCAAGCAGAAGCGGGGTGCCGGTTTGGCTGAGGTCGCAAGTATTGCCCCTACAGAAGCGTAGGGTCGTAGGAAGTAGTTGTGTAGTTTGGCGCGCAAATCACAAAGCCGTTTGCAAACGAAAGATACGCGACTGGCTTCTTCTCTACTTGTTAAGCCTTGCGCGCAAGACAGCTCAATAAGAAAACAAACCACAGAGAGTTTATGCCCGAAAAAATAGTCACCGTTGGCGATATAGATGTTGCGAATGACATGCCATTCGTCCTTTTTGGCGGCATGAATGTGCTTGAATCCGAGTCGCTGGCGCTAGAAATCGCGGCTGAGTACAGAAAAGTCTGTGCGCAGCTGGGCATCCCCTATGTGTTCAAGGCATCCTTCGATAAGGCTAATCGCTCTTCGATACACTCGTTCCGAGGCCCCGGCTTACACAAGGGGCTGGAGATACTGGCTACCGTCAAGGAAAAATATGGTTGCCCAGTCATAACCGATGTCCACGAACCGGAACAGGCGCAGGCAGCCGCTGAAGTCGCGGACGTGATCCAACTGCCAGCTTTTCTCAGTCGCCAGACTGATCTAGTCACCGCTATGGCTAAGACTGGTGCGGCTATTAATATCAAGAAGGCCCAGTTTCTTGCGCCAAGAGAGATGGGGCATATCCTCAAGAAGTTCGAGGAAGCGGGCAATAGCCGCCTTATGCTTTGTGAGCGGGGAAGCGCTTTTGGCTATAACAATCTGGTCGTCGATATGTTGGGCTTTGGCATCATGAAGGCCTTTAATTACCCGCTAATATTCGACGTGACCCATGCCCTGCAGATGCCCGGTGGTCTTGCGGACGCGGCGGGCGGGAGAAGGCAGCAGGTTTTTGAGCTCGGGCGGGCGGGTATGTCGCAGGGGCTGGCCGGCCTTTTCCTCGAGGCGCACCCTGACCCGAATAAGGCACTGTGCGACGGCCCCTGTGCGCTACCGTTAGAACAGCTTGAGAATTTTCTCTCGCAGATGCAGGCTGTCGACAAACTCGTTAAGACTTTTCAAACTATTGCAGTCGACTGAGCAGTCGGCACGCAGACTGACCAAACTAGTTTTACACAGACAGGAGATTTAAATGTCTAAGATCGTTTCCGTTTCAGCCATTGAAGTGCTGGATTCACGGGGTAACCCAACAGTCGAGGCAAAGGTTGTGCTCGAATCCGGTGCCAGCGGTATTGCCTGTGCTCCGTCAGGCGCATCGACCGGTACCCGGGAAGCGCTCGAGCTGCGCGACGGCGATAAATCGCGTTACCTCGGCAAGGGCGTCACCCGAGCGGTG
>CAZDEW010000041.1:0-24601 GCA_964504585.1 uncultured Pseudomonadales bacterium | reverse complement strand
CCCATCTCGCAATATGTAGGTATCGTCAACCTTCTCACAGCTCAACTCTGGCATTGGCACCGGGTCCATTTTTGGTGGCGCAGGCTCGCCGTTTCTTAACAGCTTGCGAGTATTTTTACAGGCATCATTGGTACAGCCAAAGTATTTTCCAAAGCGACCGGTTTTGAGCTGCATATCAGACTCACACTTGTCGCACTCAAGTACGGGGCCATCGTAACCCTTAATCTTGAATTTACCGGCCTCAACGACAAAACCGTCGCAATCGGGGTTATTGCCGCAAACGTGCAGCTTGCGCTCCTCGTCGATAAGATAGCTATCCATCGCTGTTCCACACTTGGGACAGCGCTTCTTGTTCAATAGCAGCCTGGACTCGGCCTCATCATCGCCATCAACACTGACAACTTCATCACCGGGGATTAAGTTCATTGTCCCCTTACAGCGCTCTTTCGGCGGCAAGGCATAACCCGAACAACCGAGAAAAACGCCGGTACTAGCGGTGCGAATCTGCATCGGGCGTTCACAAAGCTTGCAGGCTACGTCGGTCGTGGTTGGGTCATTCGGTCTCAGGCCTCCTTCTTCCACATCCTGCTGCGCCAGTGCTAGCTTGTCGGAAAAGTTGTCGTAGAAATCATCTAACACCTGTTTCCAGTCGCGATTTCCATCAGCGACTTCGTCGAGCGTTTCCTCCATGTTAGCCGTGAAACTGTAGTCCATCAGATTCTCAAAGCTTTCACTCAGTCGTTCGGTGACAATGTCGCCCATTTTCTCGGCATAGATACGTCTATTCTCGATCCGCACGTACCCCCTGTCCTGGATCGTAGAGATAATAGACGCATACGTCGACGGTCTTCCAATGCCTCGCTTTTCAAGCTCTTTAACGAGACTGGCCTCCGAGTACCGCGGTGTAGGCTTGGTAAAGTGCTGCGAGGGATCCAGTTTGTTTAACGCTAAGGTATCGCCCTCTTTGAAATCGGGCAAAACTGCATCGTCCTCTTTTCTGGATGCCGGCGGCTGCACTTTGGTAAAGCCGTCAAAACGTACTACGCGCCCACGCGTGCGGAGCTCGTACTCGCCTGCAGTCGCAATTAGCGAAGTGCTGGTAAATAGCGCATTGCTCATTTGACAGGCGACGAATTGCCGCCAGATCATTTCGTATAGCCTGACCGCATCCGGATCCATAGATTTGAGATCGGAGGGCATCAGCTCAACAGAGGATGGGCGAATCGCTTCGTGAGCCTCTTGAGCGCCTTCCTTGCTTCCGTATAAACGGGGCTTTTCTGGTAAATACTTTTCACCATAGCGCTCGACTATATATTCCCGACACTGTGTGACGGCGTCCTGACTTAGATTAGTGGAGTCCGTTCGCATGTAAGTGATGTAACCAGCCTCATAGAGTCGCTGAGCCATCATCATAGTTTTCTTGACACCAAAACCCAGTCGCGTACTGGCCGCCTGCTGCAGCGTAGAGGTAATGTAGGGAGCAGTTGGCTTGCTGGAAGTGGGTTTATCCTCGCGCTGGCTTATTGCATAGTCGGCGCCTTCAAGCTCCGCGAGAGCCGCTTCAACGGTCTCTTTGTTGCCGGGCCGAAACTTGGCATCCCGGTGTTTGCTTACTTGCATTCGGGTCTCGCCGGCGGCGCCCTTAAGCTCGGCAAAAACTTCCCAATACTCTTCCGGGATGAAAGCCCGAATTTCTTTTTCTCTCTCGACGATTAGTTTTACCGCGACCGACTGTACCCGGCCAGCTGAAAGCCCTCTAGCCACCTTCGACCACAGTAACGGCGAAAGCATAAAACCTACCACCCGATCCAGAAAACGCCTGGCCTGCTGTGCCTCAACCCGATTCATATCCAGCTCACCGGGCTCTTCGAATGCTTTCTGGATCGCTTTTTTGGTTATCTCATTGAAGACTACGCGCTGAAACCTGTCGTCGTCGCCACCGATGATTTCCTTGAGGTGCCAGGCAATGGCCTCCCCTTCACGGTCAAGGTCAGTCGCCAGAACGACTCGATCGGCATTCTTTGCAAGCTGGCGTAACTCGCTAACCACTTTATCTTTATTAGGCAGGACCTGATAGTTCGGCTTCCAACCCTTTTCAGGGTCTATACCCATACGCGCCACGAGCTGGGCCTTCGCTTTCTTGGCTTTGTGTGCCGCTTTCTGTTTGGGTCCCATCTTGCGCGTCTTAGCGGCTTCGGCAGCGCGCGCCTTTGGATCAACCGGTTTGCCACTACCAGAGGTCGGCAAGTCACGTACGTGACCAACACTGGATTTAACAACGTAGTCTTTGCCAAGGTATTTGTTGATTGTTTTGGCTTTTGCAGGGGACTCTACAATGACTAAGGACTTACCCATACAACGTCAATACTCTCTCGGAGGGGCTACATAAGGTTAATAAAGTAGCAGTGCAAAAGGCGCTGTATCGCGCTCCGGCTCTCAGCCTGAAATGCTCTGCACGGGGGCCTTTGGGTTCGACTTTAGCTTAGACCATAGCAAACCCGGCCACCAAAAATTCGAGTTCGCTATGCTTATACGGCTGAATTGCCCGAAAATGGTTCAACAGCACCTGAGCAATCACCTGATTCCAGCAAACTTTCCGGACAAATCGGGGCGGCTATAATAGGGACAAGTTTTTAAGCGTCAAGCGATCAGGTAGAATCCCGCCTCGAGAGCGAAAGAATCGAACACTTTATGATCGTATCGGCCGTGCATTGCCCACTTTTTACACGATTCGCTGCTGCATCCGCTAAGCTAAGAGCACTAGCACAATAAGTGCACGATTTTCGGCTTCGCACGCTACGCCATATCCTGACTATGTGCACCGGGCACGAATAGTGCACGGCAGGTATGTCGCCGATGATCCGTGATAACAAGCCTCTCAAGATGCCCACCCGGTCTGGGTGCAACAACCAAAGAGCGATACTTCACCCAGAGTCACATGCATCACCGATCCTCCCTCAGAACATGGATTCACGGTTCCGTTTACAGGCAGCCACAGCGCCGCTTTGCATGCTGCGGTGTCGCAGCTGCTACAAAAGCAATGCTAAGTGTTTCGCTCCTTACCGCGCTTTTTACCGCAGTTCACGCTAGCGAGAGCATTGCCGAACAGACTCTTCTAGAGCCAATATCAGAGAGTACGATAACGCTCGTCAGCGACTCTCAGTCTCGGCCAACCGGCAGTGTGCTCGCGCAGACTATGCGAGCGCGAAATCTAGGGCGTGATCGACAGCAGTTCACAGAAGCGCTGGCAGCACTGAGCAGTCGCGATTTTAAAACCTACCGTTCGATTGCAAAAAATCTGCAAACCTATCCGCTCTACCCCTACCTTGAATATCGCTACCTTCTCCGGCAGCCACACAAAATCAATGCGAAGGCGATCGAACGATTTCGCGCGAACTATGATGCGGATCGCCTGGCAGACTATCTTCTAAAAGTCTGGCTAGAGCGCCTCAAGAACGGCGACGAGACGAAAGCCTTCATTAGCCACTTCGACCAGAGAATCAGTGACGACGAGTTGACCTGCTTCTATCTGGACAAGGTATTTCGCCGCAGTTACGGTGATGCCGATATCAATTTGGCCATTAAACAGTGGTCCAAGCCAAGGTCGATGCCCGCCCAATGTGACTATGCATTCTCTCGTCTGATCAGCGAAGGAAAAATCAGCGCATCGATAGCGCGAGAGCGTTACCTGGGAGCACGAAAAGCAAAAAACCGCTCTTTGTCCAACTACCTTTTTCGTTTTCTAAATGATATCGATCAGAAGAAAGCCTCACTACTTGAGAGAATTGAAAAGACGCCCAAACAGCTGCCGAGCTATCAAGGCGAGCTGATTAAGCTACTCGCCAACTCTGAAAGTCACAGTTGGGCCGAAGCCCTGTTCAAGGCCAGCAAGCCATTTTTCCGACAGGACATCGAAACCACATCTAGCTTGCTCGCTAATATCCGCCGACAGTTAAACAGTCCTGGATCAGACGAGATCCACTCCGCGCAGGCCGATAGCGGGCTCTTCTCCTATTATCGCGATGCGACTGATTTTGTGCTCACACGCGCCGCGCTAGCAGACTTGAGTGCGTACCCCTCATCGTTTAAGAAACTGGGCAACCCGCAAACTACAGTCGCACTGAACTGGCAAGCCCGCTCCCTGATACAGAACGCCCAATGGCGCAAACTTGTTCAGCTCATCAACGGCTTTCCCGATGAACTTCGCCTGGAGGAGCGATGGCGTTACTGGTCACTGCGGGCGACTCAGCTGGGTGGAAGGCTCAGCGCAGAACAACGCGAGGCACTGCTTCTACTCGCCGAGGAGCCGAGTTTCTATGGGTTTGCAGCCTCGGTTGCGCTGAATAAGCCGGTACAGATCAAACCGCTTTGGCAGGAGTTCAGCGCTGATGAGCAAACCAAGGTTCTCAGCAACCTCAGGTTCAGGCGCGCGATCGAGTTCTACATTCACGGTATTTACTCGCACGCAAACGCCGACTGGGGATCTGCATTACGCTCAATAGAAAAGCAAGATCGCCCTGTCGCTGCATATATCGCAAGCGAACTCGGCTGGCATAATCAGGCAATCAGCACGGCCGCTAGTGCCAGAATCTGGCGCCACTACGGTGTGCGTTTTCCGGACTACCGCATTGAAGCCTTTATCGAGCAAGCCAATCGCTATCAGGTACCGGTCGAGTGGCTCTACGCGACAGCCCGTCAGGAAAGCGCGCTCAATCCCTTCGCCCGATCCAGCGCAGATGCCCGTGGTTTAATGCAGCTGCTGCCATCAACCGCAAAGCAAACCGCAAGCTCGCTCGACATTCCTTACAATGAATCTATGCTCAGTAACCCAGATTACAATATTAAACTAGGCAGCGCTTACCTGACGAGAATGTTTTATCGCTACAATAACAAGGCTCTTGCATCCGCCGCCTACAATGCAGGTCCTCACCGAGTCGATCAATGGACTGCGAATATGAAACGCGAAATCCCGCTGGACGCGTGGATCGAAACCATACGCTTTAACGAAACACGGCAGTATGTGCAAAACATCATGAGCTTTGGACTGATTAAGCGCGCGCTTAATATTCTGAAAGAAGACCTTGCGCATTCAAAGAATGCCAGTTTGGTTGAATTCAACTTCATGGTTGGCAGTGAAGCCACCGTTAAACCGCGCAAGTAATCCTGAGACACTCCTATTTATCCCTTCAACCAGCGGCAGGTTTTATTGGCCGCTTACATAATTTGATTCCACTATGATTGACATTGGCGCAAATCTCGCGAGTAGCAGCTTCGACTCTGATTTATCCGCAGTGATCGAGCGCGCCTTTGAGGCTAATGTTGAAAAGATCATCGTCACGGGATCATGTTATGAGTCAAATGAAAAAAGCCTCGATATTTGCCGGGCATACCCCGAGCAGCTTTACTGCACGGCAGGCTTGCACCCCCATCACGCCAGCGACTGGAGCCCGGCTCTCGAAGAACAAATAGCACAATCGCTGCAACTTAAACCCGTGGTTGCGATAGGCGAGACGGGACTTGACTACAACCGCAATTTTTCAAGCCCTCAAGAGCAGCGATTCTCTTTTGCGAAGCTGCTAGAGTTAGCGCAGCAGAGCGAACACCCGCTTTTCCTTCATCAACGCGATGCGCACGAAGATTTCTTTGCTATGCTAGGCGAGCATAGCGCGCTGGCTCCGCGAGCTGTGGTGCACTGCTTTACAGACCGAGGCGAAGCATTAGAGGCTTACCTTGAAATGGGCACGATGATCGGTATTACCGGTTGGCTCTGTGACAAAAAGCGAGGTGAGCGACTCAGGGATATTGTGCATCTGATACCTGACGATCGTCTGCTTATAGAGAGCGACGCTCCCTACCTGATGCCGAACAGAGATAAAATAAGAAAAACGATGGCGCAAAAGAATCGCAATGAACCTTGTACATTACCACACGTTGTTGAACTTCTCGCCAGCTTGAGAGGGCAAGCGCCAGAGCATGTGATTGAATCAAGTACCGCGAACGCGAAGCGATTTTTTAATCTAACCTAATCAAAGGTTAGTGAAGTTGATATCACTAGCCGATAGCTATGAATAGCACGAGTGGATTTCAAATTGCTTATTGCACGTTATCATGCCTGAGCAAGTACTTTCGTAACTGGCCTTCACTGAACGGCCAATAGAGTTCATTCCGAAAAACCACGTCGGGCAAGTGGGGATTTCTCCCAACACCATCGAGCTGTTCTCGATCGATACGGAGCCCGTTATCGGGCCCTGCTGCAACAGCATTCTGCAGTTGACTCTGTAGCAACTCGCTTACCCTTGCCGTCTGCGCCGGAGTAAGCCAGCGCATCGAATGGCTCGCCCCCAACGCATCATGCGCTGGGGATTCTACGTTTATCAAGGCTTCAACCAGGATGAATACAGGTATAGACCAGCCGTAACGAGCGTTAAGCCATTCACAGCTTGCAATATCAACCCTTTGGAAGTTTTCTGCGAGTGAAGCAAGGCGAGGACTGTCTGACACACTCGCCACTTCTCTAAGTCTGGCTTCGGCGACCTCGCAAAGCTCACAGTCCTCGCGGCTTAGTAACAGCAGATTCATCCCGGCAAACTCCACAAAGCCATAGACTAGTGCCGGTTTTGCCACTCCTGCTGTGAGCGTAGGAGCAATTTATCCAGACTTTTTTCAATGGCCGACTCAGCGGCTAGTCCGAGTTTATCCTGCCAGTTTTTCTTCTCCTCATAGCTGACGAGATAAACCGAGTGCTCCTTGGTCAAGCCATTGATGTAGGCATCGCTAGTACTGATTTCATCAATAAGCTGGTTTTCCAGCGCCCTTTTCCCATACCAGGTTTCTCCGGTCGCTACGACGGCAATATCCAGCTGGGGCCGGTAGTCTGCAACAAAGTCCTTGAACAGAACATGCGTCTCCTCCAGGTCTTTCAGGAATTTCTTCCTGCCTTCTTCGGTGTTTTCACCCAGCATTGTCAGGGTCCGCTTATATTCGCCCGCCGTGAGCAGCTCATAATCAATATCGTTCTTCTTCAGAACACGATTAAAATTGGGCAAGCTAGCCACTACCCCAATAGAACCGAGAACAGCGAAAGGTGCCGCCATTATCTTGTCGGCAATACAGGCCATCATATAGCCTCCACTCGCGGCAACTTTGTCGACGCAGATTGTCAGTGGTATGCCCGCCGATTTAATACGCTCCAGCTGCGAGGCAGCCAGTCCGTAGGCGTGCACCATACCGCCCGGGCTTTCGAGGCGTACAACTATTTCATCTTTATCGGTCGCCAGAGTCAGCACGCCGCTAATCTCCTGCCGTAGCCGCTCAACAGCCGATGCTCTGACATCACCGTTAAAATCGAGCACGTAAACCTGTTTTTCAGCTTGCTCTGAATCCTCTGAACTCTGATGTTTTTTCGCCGTCTTCTTCGCTTGCTTGTTGCGGTTTTTATCTTCTTTTCTCTCCGCCTCAATTTGCGCTTTACGCGTATGCGCCTCTGTCGAGGCGTCTCGAATACCGGATTCCATAGATTTAAGCCTGTCGTTAAGCTTGCTTATTTTTAGCTGACCGGGCTCGGGTGATTTTTCCTGCTGGGTCGCACTGACGATAGCCCCGATAATCAGAAATGCGGCGACAACGAAGGTTGCCACTTTCGCGAAAAACATCCCGTAATCGAGCAAAAACTCTAACAACATAAATCCCCCGGTGAAGGTCAGACACCTACTTTAATTGTTTCTTTTAACGCTCACTGAACAGACGCAGCGCTGTCGCAAGGAAACCCAAGAAAATGAAAAGCCGCGTATGGTATCACTTAAAGGCTATTTTGCCTGTGCCAAAATGGACAATTGTGGCGACCCGGCGCGGGTAGCATACGCGGTATCAGGCGCGGGGACTTCCTGTTAGAAAGAGTGCTTTTTGAGCTTCTGAATTGGCCGGTACTACCTTGAACACCTGCCCTTGCCAAACCAGATCGTATAGCGCGTTTTTTTCAAGGGGGATATATTCCACAGTGATCTGACCCGTGTGTATGCCAAGACCGTCTAGCAGTGCAGAAAACGGCGAAAGCATACGCCAGGCCGTAAGCTGGGTCTTTTCTAGCGGCACGTCAATTGCCGTCTTCTCCAGAGCAATATGCCGGGACAGACTTTCGCTCTCAAAATCGTAGAAGCGGCTTTGAATTTCACCCAGCCCGATCAGCGGTTGCGTGAACAAACCACTCAGTGGCCCCGAGAAAGACATGGACCTAAAAGCCAGTGTCACTGCATCGCCTTCGAGTAAGGCGCTCACCGATTCCGCGCTTGAGTTCACAGTGATTAAATACTCGCCGACAGCATCCTCTATAGCGACCTCTGCCACGACCTCGCCAGCTTCAGTACCTCGCAGCTGTAGAACCTCTGCTGCCGTCAACACAAACAGGAAGCAAAGCCCAAGACTCAAGAAAACCGTGGAACCACGAAGCCAGGTAATCAACCAGGCACCACGGCGTGCTAGCCAATAGGCCAGAAACAAAAAAATGCCTATCGGCAGCAAAAGAATCGCGATTAGCGAGGCCGTCTCCATCGCCCTAGCCCTCGTTAGTGTTCTAGCGCGCCTGCAGCAGCGCAACGCTCTCGTTGATCAAGTCCTGGTAAAGCCCTGATGGTGCTCTTCCCGACCTTGCTTCGTGCACCAGGGCATCCGCTGTAACAATGCAATCAGCTATTAGAGAGAGTAGCTGTTCTTTATCTTTCTCTTCGGCGATCCCCTCTCCGCCAGCTTCAAGTACAGCTATCTTCTCGGCGCAAAGTTCTAACAGCTCCTGTAGCGGCTTGTAATCGAGCATTGCGAACCCCGCGGCGGCCGCGTGCAGCGATTTATCGAGATTGGCAATGTGCCTTGGATCGTATCCGGATTCCGCGTAGACCGATAGCGCTCTGGTGGAAAGACTAATGTTGCCCTGGATCTCTTCACAGAGTTTGGCTTCGGCATCCGCAAGATGACTATTCTCGACGTTGGCCTCACCAGTCTCGAACCCCGACGCATTGGTAGTGCTGCGTACGAGCCATGCTGCAGAACTCTCGGCTGCGAGCATCTCCGCGGCGAGAACCTCAATTTTTTCGTTGGATTGCGACGCCTGCCAGTTGGAAAGTGCACACTCCGCGGAGACCAGTTTTTCATGCAAAAAGTTAAGGCCACAGAAATTCGACACACGTGCCATATCAGACAGTTGCTGGCCGAGTCGCTGTAACTCTTCTGGACTCGCTTCTCCCCCGCCCTCAAGGCTGTTCAGCCGCACTCTTGTCTGTTCGAGACATTCCTTGCAGTAAAGCGCCACCGCGTGAACCGAATCAGCGTAGCCACTTTCAACGCGCTGCCTTCTCGAAACCACATCCTGCTCTGCGATCTCGATCGGAATCTGAAATTCGCCCAGCGCCTCACCGCCCTTTCTACCTGACAGCGCAAGCTGCAGCTCCAGCTCGGCGAGAATTTTGCTAAAGGGCGCCTGCTTGAAGTCAATCGGTTCTCGTTTGCTGACCGCGCGCAAAAGTCGATCGCAGTACGTGAATACGGTAACTCGCTGCGCGGTTGGTAGCAGTGCGCCATTTGCGAGCGCCTCCGCTAGCATCCCAACCTTTTGCCAAACTAAATTGTACGCATTGTCAGAGCTTGAAACACTGTTGTTGCTCACCCGTCGTATCAGGTTGAAGCTCTGCGGCGAGAGATCGCCACGAAGCAGACCTATCAGCGCGATTTGCAACATTTGCCTGCAACGCCGTGTCTGCGCCAGCTCGTCATCCGAAAGATCCAGTAAGAGAGGTTGCTTCTGAGAGAACGCATTACTGATGACGAAGGGCGACCCGTAGTAATCGGCCTCCACAGCGTGCTCAGACAGCCGAGCTTCAGCCAGACGCTGAAAACAGGGCGCTACGATCAATCCAATTTCCGGCCCCTCGCATTCAACCGACATGTCTACGTAGCGGGTGAGCAGCTGGCAGTTGGTAAACAATGCGGAACGCTGCTGCACAGTAAAACAACCATCGCGATCCATACACTTATCAAGTCCGTTCGCCATTGATAGCGCGAGTCGAGACAATACCGGGAAGCGAGCAAACCTTAGCGCCGCACCTAACTCTTTAAGCCGCAGCGCCACCTTGCGCGCCAACTTGCGATCAACCGTTACCGACTCTTCGACATCATCTTCACTGCAATCCATTAACAGGCCAAGCTGCGTGCTCAATTCCTGGATTTCTTCTTTGATGATGTTGACAGCCTGATCTACAAACTGACTCGACATCGGTGCTTGCAGGTGCGTGACCGGCGGTTTCGCGCCCGTGGCTTCCACGTCTCGTTTTAAGGCTACTGACATAATTTTGGTCTCGTTCTCTATGGTTCCGGGGGTAGTAAAAGCTCCTCAGCCCGGATTGGTCCTGTTCACCTGAGTATAGGACAAAGATTAATCAATAAGCCGCCAGAGCGGCTGCTCGGACAAGCAAGTCAGGTTTTTGCGGGTTAGATCAAACTATCTGGAAAGCGGTCGTAAAGCAGCCAACAGGGCGCGTGAAATAATCGGCCATGTGTCTGTTTTTAAACATTAATGTGTTGCAACAACTACCGATATATTCCTGACGCTGTTTCAGGTATTCAGTTTTTTTTGGTCTACAATAGTGAGACGGAAGTCTCAAATATTCGTATGGCCGCCCGTTTTAAACGGTAGATCAGACTAAAGGAATTTATTTGGCACGCTTTTTTACCGGCAGATTGATTGGCCCAAGACCCTCTATTTGCCCAGTTCCAATAGAACAGCGTACGGACAGGAACTCACCAGGAAAATACTATAATCATGCAAACCTATACTCCCTCTCAGGCCATCTACAAGAATTTTCTTGGCAACGCGCCAACCTGGTACAAAAACAGCATCCTGTTTTTCCTGATCGCTAACCCGATATTCTTTGTCACGCTCGGCCCCTATGTCACCGGCTGGATCCTGATTCTCGAATTTATCTTCACGCTAGCGATGGCGCTAAAGTGCTATCCACTGCAAAGCGGCGGACTACTAGCGATTGAAGCGATAGCGATAGGCATGGCTTCACCCTACGATGTCATGCACGAGATACAGCTAAACCTACCTGTAATCCTGTTGCTGGTCTTCATGGTGGCTGGTATCTATTTCATGAAAGACCTGCTGCTGTTTACCTTCACCAAACTCCTGACCAACGTGCGATCCAAGGTATGGCTAGCACTGCTGTTCTCGTTTGTATCTGCCTTTTTATCGGCGTTCCTTGACGCCCTGACGGTGATCGCTGTGGTAATCAGCGTCGCAACCGGTTTCTACGGTATCTATCACAAGGTTGCCTCCAGTCATCATGACCACAGCGACGAGGAAAACTTCGGCGAGGAGTTTCGCAAGGATCTGGATCAGTTTCGCGGGTTTCTGCGCGACCTGATGATGCACGCCGGTATCGGTACCGCACTTGGGGGAGTTTGCACACAGGTCGGTGAGCCGCAGAATCTGGTGATCGCCGCACAGGCAAACTGGCAGTTTATGGAGTTTGCGGTTCGCGTATTCCCTGTCAGCTTGCCTGTATTGGTCGCCGGTCTCTGCACCGTAGTCGTCCTCGAGAAAACCGGATGGTTTAACTACGGCTGGCAACTGCCCGATAGCGTGCGTAAGATTCTGGAGGAAGACGCCAAAGAGCAAGACGAAAAAAGGACGACCATCGATAACTGGAAGCTGGTTGTTCAGGCAGTGGTCGCATGCTGGCTGGTCGTGGGTCTTGCCCTGCACCTGGCGGAGGTTGGTATTATCGGCCTGACCGTTATCATCTTGATAACTGCCTTCAACGGCATTACCGATGAGCATGCGCTGGGCCATGCCTTCGAAGAAGCGCTGCCCTTCACTGCTCTTCTGGTCGTATTTTTTGCCATTGTTGCCGTTATCGATCAACAGGGGCTATTCAAGGGTGTTATCGACTACGTCCTTGCCATGGACCCCGATAAACAGGTATCGACTTTTTACCTTGCTAACGGCGTGCTCTCGGCAATCTCTGACAACGTTTTTGTAGGCACGGTCTATATTACGGAGCTCAAAGAAGCGTTGATGAACCACACCATCGACCGGGCACAATTCGACCTCCTGGCCGTCGCCGTCAACACCGGCACCAATATTCCATCGGTCGCTACGCCGAATGGTCAAGCCGCCTTCCTGTTCCTTTTGACTTCAGGTCTGGCGCCACTGATTAGACTCGGATATATGACCATGGTCTACAAGGCACTCCCCTACACCATCGTGCTCACCACCGTGGGACTAATCGCGGTAAATTTCTGGCTCGAGCCCGCAACCGAGTATCTCGTACAGGAAGGGATTGTGTCCAACCCTGCTGACTTTAGCTACGAAGAAGCCCAATCTGGCGGCAAGGGTCACGGAGGTCACTAAGACCAAGCGTTACCTGCAAACGGGCAGACCGCTGACCGGCAAGAGTGTTAAACTCTCGCCGGTCTTTTCATTTATAGCGCATTCGTTTATGGCGCGAAAGTTTCCATGGCAAAGCTTGCTACCGCAATCCATTGACGTGTTCCATCAAGGAGCAGAAAGGCGACTGCTAAAACGCGGCTTTACGTTTGTTCGGGTAGCGGTGTTTCTTTGCCTACTATTGAAAAAGCGCGGCCCCCTATCATCCGGCACAAACTTTTGGGGATCGCGCTAAATACTGGGTTTAAGGCACCCCACTGCACAAGCAATCAAACCAAGATCTAGCACAGCGTATGAAAGAAGTTCTGGCGAAGCTGTTGCTCGCTGCCACATCAACCGTACCTTTAGGCATTGCGCGAGCGCTGGCAAGAGGCGTAGCCAGGATCCTGCTGTGGACCGGGTCGAGCTCTGCGCTGAGGGTGACCCGGCGCAACCTGTCGCTTACATGCCCTGATCTCTCAGACACAGAGAGAGGGCTTCTGCTCCAGCGCTCACTGGAAAGCACGTTTATGACGGCGCTTGAAATGCCCATCATTTGGCGCAAGGACAACGTGTGGATTAATGCGAAAATCCATCGCATTCACAACGAGCAGCTTGTAGAGGAAGCGCTTGCCAGTGGCAGGGGTGTTATTGCGCTTTGCCCACACATCGGCAACTGGGAGGTCTTCGGTCGAAAACTCGCCGAGTACGGCCCTACAACCAGTCTCTATCAGCCACCAAAATTCAGCTATCTTGAAGAAATCGTTCGGCGCGGTCGCGAGAGTTCTGGTGCGACACTGGTGCCCACTAGTGCCCGCGGCATCGCTCAGATAATCAAAGCTCTTAACCGTGGCGAGATCACTGGCATCTTACCCGACCAGCAGCCGGCAAAAGGTTCGGGACTTTACGTTCCCTTTATGGGAATGCCCGCATACACCATGACGCTCATTCATCGGCTGCTTCAGAAAACTAACAGTCTTGCGTTACTGGGATACTGCATTCGGACAAAAGAAGGCTTCGAAATTATTTTCAAACCCGTCGATGAGGCAATCTATAGCGAGGACAAGTTTGAATCAATCGCTGCGCTTAGTCAGGCTGTTGAGCTTAGCCTCGAGGAAGATTTCGCCCAGTACCAGTGGGCATACAAGCGCTTTCGGCGACAACCCGATGGCAGTAAACCTTACCGCGATCGCCTTTGAGTTGCGCAAAACTCTGACAAACAAGTGCCAGACCAAATTAACAACGTGCTAAACACCAACATGGGATAGTCGCACTCTGCCGTGTTGCCATATCAGCCAATCAAGTCTCTGCGCTTGCATCGGGCTCTTCAAAAGAGCGCCACAGGCATTGACCACCGGACACTTCATCAAGGCGCCCCAGAAAATTCTCGTGCGCCTCTCTCTCAGCCGCATCTGGCACGATGACGACTCCACGCCTGCTGGCAAAGTCAACCGCAGAAGCTTTGCGCTGAGTATCACCCGCCTCTGAGGAACCATGATTCATGGCAGAAAGACCTAGCGAAGTTTGCCCGCCGGTCATACGAAGATAAACTTCGGCGAGGATTTCCGAGTCTAATAAAGCGCCGTGAAGGTCGCGGTCGAAGTTATCGACTTCGTAGCGTTTACAAAGCGCATCGAGACTATTTCGCTGGCCCGGGTGCTTTGCTCTGGCGAGCATTAAACTATCCGTGATGGTACAGATATCACCAAGCACAGTAGGCAAACCGCCGATCAACGCCAATTCCGCCTCCAGAAAACCGACATCAAAACTGGCATTGTGGATAATGAGCTCGGCGCCTTCGATGTAGTCGACAAAAGCTCTCGCAACATCGTTAAAAACAGGCTTGTCGGCAAGGAACTCATTGCTTAAGCCATGCACTTCATAGGCACCCTGATCGACCTCGCGCTCGGGGTTAATGTACTCGTGGAAGTGACGCCCTGTTAATTTCCGGTTTACCAGTTCAACGCAGCCAATTTCTATAATTCTGTGGCCTTGACTCACCTCAAGGCCAGTAGTTTCTGTGTCGAGAACAATTTGTCGCATGAGTAATCAGTCCGGGAATACGGTTCTTCGTTTTGCGAGGCGGCTAGGAGACAGATAACTGCTCGATACCCCTGTTAGCCAGTTCATCGGCTTGCTCGTTGCCAAAATCGCCACTGTGGCCTTTCACCCAGCGCCACTCAACGTCCAGGCCACTGCACAGCCCATCAAGCTCACGCCAGAGCTCGGCATTCTTGACCGGCTTTTTCGCGGCGGTTCGCCAGCCATTTTTTTTCCAACCAATAATCCAACTGGTTATACCGTTTTTAACGTACTGCGAGTCGGTATACAGAACGACACCACCTCCTGCCGGTACCAGGCGCAAGGCCTCAATAGCGGCCTTAAGCTCCATCCGGTTATTCGTGGTATTGGACTCACCGCCAAAAAAACTAGTTTGCTGCAATGGACCCTCGGCCATAAACACGCCCCAGCCCCCCGGCCCGGGGTTCCCTTTGCACGCGCCGTCGGTGTAAAAGATATAGTTGATGATACGCTCCTTGGGTAAGCTGTGCTAACAATTCAGGGTGTTAGATCGTCTTCGCTATTCATGGACGAACTGCCCTGGCTGCTGGAACTCGTAACGCCCAGCACTGATGGTTTAGGTTTGCGTACGCGAATCGGCGGCGTTGCAATGCGATTCGCGTAGGTTTTCTTTTTCGCAACGCACAAAAAATACATCGCGAATGGCGATAATAATTGGCGCAGGCCCTGTCTGAAAAAACCTGGCAGTCGCTCGGGTAGCTTGAGCCGGCGCACTTTCCCGGGTAATACGTAATTTGAATCCCTGTTTCTAACCTCAAAATTCAGAAGGCGTAGCCAGTCAGCCAGGCGCGCCGGCGAGGTTGGCCGACAGTGTCTGAGGACCCGCCCGTCGAGCCCATGTCTAAGCTGAAGATAACGTTTATAAACAGCCCAAATGCTCCACGGCTTGAATGACACGGTAATCAGTGTACCGCTATCTGTCATTACGCGGTCGATCTCGCGCAGCAGCTCATGTGGGGTCGGTGAAAAATCCAGCACGTGGTGAAGGATCACAACGTCTACGCATGACGAGGCAATCGGCAGACTCTCAAATTCGGTCCAGACGTCATCTTTGTTCTCGCTGTTGGTTCCGGGCGCATACCCAACCCGCGCGAGATAACCGACTTTCTCCGGGTCGCAGAGCGAAACCGACTTGACGATGCTCATCTGAATGCAGTTGTAGCCGACAGTCGTTCCCAGCAGCTCGTTGATTTTTTCCTGCTGATGCTTCAGAAGTCGCTCGCCCGGCTCGCTGTTGAAGAACAGACTAAACTCACTCATTGCCGCTGCCGGCGGTACTAATGCTCGCAAAGACATCAATTGTTCCCGTTTTTCCGCTCTTCACCGGACTGTAGGACCAAAGCTCGACCCAGCCCTGACGCATGAGAACTTTTCAATGCGCCACGAGCCGCATATAGTATCATCTTGCACGGTTTTTCGGGCAGGCTGACAAGCGGCAAACCTGCCCGGCAAAAAGTGCTTAAGTTTTCTTACGGGCTATACCCGTTTCGAGGTGACAAAGTATGTCTGCGTTTACGATTACCGGTATTCCGGCTTTTTCCGACAACTATATCTGGTTAGTGGACGATGGCGAGCGCGCCGTGGCCGTGGATCCCGGTGATGCGTCGGTAGTCATGCAGCGCCTGGAGAGTACCGGATTGACACTCGACGCCGTTCTGATTACTCATCACCATCCAGATCATACCGGGGGACTAGCGACACTTGTCGATGCATACCCGGAGCTGAGGATCATTGGCCCGAAGAACCCCGGCATAAAACTCGTGAACCAACGAGTCGCTGAGGGTGACAGGGTTGAAGTGCTGGGTTCGCTTGAGCTTGAAGTTATCGATGTACCTGGCCACACGCTGGATCACATTGCATTTTTTGCCAGCCCCGACGCGCAATCCCCAAAGCTAGCAAATCTGGATGAACCGGTGCTGTTTTGTGGAGACACGCTGTTTGCTGGTGGCTGCGGCAGATTGTTTGAGGGCTCAGCAGCACAGATGCACAATTCGCTGAGCAAGCTTGCGCAGCTCGATGAGCGAACAAAAGTCTACTGCGCGCACGAGTACACCCTCGCAAACCTGAAATTCGCCCTGGCCGTAGAGCCAGAGAACCAGGCATTACAACATCGATTCGAAGACGTCACTGCGAAAAGGGAAAACAATCAGCCAACCGTGCCCTCAAGCTTGCAGCTTGAGCTCGATACCAATCCATTTCTCCGCTCGGGTGCACCGGCAATATGGGAGACGCTTAAACATCAAGGGCATAATGTTAGCGATGACGTAAGCGCTTTTGCCCTGGTCAGGAACTGGAAGGACAACTTCTAGGTTCGCCCTACGTCTCGCCAGGACTGCTGCTTCGCACGGCTAGGGCTAAGACTCGCTACCAGCAGCACCATCGCTCTGCTCGGCAGCACGCTGCAGCTGGTCGAGCTTTTCCAGTATTTTGCTAGCTCGTTGAATATTCGTCTGTAGCGTCACATCGTCCGGCGCGTACTTCCTTGCACCCTGCCAGATTGAAAGCGCTTCCTCAATTTCTCCGGACGTATATTTTGCCTCAGCACTACGCTTGGCTTCCTCAACGAGCTTCGAGTATTGATCGCTGATAAATGCATCTTGCGCTTTTAACTCGGCGGAATCTGGCGACCTCTTAAGTGCCTGATCCAGTAATCGTCGGGCCTCGATCCAGTCTTTCGCCGCCACTGCCGCACCGTATTCGCGATCAAATTTTTCTGAAGTGCTGCGACCGGATTGACCACCACCTGCGGAGCCAGTTTGCTTTGAAGCCAGCCAGTTACTAACCCGACGGACATCGGCCTTGACGGCGTCAGACTCATCCAGCCGCGCCAGAGCCGTAAGGTATTGCAAGGCAACACTGAGCTTACCCTCACGCTCTGCGTTCATTGCGCGCTCCCTGAGAGAACTCTCCACGCGATTTTTTAAATCCTGTTCGGAGCGAAGTCGTGCATATAGAGAAGCCTCGCCGTATCCAGTCTTCGCCAGCGCCCTGTATAACAGCTCACGCTCCGGCAGCTGCCGCGACTCCAACATTAGCAACTGGTGCTCGAGTCCGGCAAGCCTTTTCGCGCGGTCCGCATCAAAACGGTTTCGATAGTCTTTCAGCCGATCGGAGGGCAGCGAATAGGCTTCAAGCCGCTTCAACTGCTGGTCAGCTTCGCGCCAGTCGCCGGCCTCATGCAGTTCATCAATAGCTTCCAGTCGGTTAGTCGCGTGGACGTCAGATTGAGTTTGCAGAGCATCCAGATTTTTGCGGACCTCGAGCAACTGCTCACGCTCACTCGCAATTTTGGTCTCGACCTTTTGCAGGGCCTCCGCATCCTCCCTCTCAGCGAGTTTCGCTCGTCGCTGCTCACCGGACTCGATGGCTTCCTGCAAATCATCCGCCTCATCCTCTAGCCATTTTGTCGCGGCGACATAGTTGTGTTCGGCCATCAGCGCGTCTAGAGAAGAGTTACCCTGTCCGGTATTGTTTGCCGGCAACACGCCGCAACCGCCAAGCACCAACAGCGCGGCAATCACACACAGCAGCCTTAGCACCCCGGTGTTAGTCATTCAGGGTCTCCTCGTAAGTCTTTTCGCCCTGATCGCCAATGGCTACCAGATCTTCTATCAGGCCTCTCACTGCCCACTGGCGCTCGGTTTTTGCCTTTAACAGGCGATAGGTTGTAACTGCACCACGCTTGCCCTTGATGGCCATCTGCCCCTGCGTCTCCACCTCAATTGAACTACCACTTTCAGGTCTGTATACGTCACTACTCAACAGGACCTGACCCGGCGTTGCCGCCTCACACAATCTTGAGGCGAGGTTAACCGCGTCACCGACGACGGTAAACTCCATACGGTGTTCCGAGCCCAGGATACCGGCGTACATCTGGCCGGTGTTAACACCGACCCGCAGCTCGATCGGCACATTGCCCGCACGCTCTCGCTTGTCATTAATTTGCCGCGCCGTCTCCTGTATCGCATAAGCGCAGGCCAGCGCATTTTCCCGGTGGCGCTCATCGGCTCGAGGCGCACCAAATACTATCATTGCGGCATCACCGATAAATTTATCGACCGTACCTTTGTGGATTCGCGCACAGGCCGCAAAAATTTCGAGGTAGCGGTTCAACATGTCGGCTACGTGCTCTGGTGCCATCGATTCCGCGGTTTTGGTAAATTCGACGATATCAACAAAAAGAACCGTTGCCTCGACGCGGCTGCCCTCTAGCATAATCCGTTGGTTGCCAGAAAGCAGGTGATCGGCGACGTCCGAAGCGACGAATCGCTGCAGGATCGACTCCAGAGCCTGATTGCTCTTCACCTCCTTACCCAACTCTCTGTAGATGCTGTGTATATCGCGCCACTCATTCGCCATGGGGTTTTTGCTGGATAGGGACTCAATCAGATCGACCCTGCCATTTCTGGCTGCCTCGCTGATCGCCAGCAGTCGGTATACCGGTCTTGCCAGCAACCGCGCCACATAAAACGCTGCAAGCGTGGAAAATAACGCAATCACGAACAGCGCGAGAACCAGTTCTCTGGACGCTCGCGTCAGGGAAAAACCAAGACCCGTTTCCTCGATCGAGATAATGGCATAGGCGCCCACTACCTCATTGAGTGCAACCGCTGCGTGCAGAAAACCATAGCCTGCAGCCGTGTTTTTTACCGGCGCATCAGCGAGGCGAAAAAGATTTTGGTTGACTGCAATCCAGGACTGCATCTCACGCATCTTGCGGGTGGAGCGCCCTGCACTCGCGATCACCTCGCCAGACTCCGAGACGACAGCCGCTGTTGCAACCGAGCCCCCTTCAACCAGCTGGTTTAGATGCAGCTGTACGGCTAGATTATCCTCAGTGAATACCGGGTCAACCATCCCGGCGGCGAGCTGCTTAACGATCGTCTCGCTGAGTGCGCGATGTTGTTGCTGCTCGTGCGACTGGTATTGACTCACCACAAAAAACGCGAGCGCGAGGGCGCACAGAAGAGTGAGCAGGCTCATCGCCAACCCCATCTTAAGTGCATAGGATAACGTTCTGTTTACACCGAAGATGCCCCGGAACGCCTGCTCTTTGGGAGTGATCTTTTGACCCACAGGCGCATCGGAAGAAACGGCTTCTTTTACCGCTGAATTTCGCACTTCACATCCATTAATCTCTCACCAGAGGAGCCGCGTTTTACCCTTTTTACGGGAGCCCGGTGCAACACCTCTGCTTGCCCCGAATCGCATCCAGACCAGCGCTGTGTTCCCATCAAAAAAGCAGACGCGATCGATAGCAAAATACCGAAAAATATGATACCAGCTTTCAATTCTCACAATTTTGTAACTTAGTTAAATTTGACGGGATATCGAGCGCAATATCCCCGTGGCAATGTAAAATCAACGCCCTCCTCACGGCCATAACGGCCCGCACCCGCAAAACTCCGACCCAATGAACTCTCCTATCGTTGAATCAATCTGGCACCCCTACAGCTCGGTCACTAACCCGCTGCCCCTGCTAAAAGTAGCAGGTGGAGAAGGCAGTCGCCTTCATCTCGAATCGGGTGAGAAGCTCATTGATGCCATGTCATCCTGGTGGTCAGTTATCCATGGTTACAACCATCCGGAGCTGAACACGGCTGCCACCCAGCAAGTCAACACCCTGTCTCACGTTATGTTTGGTGGCTTGAGCCACGAACCTGCGGAACAACTCTGCGACGCATTGTTGTCTATTGCACCGGCAAATCTGCACAGTGTTTTCCTCTGCGATACCGGCTCGGTGTCTGTCGAAGTGGCGATGAAAATGGCCGCGCAGTTCTGGCATGGCAGGGGTAAGCCGGGTAAGCGTCGCTTTATTTCGCTCAGGGGTGGGTACCATGGCGATACGCGCTCGGCAATGTCGGTGAGTGATCCCGAGACCGGCATGCACGAGCTCTTTACCGGCATCATCCAGACCCAGAGTTTTCTCGAGCGGCCTCCCGCAGGCTTTGATCGTGTGCCCGACCCCGAAGAACTGCTAGCGCTTGAACGTTCAATCGCAGCAATCGCCAGCGATGCGGCCGCGATAATCATCGAACCCATCGTTCAGGGCGCTGGCGGTATGTATTTTTACTCGCCCGAGTATCTCAAAGCTATCCGCGACTGTTGCAAACGGCACGAGCTGTTACTCATCGCCGATGAAATAGCAACGGGCTTTGGTCGCACTGGCAAACTCTTCGCCTGTGAACACGCGGCCGTCGAGCCCGATATCCTGTGTATTGGCAAGGCTATGACCGGTGGTTACCTTACCCAGGCCGCCACGCTGTGCACCGAAGAGGTCGCTGTAGGGATTTGTTCCAGCGAGGCCGGGGTCTTTATGCACGGGCCAACTTTCATGGCAAATCCACTGGCTTGTAGCGTGTCTCTCGCCTCACTCAATATTCTCGCCCGCAACGAATGGCCGCAACAAATCCGCTCGATCGAACAGAACCTGATGGCTGGCCTTGAGCGCTTCAAAGCACATGAGAATGTCAGTGATATTCGGGTACTTGGCGCCATCGGGGTGATCGAAACACGGCGTCCAATCGATAACGCCAAGATTTTGCCAACGCTGTTAGAACACGGTGTATGGTTGCGCCCCTTTGGCAAGCTGCTGTACACCATGCCACCCTACATCACCTCGCCAGAAGAAGTTATGCGTATTTGTTCGGCGATGGGCGCTGTACTGGATATCGACTGAGGAAGATTGAGAAGCCCTGCAAATTGCCGACGACTAGCGATCAAATCATATCGACAAGGTCTTTGTCGGCGAGAGCAAGGCCTCCGAGGCCACAATAACCGTTGGGGTTCTTGTGCAAGTACTGCTGGTGATAGGCTTCAGCAAAGTAATACTCGTCTAGCACTTTGATTTCGGTAACGATCTGGCCAAGCTTGCGCCTGTCCAGCACCTGTTGAAACAACTGCATGGAAGTTTGACTGCGCTCGAGTTGATCAGCATCGCTGCAGTAAATCGCTGAACGATACTGCGTGCCCCTATCATTACCTTGACGCATAAACTGAGTTGGATCGTGATTTAACCAGAAGACTTTCAGCAATTGGTCGAGGGTTAATTCGTCTGAGCGATAGACCACCGCTACCACCTCCGTATGGCCAGTCAGCCCACTGCAGACTTCTTCGTAACTGGCGTTGGGGGTATAACCACCGGCATAGCCAACACTGGTTGAGTAAACGCCCGCGAGCGACCAGAACTTTCGCTCGGCACCCCAGAAACAACCCATACCGAAAAGGATCTGTTCGCAGCCCTCTGGCAGTTTGAGCCCACCCTGCTCGTCGGCTATTTCCGTGTTCAGTATCGCGTGCGCGGGAGGAAGTATTCTCTGTTCCCGTCCCGGTAGTGCGCGATCTTTGCTAATCAGTGCATCTGCTAGTTTCATAGTTCGTTTGGCCTGGCTGATTTATGAAAAAAATCTAGGCTTGGCATGCAGTTCCTCAGACACAAAGCCTCGGTCGGGATCATGCGACATGACTTTCACCTGTGGCAAATCTGAAAACTCCGGGCCGGATCGCGCAGCGGCTGTTCTCGCCAGAGCAAGGGCCAGGCGATGGGATGAATCCGGGCTATCCAACAAAAAATGCCAGTTGGCGTGACTATCTTCCAGCTCGGCAGAAACCTCAAGAAGGTAAGTCGCATCTTGCTGTCGGATAAATCCAAACTTACTGAGCCCTAGCGACAGGCCCTCGCCTCGCGCTTTCATATACGACTCTTTCAAGGTCCAAAGATCAAAGAAGTGCTCACGAAAGCGCGCTCCGCTGGACCGGAGCTGCTCGAGTTCGCTACCGTGAAAGTAGCGATCCGCGATGGCGTGAATATCATTTTTTCGCTCAAAGGTCTCGACATCAACGCCAAGCTCCTCCGCAGCAAAAGCAACCACAACCCAGTTGCCGCTATGCGAGGCATTGAAATGTACGCGAGGCTGTATGGACGCTGCGAGTACCGGCTTACCGTGTGCACCGGTCTCAAATTCCAGTAACCCGCATTCGATCCCGAGTAGGCTTTGCAAGCCCAGATTTCGCAAGCCCTGAGCTACCAAACCACGCAGGCGGTCTTTTGCAAACTTGTAGCGATCAAGACGAGCCAGTGTCGCGCCGCTCAAGCTTTGCTCGAAACAATGAATCTGCGACTCGCTAAGCGCCTCTATGTTCTGCCTTAGCAGTAAAACGCCGGAGCCATTTAAAAAATTCAGATCAAGCGGGGCCATTGCAGTCTGGATAGCTGCTCAGCGAAACATCTGCGCCAATAGCTGCGCAACTAACAGGAGCGCAATAAGCGGCAGTATCCAACGGCCAATACTCGCCTGCTTTTCTTCGTCAATCGGCTTTCCAAATCGCCCCAAAATAAAAACCATCGCGAAGATAGCCAAGCCTAAAATCGCGAGCAACTTGATTAGATTATCCATACTTTGCGCTAACGCTCCCGCTTTGTTTGCAAGCTACATTCTTGTGAAGCCAATGGCATTCTCGTGAACCCAACGGCATCAAACCCGCTCCTCGTTAGAAACACTGGCCCAGAAAAGGTTCCAGTCGAACCTCGGTCCAGGGTCTGTTTTTCTGCCGGGAGCAATATCTGAATGGCCTACGATTCTGTCATTGACAATAGCCGGATACTCTCTCTTCAAGGCATCGACGAGTGCTCCCAATACACGGTATTGAATGGCTGTGAACGGCTGGTCGTCACAGCCTTCAAGCTCAATGCCAATGCTGAAATCATTGCAATTATCCTGACCACAAAAATTCGACTGGCCGGCATGCCAGGCCCTTTCGTTGAGATTAACAAATTGGGTGACGCCTCCCAGCCGATCCACCAACAGGTGCGCCGACACCTTAAGATCTGCTATCTCGACAAAGTCCGAGTGCGCCGAAGGATCGAGCGTGTTAGTAAACAGTGCCTCAATCGCGCTTACTCCCGTTGGCAGCTGGTAGCCAAACTCACCGGCAGGCAGCGAAATCGCGTGAATCACCAACATATCGATGCTGGCGGCTGCTGGCCTGGCTTCATAGTTCGGCGAGGCCACAAAATTCACTCCCTGAAAAAATCCGTCACTTATTTCAAACACAGGCAGTACCATTGCAATCATCTAAGCGCAATATAACACGATTGACCCAAACCAGAAGGGGACGGGAAAAGTCGGCGTGGTTATAGGGAGAGAGACGCGCACCGCCCCAGTCACTCGAGGCGCAAGCAAAAAAGCTAATGCGCTTTCTGAACTGCCGGGCGAGTGGACAACTGTTCTCAGATTGATAACGGGAAAGGGTTGATTTAACCGGCAGTTTAAGCCTGGGGAACTTGAACGGCATTTAACGCCCGGTTCACTTGGGCGATGCAAGAACGCAGGGCAGCGCCATCAATTGCGCTTTGGATGCCTGTATATGAGACGGTGGCGAACTTTGGACAGCTGAAGAGTTCGATGTGAGCAGTCATTGCTGCGCTAGCAAGCCATGGTCTCACGCTTCTGCTCACGAAGATCTCCAATAATCGAGCTCAACGCCTTGTCAAACAGCTCACCATCATCCAATAGCACAAGAGCCTCCGAGCGCAGCATCTCTACAATCTCACTCACGTAAAGATCCAGTGCCTTGACGCCGCGTCGATTGACAAAGATTCGCTTGCCGCTCGCGCGAAGGATCGCAGCGAGTCTGCAGCGCATGTTGTCTTCTTCCTGCACAAGCTCGACCCACTGACCGACAGCAAGATTTTCAGCCTGCTGCTGCAGCGGATCGCTCTCGAGTTCTTCAGTCTCAGAGAATTCCTCCAGATCATCTAGATCTTCTAGTCCTTCTCCTAGTTGTATAACCCCACTGCTTGGAGCGCGGTTTTCACCCGGAGCGGGAATATCAAGCTCCGTGGTGCTGTCATCCAGCTCATGCTGATCCGGCAATGAGGAAAGCTCCGGCTCTGGCGACAGGTAATCAGCAGCCACATCAGGGTCGGTCTGGGAGAGCTCGAAGGAAGTATCTGTCGTCGATAGTCCGGGATCCAGTTCGGAGCCCAGGTTAGGATCAGGCTCTCGATTCATCGCCGCCTTGTGTTCGGCGGCCAGGGCCTTGAAGAAGCGCCCAGCGCGGGCCGTCTCGGTACCGAGGGTTTCAAAACCGGCTCTTAAACCC
>CAZDEW010000040.1:0-25276 GCA_964504585.1 uncultured Pseudomonadales bacterium | reverse complement strand
CGGTGCCAGCTTTTTTTGTTGGGCACCAGAGAAAAAGAAGAAGCGTAGCTGGGTTTTACCACTTGCGTCGCCGAGCGTACATACCAGACTGCGCCGCTTGCCAAACTGAATAGCGGCGTGGCTGATTTCCCCTTCAATCACAGCTCGCTGACCGTTGCGCAGTTGTGCGATCGGCGTGATCCGGCTTCTGTCCTCGTAGCGAAATGGCAGATGAAACAGGATGTCGCCTACACTGCGGATGCATAATTTTTCGAGCTTCTCGGCGAGCGCGGGCCCAATGCCCTTCAGTCGCGTCACGCTATGCGACTCCAGCGATGTAGCGGAACGCTTTGGTTTGCGCTGCTTCTCTGCCACCTTGTCTGCTACCGAGGTCACTGTAGAATGTCCGGGAGTTGTTTTATGATAAAGGTACAGTGAATGGCAAAACGCATTTTGATGCTGGGCTGTGGGGATCTTGGTATTCGTACAGCCAGAGTACTGCAATCTCAGGGCCATCACATTGTGGCTGCGCGTCGGTCGATTGATCGCTTGCCCGCTGACCTCGATAAACTACCCGTTGACGTTACGGATGCATCGAGTTTCATCAAGCTGCAAGAGACGCGTTGGGATGCCATTATAGTCAGCCTGACTGCTCGGGGGGAAGATGCCTATAAAAAGGTATATGTCGGCGGTGTAGTGAATTTGCTCGCGGCCATGCAGCAGTCTTCGCAGTCACCCTATATTATTTTTGTTTCGTCGACGTCTATCTACCATCAGAAAGACGGAGAGACGGTTGATGAGCATTCGCCGACAGAGCCTGATGGCTACTCCGGTCGCAGCATGCTGCAGGCGGAACAGGCGTTGCAGCAATCTGGCTTCACTAGCAGCGCCGTTCGCTTCAGCGGTATCTATGGGGCTGGGCAGGATGGTCAGGCGGCGCGAGGCGGGCACTTGCTTGAGGTGATGCGTGATGGGCGTATTGCGCCGCAATCACCAGTTCGTTACAGCAATCGCATACATATTGATGATTGCGTTGGTGTATTGGCATTCTTGATCGAACGCTATTTTTCCGGCCAGCCCGTTAGCCCGGTGTACCTCGGCTCTGACGGCGATCCGGCGAATTTGCACGACGTCATGGCTTTTCTGGCGCAGCAGGAGGGCATTAATGTCGACCAGCTGGTGCCGGACTATTTGCCCGCGCGCGGTGGCAACAAACAATGCAAAGGGGTTTTGCTGCAGGAGCAGGGTTATACCTACCGTCATCCCAGCTATCGCAGCGGCTACGCCTGAGTGGGTGAAGGGATGAATCCCGTCGATCGGTAGTGTTGCAGTATGATTTTGTCAGAGATTTATCTATATTGCTGCTCTATCAATTCCACTGTTTGATTTCGCAGGGCGAAAGCTCGGAAAATAAGTTCTCGTACACGCTGCATGGGCAAGACCGAAGAAAACACATCGCATCGCGCTGACGCTAGCAATAAGCGTTCGGTAGGGATCGTGCAGCCGCAGAAATTTATTTTTGATGGCGAGTTCCCGCTATCGAGTGGACGCGCCCTGCCTGGGTTTGAACTAATTTTTGAGACCTACGGCAGCCTGAACGCATCGCGATCCAATGCAGTGCTCATTTGCCATGCTTTGTCAGGTGACCATCATGCCGCGGGCTACTACGCCGAAGAGGAGAAGCGTCCCGGCTGGTGGGATAACTACATTGGTCCGGGTAAAGCCATCGATACCGATCATTTCTTCGTTGTGGCGCTGAATAATCTGGGCGGTTGTGCGGGTAGTACCGGCCCGACCACTATCAATCCAGAAACGGGTCAGGCCTGGGGTCGAGATTTTCCACAGCTTAGAGTGCGCGACTGGGTCGATAGTCAATTTAAATTGATGCAGCACCTCGGCATTGAATGCTGGGCGGCTGTCGTCGGTGGAAGCCTGGGCGGTATGCAGGCGATGCGTTGGGCGCTGGAGTATCCCGGGCAGCTAAAACACTGCGTGGTTATCGCCTCTGCGTTAAAGCTTACGGCACAGAATATCGGGTTCAACGATTCAGCGCGCACGGCGATTACCACTGATCCTGAATTTAACGATGGCGACTATTTGAAGCACGGTACCAAGCCGGTGCAAGGCGTCGCCCTGGCACGCATGATCGGTCACATGACTTATCTATCTGATAACCTCATGGGCGATAAGTTTGGCCGAGAGTTGCGGTCAGGCAGCCTTGCCCAGGGTGAACAGATCAGCGCAGAATTTCAGGTGGGCAGTTATCTCCATCATCAGGGAAGCAAGTTCGCACAGAATTTCGATGCCAATACCTACTTGATCATGCTGCGAGCGCTGGACTACTTTGATCTGGCGCGCGAGTATGGCGATGACCCTGCGGCTGCTTTCGAGCAGGCGAGCTGCAAATTTCTGGTGATATCGTTTACCACCGATTGGCGCTTTGCACCTGCGCGGTCGCAGGAAATTGTCAATGCCTTGATCGCCGCGGGCCGGGAAGTCACCTATGCCAATGTCGAGTCAGACTTTGGGCATGACGCCTTTTTGCTGCCTGTAGAAAACTACGATCATCTGTTTTCAGCGTATATGGATCGAGTGGCGTTGCAAGTTGCCGATGCGTCAGCGGAGGCGAGCGATGCCTAGTTCGAGCCAAAGCTATCGCGCGCTGGAGAACTGGGTGAAACCGGGCTCTCGGGTGCTCGACCTTGGCTGCGGCGAGGGTCAGTTGCTCGACTATCTGGTGCGCACCCGTCAGGTCAGTGCGCTTGGCGTTGAAATTGATCAGCGAAAAATGGTGAGCTGCGTCGAAAAGGGCATCAGTGTCATTGAGCAGGATGTCGACAAGGGGCTGGGCAACTTTGAAGACGACAGCTTTGACACCGTGTTGCTGACACAGACATTACAGGCGGTCAGGCAGCCCGACTACGTGCTGCAGGAGATGCTGCGTGTCGGCAAGGAGTGCATTATTACGTTCCCGAATTTTGGCCATTGGCAGGCGCGGCTTTCGCTAATGCTCAAGGGCAAGATGCCTGTCAGCCGGTTTATGCCCCACGAGTGGTATGACACACCGAATATTCATTTCTGCACGGTTAAGGATTTTGAGGCACTGTGTGAAACACTGTCGATGCGTATTCTGGATCGGCATTTTCTTTCTGGGGCGCGGCTCGATTTGAGTGTTAGTGATTCGATTCGCCTTGCGCCGAACTTGCGTGCGGTGAATGCAATCTATCACGTGACTCGCGGTTAATGACGATGGTTAAACGGCGCTTATTTCCACTGTTTTTTCGGCTGTTCTCGCCTGCGATACTCCTAATACTGCTCGGGATGGGTCAGCCTGTAATGGCGGATCTGGATATCTCGGTGCAGCGTGGCGATTATGAGATCTTTTATAGTGCGTTCAACACCAGTTTTATTTCGCCCGATGTTGCGCGCGCGGCGGGTATTACCCGTGGCAAGAACAAGGGCCTGGTAAATATATCGGTTGTTCGCTATGAAGGCGGGGAGCGCATCCCTGTTGAAGTCGCCGCGATCGAGGGCGAAGCCTGGGATTTAATCTATCGAAATGCACTCGACTTTAAACCGATCGTAGAGCCCGGCGCTGTTTATTACCTGGCGCCGTTTAAGATCACCAATGATAACGAGTTCATCCAGTTTTCCATTCAGGTCCAGCCTGAAGGGCTGGGCGAGACCGTCGATATCAAGTTCAAACGCAATTTCTATCTGGACTAGTGGGCCGATATAAGAATGCAGCAGCGCTGGGTATTGGCCTCTGGCAATCAGGGTAAAGTCAAAGAGTTTCAAACTATTTTTGAGAGCAAAGGGGTGGAAATCATTCCGCAATCTCAGCTCGATGTGCTTGAGGTGGAAGAAACCGGGTTGAGCTTTATTGAAAACGCGATCCTTAAAGCGCGTAACGCATCGACACAAACTGGCTTACCCGCTCTGGCCGATGATTCAGGTCTCGAAGTGCGTGCACTGAGCGGAGCCCCCGGTATTTATTCTGCACGCTACGCCTCAGATGACAAAGGGCAGCGCCTGGGTGATGAGGCCAACAATAACAAGCTGCTGGAAGCTCTGGAAAACGAGAGCGATCGCGCTGCACGTTTCGTCTGTGCGCTCGCCTTTGTCAAACATCCCGCCGATCCCACGCCCGTTATCGCACAGGGTTTCTGGCCGGGCGAGATTCTTGAAGCCTTATCGGGTGATGGAGGTTTTGGATACGACCCTCTTTTCTTTGACCAGGAACACCAGTGCAGTGCCGCAGAAATGGATCGCGCACTTAAAAACCGAATCGGTCATCGAGGCCGGGCCATGCAGCAGCTGTTTAAACAGCTGTCCGAGGAGCAGGTTCTCACATAGTTCTGCGCGACCTCAGGCTCTCTGTACCGATCGTGCAACTAATCATCAAATCAGTTTTATTTTGCATCAGTCCTGTAACAGTTCTGGTCAGGTTGATATACCACAGCACCATGAGTACGCCGAACTGATCGCAATGGCTCGCGGTTTTGGTACACTGTTGCGACCGATCAATGCCCTGACAGTGAATATTCGCAGCAGTTCACCAGCACCTTGTATGTCGCAAGCAAGCGTCAGTCCAACGGTATATGTGTGACGCTAGCGTGCCGCAGCAGTTCAAGCAGATAGCGGCAGCGATAACACATAGCCGCAGCGCTAACGCACGGCCAGAACTTTAAGCCGAAGCTATAGCAGCCCATTCCACCAAAATAGGAAAATTTATGTTTAGTCACATCATGATTGGCGTCAACGATATGGACGCTTCAAAAAAATTCTACGATGCACTGTTTGCAACGATGGGAGTTGCACCGGGCAATATCGATGAGAAAGGTCGTTGCTTTTATATAACCAAGACGGGCATCTTCGCGCTGTCGATTCCTATCGATGGAGAGCCTGCGACACACGGCAATGGTTCAACCATAGGTTTTGCGGCGGAAAGCCCGGAACAGGCTGATGCGTGGCACGCCGCGGGTTTGGCAAACGGTGGTGTCGCGATCGAGGAGCCACCGGGTATTCGCGAGGGTCAGGGTATGCAGCTTTATCTCGCCTACTTGCGCGATCCTACTGGCAACAAAATATGCGCCATGCACGTTGTACGCTAGCATTGAACTTTTTAGTTGGATGGTGTCAGAGCTCGTTTCGACAGTCCCGCACTACCGCTTCATGCGATAGCGCCTTTTCGAGAGTTAAACAATGAGTAGTGATAATACCTATACGCCCCCCAAAGTCTGGACCTGGGATAGCGAGAGCGGCGGCCGTTTTGCCAGCATCAATCGACCAATCGCCGGTTCAACCCACGATAAGGAACTTCCGGTCGGTAAGCATCCCTTCCAACTCTATTCGCTAGCCACGCCCAACGGTGTCAAGGTAACGGTTATGTTCGAGGAACTGCTGGAACTGGGCATCGTTGAAGCCGAGTATGATGCCTGGCTGATCAATATCCAGGATGGCGCACAGTTTGGTTCGGGCTTTGTCGACGTTAATCCAAACTCTAAAATACCCGCGCTGATGGATCACAGTGTATCGCCGCCACAGCGGGTCTTTGAGTCTGGATCAATCCTGATATATCTGGCCGAGAAGTTCGGTCAGTTTATTCCGCAGGATCACGCCAAGCGCACCGAATGCATGTCCTGGTTGATGTGGCAAATGGGTTCTGCGCCTTACCTCGGTGGTGGCTTTGGGCACTTTTATGCTTACGCGCCCGAGAAGTGGCAGTATCCGATCGACCGCTTCGCGATGGAAGTGAAGCGACAGCTCGATGTGCTCGATAAGCATCTTGCTGAGAACGAATACATATGTGGCGACGAGTACAGCATCGCTGACATGGCGATTTACGCCTGGTATGGCGCATTGTTGCTGGGCAAACTTTACGAGGCTGCCGAGTTTCTTGACGTTGCTTCGTACAAGAATGCGCAGCGATGGACACAGTTAATCCATGACCGACCCGCGGTTCAGCGTGGCCGACGGGTTAATCGTGCCTGGGGCGATGAGGCGACCCAGATGCTCGAACGGCATGATGCCTCTGATTTTGATAAGTGATAGTCAGCAAAGGTAAGACATCTTGAGTGAGGTGCCTGAGGGTTTCGAGCCCCTGTTTCGTAGCAGCCCCTTTCTGGATTTGTTAGGCCCGCTGTATAACAAGAAAACGGAGCAGGGTCTGGTCGTTGGTTTGCGCGCGCAGGAAAAGCATTGCAACGCGCGGGGTCTGGTACACGGTGGAGTGTTTAGCTCACTCGCCGATGTGGCGCTTGGTTACAACGCAGCGTTTCAGGGTGATGAGCCCACGCCTTTAGTCACAGCTAGTCTTACCGTTGACTACGCTGGTTCCGCTAGACTGGGAGAATGGATAGAAATTCATAGCGATGTGCAGAAAGTTGGCCGCACGCTGGCTTACGCCAATTGCTATTTTTTTGTGGCCGAAAAGCGCATAGCGCGCGCCAGTGCGGTTTTTGGTGTGACGCGCTAAATGCAAAACCAGACCATAGAACTGCAGCAGGGTAACTCACTGCTAAGCTTGCAGACGCAGGGTGCGCAGGTGCTCAACTGGATTTGCGACGGCAAGGAGCAGCTATTTCTCAGCGCAGTACCCGTTGATGACCCTGCAAAGCCAAAGCGCGGTGGGGTCCCGATTATTTTTCCGCAGTTTGCCGCGTTTGGTGACCTGCCCAAGCACGGCTTCGCTCGAGACTTGCCCTGGAGTATTGCTGAGCGACCCTCCGGTAATGAGATTGTTCTCGAGTTAAATCACTCCGAGCAAACGCTCACGACCTTCCCTTATGCCTTCCGAGCGCGGTTTATGCTAACGCTTGGTCGTGATTCGCTGGCTATGTATCTGGCGATCAAAAATCTCTCGGCCAAAACCTTTGAGTTCACAGCTGCGCTCCACACCTACTTCGGTATTGACGATCTCACGGCTGTCGAGCTGCAGGGTCTGCAGGGCAGTCAGTTCTGGAACAACGGTGAGGATTTGAAGGTGCGCCATCCGAGTGATGCCATCGCCTTGCGCCCCGGGCAAATTGTCGAGGAGGCGGGGCTCATCGACAGGGTTTACTTTGACACTAACAGGCACGCTGAGGCGTTAACTCTGCTCGAGGGCGAGAGAAAGCGAACCGTTGTGGGCGACGGCTTTGCAGATACCGTTGTCTGGAATCCAGGCCCCGCGGGCGCGAAGGCTCTTGCGGATATGGAAGACGAGGATTATCAGCGCATGCTCTGCGTTGAATCGGCGTCCATCGAAACGCCGGTGTCGCTGCCCCCAGAAGAAACCTGGCAGGCGGGTCAGATCATTACGTGCTGCTAGGCTAGGCGCTCAGCTGAGTCAAAAATTCCAGATAAGCGCTGCTTACACCCTGCGGGTCCTCGCACTGCGGATAGTGACCGATGGTTGGAAGTTGTTTCAGATAGTCCAGTCTGCAGCCTAGCTCTTTATAGCGATCAACCAGGTGGCTGCCTGAAACCGGGTCCACGCTACCATTGACAAGTGCAAGCGGGAAGGGCGAGTCCTTAAGGGCTTGGAGCCAGCGCTCCCGGTGCTGCCTGCGATCGAGAATGTAAGTGATTAAATTGTGGAAAGCATGCTTTCCTTCGTTGTAATTGATCAGTGCCCAGAAAGCCTTGAGCTCTGCATCGCTGGGCTTGGTCTGCTCGCCAAAGACCGACGAGAATGAGCGTTTGAATGCGCTGAAACCACTGAGCTTGTTGACCCACTTGCCGATCGGGCTCAGCATGATTTTCTGGATCATTAGTGCTTTATGAGTCTCTGGAAATAACCCGCCATTCAGGAAGCAGCACGACAGCCATCGCCCAGCGCCTGTGCCTTCGATTTGGCGCGCCAAAAGCTCCTGTGCCACGCTGACCCCGTAGTCGTGCGCAAGCACGTGATACTCCTCGATACCCAGTTGCTTTATCAGCGATTCAAATAAGTCTGCCTGTTTATGTAAGGTGTAGTTGCGTTGATTGGGTTTATCCGAGAAGCCAAAGCCCAGCATATCCAGAGCGACGAGCCGATAGTTCGCGCTGAGTGCCTCCCAGATGCCTTCAAAGTCATAACTTGCGGTTGGAAAGCCGTGAATCAGCACGATACAGGGCTTGCTGCTATCGCCTTCTTCGACAGTAAAGATGGAGTGGCCGTTGAGCGGGATGCGCTTGCCTTTGTTAAACCATTGATTTACTGAGGCTATTTCTATCTTTTGCATAGTTTTATCCCGTTCCTTAAAACTCAAAACCCGGAGTAGTCAGTCAATAGGTTCGCGTAAAGATAGCTATTCTAATTAAATTGAACTTGACGTCAAGTTCAATTTAATTAGAATAGCCTCCAACAGATTGTTCATCAGCTTATTGGTAAGAGTCGATTTATGACAGGTCAGCCCAGACAGGAGCGTGCGCTTATCAAACGCAGGGCTTTGCTCGATGCGGCTAATGCGCTGTTTTCGCAGCAGCCTTTTGAGGCGGTGACGGCTAAAGGGATCGCCTCCCGCGCCGAAGTTGCGGTGGGCACGTTCTATCAGAACTTCAACAATAAGGATGAAATCCTGCGGGAGATCGCGGCGGAGTGGATGGCGAAGGTGGTTGAACGGGTCACCTCGATAGAGCTCGGCATCGTCGCCAACGACAGCGAGCAGCGCCTCGAGATTATTGAATCGAGATTTCTGACGGTGCTCGGTTTTATTTACGAGATGCACAGTGAAAATCCCAGCCTCCACCAGATCATGGAGCATCGCCGCGATCACGACGAAGAATTAGATGCCGTTCTGAATGAGGCCCAGCACGCCTTGCTCCAGTGCGTGACCCAATTTGTCAGCTCCTTCCGCGTTGCCGAACCTGGGGTGGTTGCGGCAAACCTGTATGCAATGGCCGAGGGCCTGGTCCATGCGCTGGTTTTCAATACGGTGCACAGGGGTATGTCGCACGAGCAGAGCCTTGAATCCGGTGCAAAGATGTTGGCCAGTTATTTTTCCCAGATACGTGACTAGGGTCGCGAGTTAATGACGCGATTAGTAATTTGATAGACCGTTTTAATCATTGAGGTTAATCATGCAAGAAGAAAACACAGTGACAGAATTCGATGTGCTCATTAAAAATGCACGAGTGTTTAACAACGGCGAAACGCCAGTAACGCAGGATATTGGCATTCAGGGCGGAAAGATTGTCAGCCGCGCGGCTGATCTCGATGCCGACAAAGCGCAGAAAGTCGTTGATGCTGAAGGTCTGTGGGCAATGCCCGGGCTTTTTGATATCCACACGCACTACGATCTGGAACTGGAAGTGGCGCCGGGTTTGCCCGAGTCGACGCGCCATGGCACGACCAGTGTGGTTGTGGCGAACTGCAGTCTTGGCCTTGCTTTTGGCAATCAGCGCGACGGTGAGGTCGATCCCATTGTGGATTGCTATGCTCGCGTTGAAAACATGCCCAAGTCGGTGTTGAGTCGTTGCGCTGATAGCGTGACCTGGGATGGCCCCAAGGAGTATCTCGACCACCTGGAAGGGAAAAGCCTTGGCCCCAATGTGATAACCATGATTCCACACTCGATGCTGCGCATCGAGGCGATGGGCTTTGAGCCCAGCGTATCGCGCGATCCCACAGCATCAGAGATGCAAACCATGTGTAATACACTGCGCGACGGTTTGAAAATGGGTTACGCAGGCTTCTCAACTGATTCGTTACCGTTTCATTATCTTGCAAACCAGCCAAATACCCACAAGACTATCCCCACGCAGTTTGCAAAGTACGATGAGATTAAGCAGCTAACCCAGGTCGTCAGAGAGGAAGGGCTGGTTTGGCAGGCAACGCCGCCCAAGGATAGCCCGCTTGCAGTGATTAAAACTTTTCTTCTCACCTGCGCACGATTTCACGGCAAACCGCTCAAGACTACCGTAGTCGCAGCGCTGGATGTTGCCGCCAACCGCAATCTGGTCAAGCTTGCGAGAACGCTTGCAAAGATATTGAACTCAAAGTGGCTGCAAGGAAAATTCTATATGCAGGCGCTTGGCGCACCTTTCAAGATCTGGTCCGACGGTGCGGTCACGCCGATTGCAGAAGAGATTCCCGAGCTGCGTGCCCTGAATGAGACCGATCTGGAAGATCGTGATAAGCGCATGAAGATAATGCGTGATCCCGAGTATATCCGCGTGTTCAAGGCGATGTGGATGAAGGGTAAAACCGGTTTCGGGCTCAGCCGTCTCAAGCGAATTCTAAGGCTTGAGGACTACGCATTCGATCGCGATATGGCGCAAATGACGATTGATGTGTGTGAGCAAAAAAACTGGGAAGGTATGACATTTGAGCAGGTCTATGATCGGGTGCTCCAATTCAAGCGCGATGAGCATGTGCCGGATTTATCCGAGCAGGAAAAAGAGCTGCTAGAGAGAGACTTTTTCTGGATCGGTGATGAGGCGGACTTCGTACTACAGATGCTGCGTACCTTTGATATCGGATTATCCTGGTACACCATCACGGCCAATCGCGATATGAAAACGGTTCGTGAGCTGCTTATGGATCCGCTGCTATTGCCGGGTTTCAATGATAGCGGTGCGCATATCACCAATATGGCTTTTTATGATTGCAACCTCAGAAGCCTCAAGCTTGCGGCCGAGGGCGGTGAAGCTGATGTTAGCTACATGGTAAAACGTCTGACCAAGGACCCTGCCGACCTGTTTGATGTGGACCGCGGTACGATTGATGTCGGCGATGTTGCCGACCTCATTCTGGTGGATCCGGAGGCCTTGAAAAATTATGACGGAGAGGCCAACGTTGAGCGCATCTATCGCGAAGAGTATCAGTATCAGCAGTTGGTTAATCGATCAGACGGTGTCTTGCCGCTGGTATTGATCAATGGTTCTGTTGCCTGGGAGAGCGACAGCTTCAGTCAGGATCTAGGTAAGAGTGCGATGGGCTCGCTGTTAAAGCCCAGAACTTGTGCAGCCTGAGGCAATGCGCAGGAAGTGAGTTCACCGGATTATCGGAAATTTTATGAGCGAGACTCGTCGCGTTAAACATCTTATCGTCGGGACTGGTTTTGGGGGCTTATGCCTGGCAGCCCGTCTGAAGCAGCGCGGCGACAATGACTTCGTCATACTCGAGAAGGCAGATGCTGTCGGTGGAACGTGGCGCGAGAACACCTATCCCGGGGCGGAATGCGACATTCCATCTTCGTTATACAGTTACTCTTTCTGGAGTAATCCGACCTGGCAGCACAAGTGGTCCGGCCAGCAGCAGATACTGCAGTACATCAATCAGTTCGCCGATGAGATGGGCGTGCGCTCGCATATTGAGTTTGGTCAAAAGGTCGAATCAGCAGTTTACGATTCATCAGCTAAGTCCTGGCTGGTCAAGACCGATCGCGCCAGTTTCGAGGCGCAGTTTGTAAGCTTTGCAGTAGGGCAGCTGCACCACCCGCGCACGCCCAATATTGAAGGGCAGGAGCATTTCGCGGGGCAGAGCTTTCACGCCGCGCAGTGGCCAGACATCAGGGATTTTTCCGGTAAGTCGGTGGCGGTTGTTGGCAATGCCGCGAGCGCCGTGCAGCTAGTGCCCGAGGTTGCAAAAACTGCTGAGCGGCTTACGGTTTATCAGCGATCACCGAACTGGTGTTTGCCGAAAATGAACCGCGAGTATTCGAAGTTCGAACATTGGCTCGCCGAGAAAATGCCTTCGATTGCACGCCTCTATCGGATGAACATCTGGTGCATGGGTGAATTTGGCATGTATCCGATGATCAGAGGTCGCTGGCCGTTCACTGCAATTGGTGAGTATGTCAGTAAGAGACAGCTCCGGCAGATCGTGAAAGATGATGCATTGCGAGAGAAACTGATACCGGACTATCCGATCGGGGCAAAGCGCGTTTTGTTCGCCACGGAATATTTCGAGGCGCTGGTTAGACCGAATGTTGAACTGGTCACCGACCGTGTAACAGCCATGGATGAGCACGGTATCAATGCTTCTGACAACAATGATGGAAAGCTCACTCACCGTAAGCACGATGTGGTCATCTATGCGACGGGCTTCCACACCAACCCGTTTTTGAAGGAGATTGCCGTAACCGGTAAGTCGGGCCGATCAATTGCAGAGCATTGGGCCGACGGTGCTTACGCCTACCTCGGTGTTCAAACCGCCGACTTTCCCAATCTATTTATGCTTTATGGACCAAATACGAATACTGGCCACACGTCGATCGTTTACAAACTGGAAGCGCAGTGCGAGATGATCCTGCAATTAACGGCGCGTGCAGGGCAGGGCGCGGTTGCGGTCGATGAGCAGGCCGAACAAACGTTTAATCAAGAAATACAGCATCGTTTGACGAAAACCGCCTGGGACAAAATTGAAGACAGCTGGTACAAGGATGGTGGGCGCGTGACAAATAACTGGCCGGGCAGCTCGCGTGAATACAGGCGTCGAACAAAAAATCTCAACTGGAGTCATTTCCTAATCGAGTAGCGCTTGATCATCAGCGTGAGAGTGAGATATTGCTGGGCCGTCAAAGGAGGATAGCGGCTTGGCGAGATGAATGTAGCGATTTAGAAACCGATAAGTCTCTCGGTCAAAGGCAAGGTCTTTTTTCTGGGCGATCACCACGCTGCGGTCTGCAGAAATCAACTCGGAAAGTTCCTCGCTGCTACCCAGGTAGGCCCATTGATCGACCAGATGGTGTACCCATTTCGGTGAATCACCATTTAAATAATCACCGGACTCCTCGGTAATAATGGCCGGCTCATCAAAAGGCCAGGCCGTAATCGATTTTTTACTGAATGCAGCTTTAAGCCGGGCATTGTGTGATGCCACTGTCTCTGTGCCAACGCAGGCGCCTCTACAGCGTTTGATCTGATAGTTGAAACAGCCTCGGCTGGCTTTTTCCAGACCAAGCAATTTTTTGCAAAAACCATTCTCATCTATCAACGCTTTGTACCACTTGTTGGCGGCAGTTCGAGTGGTGTACATGCCATAATGCGTGGTCGAGAAGCTTGCCTTGGCCGGTTTCTTGGTCGATGCCTTGTCTGATGATTCCCGCGGCACAAAGCATGGCTTCTCGCTGAGCTCCGGGATCAATTGCCCGTCTTTGTTTTGCCTGAGCTCAAACGTCCACAGTTTCTTGTAGCGGCGCTGTGCACGGTTATAAATGGGATTGAGTTCTTTGATCTCTTTGTTTTCAAGTAACAGAGCACCAAGTTCGCCAACCGTCTCGGTATAGTCGATATCACGTACTTCCTGCGAAAGTTTCATTTCTTTGGCACTGCTCAAATCGGCACTAAAATGCGATTTGACGCGGTCTCTTAGGGTAACGCTTTTGCCCACGTAGAGTAGACGGTTATCGCCGTCGTAAAATCTGTAAACACCGGCTGTGTTGGGAATATTGTCGATCAGGGACATCGATAAATTTGCCGGTTGCGATGGGCGCGACAGTTGAGATCTTGCCGCGGCGTCGACGCATTCGATGCCACGATCCTGAATTGCGTGTTGAACGAAAGCTAGCATGGCATCGACATCCGCAAGTGCGCGGTGGCTTTCATTGCGCACATAACCGATGCGCTCACAAATGGCGTCGAGATTGTGATGGCGCGAGCTGGAATAGAGCGCTCGCGACAATTTGACGGTACAAACGATCTGGGGTTTAAAGGTAAAGCCGAACTGTTCAAACGCTTTTTTTATAAAGCTATAGTCAAAGCGCGCATTGTGGGCGACAAATACTGCGCCATCGATGAGTTCATGCAGCTCACTGGCGATATCTTCGAAGTAGGGCGCGTCTGCAACCATCGCATTGCTAATACCCGTTAGCTTCTGAATGAATTCCGGTATGGATCGACCCGGGTTGATCAGCTGATTCCAGGTGATGAGCTCGCCAGTTGTATCGACGAGGCGAACGCCAATTTCCGTGATGCCCTCACTGTTTGCATGAGTGCCGGTGGTTTCGATGTCGATAAATGCGCAGGGACGATTCAGTAGCAAGAGAGCGGTCTTTCTGTCTAATTAGCAGGTGATGTTGCGGGCGGCTCGCAGTATCCGCACGAAAAGGTGCGAAAGCTGTTTATTTATACAGTGTAATGATCCGCGGGGCTGCTTGCAAGCCAGACCGGGCCGCACCGTGTATCAGTGTGGCTCGGCAGGGATGCTTTTTCGCAGGATGTTGCGCAGGTGCTTAGTAAAGGATGCTCTGTCTAAGCAGGTCGGGGTGCTGCGTAAAACTGTCGGAGTGGGCGATGCAGTAATCGGCCTCCCGCAGCAGTTTTTCACACTGGCTGGCGCGGCTGTATTGCTCCATCGCAACTGTCGCAGCAAGGCTGCCTTTACTGATTTTCCAGTTCGATTCAAGTGCTTCATTGATAGCACTGTCGAGGTGGGCGGTAAGCATCGCTTGTTTGCAGGGAAGAATCAGCCTGCCTGTGTCGTCGTCGACTATCCCACTGTCGCTGTCCTCTGCATAGGCAACAACCGGCGTACCGCAGCCCAGAAACTGCAGTAAGCTCATGACTTCTTCAGGATTGCGAACGAGTTGTATGCCAACATCGGACATTGCATTGAGCTTTGCTACGACTTCTTCTTTCTGCGGTCGTAGAAAATAAATGTGCTGTAGATGTAGTTCTTCGTAGGCCAGTTTTTGTAGTGCCGCGACAACATCCGTGTTGTTGTCGCACAGCAATAGCGTCGCAGCATTTTGCGAAGCCTCGAAGGATTGTGCAGCTGTTATAACGGATTCAAGAAAGCTCTGGTCTGAGTCGTACGCGTTAACTGCAACGATTTTCTCGCAGTTAACATCGATCGCTGTGGGGCCGTTGTTCGATCCATGCAGTAGCAGCGTTTGCAAAAATTCTTTGCGATGCGAGTACGCCCCGGGATCTGGGCGGTACAGACTTGCGTTATATCCCGGCTGATGATCGAGAAGACGATCGGCAGGGTAGTCTGGATGCCGTGTCGAGAAATGCTCGATCCCCTCGCTTGAAGATGCGGTACAAACATGGATCGGAGAGTTTTCCCCAAAGAGCCCCGATTCTTTGAGCCAGCTATTAAAATCCGGTGTGGCTGGCTGCGCGTCCCCGGACGTCACGTAAAGAATACTGGTTTCCGGTAGTCCCTGAGCCAGGCGTCTGGCGTTGATTGTCGCCACTACCCAGGCGCTGACTTCATTGCCGTAGCATACGATCAAATCCAGCGCGCGCTCCTCCAGTGTTTCGATTTCCCTGATCGCCTGTTCGACAAAATGTTCGAATGACTTGTAAGGTATGCCATTCGTCCAATGATGCTCGGGTAAATCAACACGACCCTGGGTGCCGATTGAGGAAAACAGAGCGGAAAGGCTCTGCTCGGGATAGTGTATGCGAAATTGGTCGGATTCCGGCGCGGTTCCTGGCCAGACGGAATAGCATGCGACGTCATCCAGCGTCGATAGTGCAGCGTGGTTTTGATTCAGGAGAGGATCCTGGTGGGTGTCTTCCCGGTCTGAGTTTTGTGCGTCACGCACTCCAATCTGGAAGATCAACTGCTTTTCCATGCAACATTCCCTTGTGCTTTTTGCCGGTAGAGAGGCTTGTGAATTTGCGTGCTGTCCTTGCACACCTGATCCAGCCAATCGCGCGGTGGATTGACTTGAACCTTTTTCAGTATAGAGTGCGGCTAGGGTGACCGCCAATAAAAAGTGATGCGGGTATCCACAGGGCAAAAGCCAATGGTTGAGCGCTTATTCAGGTCGTCTACCGTGCTTTTTTGCGCAGCGTTTGTTAGAGAGGCGCCACTAAGCGCTTTAGCCTGATCGATGATTCAGGTGTTTACTATTTAATCCAAACTATTATGAATCCACTACGCGATCGCGCTAAAGAACATTTTCCAACCGTTTTGCTAACCTTGCTGAGTATCGTGCAGGCGCTCTCGCTAGAGCTATGGTGGCAGTACCTCAGCGAGACCCGGCCGGTCTTTCGCTTTGAATTGGAGGCGCTGACGCTTTGGGCTCAGATTGTGACAACAATCATTGGGATCGCGATTGTATGGGTTTTCTATGCCGGCATTGTGATGCGGTTTCGATGGGTGCCAGCGACATCAGATTCGCTGTTTCCGTTTTTCGCCGGAATCGTGCAGTTTCTGCTAATAGATTCGCTATACAGCGATAGCCGTGGCTATTGGCTATGTGCGATGGCCGTGGTGTTTATCGGTATGATGGCGATCTTGCAGTTGACGATGCGTCGTGCGCGCCGAGACCCTGCGAATGCCCTGTTTTTTGACAAGGTCAGGCCCGCTTCGCAGCGGGACTTTATTGCTCCTGGATTGCTGGTTTTGACGCTGTTTGTCTGTAGCTACCTGGTCAATGCCTATGACATGGGCGGTCTTGCCATGCTCGCCACGATTTTCGCTTTGGTTTCTTTACTGTTTCAACTTCGCGGTTCCGCGCGTTACTGGAACGAATCGATGCGCGCCGAAGAGCAGGCTGACGACAAGCCCCCGGAGCCCGCGGTTGACCCCGCTACCGAGCAATGAGATCGGCGGCAACTGAGATTGCCGCCGCACGTTCTATAGCTCTTCTTCTGCGAATGCGGCCAGACGGCTGCGCTCAATACCATTCACATGCATGATCGCTGCGTGGCGGTAGTACTTGCTTTTCTCAACCAGATAAGTGAGCCCTGATGTCACAGGCGAGATATATTTGTTATCGATCTGCGCAAGATTGCCCAGCACTATGATTTTTGAATTATTGCCAACGCGGGTAATAATCGACTTGAGCTGGAACTGAGTCAGTCCCTGAGCCTCGTCGATAATAATATAAGCATTGTTGAATGAGCGGCCGCGCATAAAGTTGAGTGACTTGAACTGGATGTTCGCCTTCTCCTTGATGTAGTCCATGCTGCTTTTGGCGTACTCGTCGGCACCGTGCAGCACCTCTAGATTATCGTCGAAAGCAGCCAGCCACGGCGCCATTTTTTCTTCTTCCGTGCCCGGTAGAAAACCTATTTCTTCGGCAATGGGAGGCGTGGAGCGCGCGACGATTATCTTGTCAAATCGCTTGTCTTCCAGTGTTGCCTGTAAGCCATAGGCAAGTGCGATCAGGGTTTTACCCGAGCCCGCAGGACCGGTCATAACCATCATATCGATATCATCTCGCTGGATCTGGTAAAAGGCCATCGCCTGCTCGAAGTTGCGAGGTTTGATACCCCAGATCGACTGATTGGCCAGGTGGTCGTTATCCAGATGTTCCATCGAGAAATGCTGATCACCAATTTCGGTGATGCGACCACAAAAATGGCTGTCGTCATAGACGAACATATTTTCGTAGACTTCTGGCAGCGTCGTTTTAGCGACGGTGTGCTCAACGTGCCCGGAGCGGGTTTGGGTAGTGTCGACTGTTTCTACGCCAGACCAGAAATCGCCGCTAGCGTGATGATAGCCTTTGGCCATGAATTGAATATCATCCACAACCTTATCTTTACGATAATCCTCGACATGGGCGAGACCAGAGCCCTTTGCCTTGAGGCGCATGTTGATATCTTTTGTCACAAGGCAGACACACTCGTCGCCAAACGATTCCTGCAGATGCAGCGCGACGTTGATAATTCGATCGTCGTTGTAATAGTGTGCAGCGTTGTTGAGCAGCGAACGAGTCTCACTTTGCTCGATTAGCTGATCAGCAAAAATTGAGAGCAGCCCCTGCTCATCACAGGTTGAGGGTATTGTTACGCCACTCTGAAGCTGTTCCGGAGAGGCGTCTCTCACGATTTCGTCGATGGCGTTGATAGCAATGCGCGCTTCGCGGCTAACGTCTTTGTCGCGCCGGTCTTTGATCGCATCAAGCTCCTCTAGCACTGTCATGGGAATGACAATGTGATGCTCGTTAAATGCCAACAAGGCATTGGGGTCGTGCAGAAGTACGTTCGTGTCGAGTACGAACAGCCTGGTTTGCGGCCTTGCCAGTTTTGGTGGTGGTTCAGAGTTCGCTGCGCTTAAACCCAGCGAACTGTATTGAGTTGTCGTTTTTGCTGCCTGGTTGCCCAGGGCTTCGCTTGCGCTTTGTTGTTCAGGTTGTTTGTGTGGGTGTCGTTCAGATGTTTGCTTGCTTTTCGATAGTACATTGATCGATTCAGCCATAAACGTCGCCTTACCTCTTGTGTTGCAGTACCCTACGTTACATCAAAGCTGGTCGCGCTGCGGCATGCTCTAGGCGTCGCGGCCCTACTGGGTTTAACGACCGTCTTCTCAATGAGTTAAATTATTTTTAGTTTCTCCAAGGACTTCTTGGTCATACGGGAAGCAACTTGAAGATGCATTTATGGTAGCACGATTGGTGATCAATGTGCCAAATCTGCTTGAAGCAGGAATTTAAGTGCATATGGTCGCGAATTCGCTGGCCGCAGCACTTCAATGCGACTTGTCTTGCCCTTATAATGAGGGGCTATTGCTTAGTTGGTGTCGATTCAGACACTGCGCGGCGAGTTTTACGGCTTGGCCGACCCGGTTCAAGCCCAGCGCCAGTTACTGTCTTTCTTTAGAGCGAAACTGCTTAAAGTGAGACTGTTTAACGCGAATTTGTGTAAAGCGAAATTGTGAGCACTCAAAGAATTTATGGCGAGTAAAAAAGAGAAGCAAATAGAGCGAACCAAGCAGAATATCACCACCGCGCTGTTGCAATTGCTTACCATCTACCCGCTCGAATCGATTACGATTACGCAACTTTGCAAAAAAGCGAACGTTGGCAGGCCGACGTTTTATCGCCACTTCCTCTCAACCGAAGACGTACTGCTTCAACTAAGCAAGAAGTGGTTTGAAGAGTATTTGATGGCGGCTAAGGCTGCATACGAAAAGGTGCCCAGAGCAGAGACCCTCGATTTGGTGGCCTTTGACTTCTTTCGCAAGAATAACCTCATCGTTGAGATGGTTCAGACCAAGGCGTTTTACAAAATGCTGGTCGGCGAGCTTGGGCTGCGTCGCCGCTCAATCGAAAAAGAGTTCAATTTGTTTGACGATGAGAGCCCCTATATGCTCGAGTATCGGGTGGGAGGCATGATCTTTGTTTTTGCTCGCTGGTTTAGCGGTGGTATGAAAGAATCGCCGGAGGAGATGGCGGAGATTTTTGCCACGATCTACCGGGGCATGGATCGGGGCAGCCAGTCTTTCTGACTCAGCTATGTCTTGTTGAGAGTTTCGTGATCGAGCGCTTTCTCATTCAGCCCTTCCTTATTTGACCCGTACAATTTAACCGCCCCGCTAGTTCCACCCTTCCTAGCTCAACCCCTCCGGTTCAGCTTTTTCTAATTTTGCTTTTCTCAGGTCAATTTTTTTAGCCAGACTTCAATCCTAAATGGTCGCTCAGGCCATCGTACTACCTTGCTTGTATTGTGACTCTGGCTGGTCTGGGATCGGCTGCTACGCGCCTGGTTTGACCGAATCATGTCCTTATCAGGCTCTGCACAGCTTCCGCTGCGATTGGTTTTGCCGTCTGGAATATCGAGCAGCCATCGGCGGCGTTACTTTGCCCTGAATCCCCCGGTTTTCTCGAGGTTTGCCGCTCTGATGAAGTATTACAGATTGTCATAGCTGTTCTGTTTGACCGTTTTCAAGTCTGATCAAAGTGTTTCCATTGGATTCAGAGGGCGGCGAAACTTATAGTCGCTTCCTGTCAGCGCCTGTGTGGCTGCTCGAATTTTAATCGAGTTGCACACTGGTTTCGTACAACCACAACCGCTATTTGATATTTCACCCCCAACAAAAGACTGCCTTATGCTACTCGCCAAGATAAAAAATAGAGCCATCGTTTACAGCCTGCGTTTTTTGACCATGCTAGTCCCGCGTAAAACGCCCGATCTCCTCATGGGTGAGGGCTCTGCTGTGAGGCTGTGCAAGCTGATCGCGGGCATAGAAATCAGCAAGCTGTTTCTTGTGACCGACAAGGACTTGACCGCTCTCGGTTTGTATACCGGTATGGTTGACGCGCTAGAGGCTGACGGTGTTGAGGTGGTGGTGTTTGACGAAGTGGAGCCGAACCCAAGCGAAGCACAGATCCAGCGCGGCGTTGATCTCATGCGCAGCCGATCCTGTGACGCGGTGCTGGCCGTTGGTGGCGGCTCGGTTATGGACGCTGCAAAAGTCATGGCAGGGATTAACTCCAGTACGCGAACGGTGGCGCAAATGGAGGGCTGGTTTAAAGTACGCGGTGAGGTGCTCCCTCTTTTTGTGGTACCGACAACCGCGGGGACGGGTTCTGAGGCAACGGTTGCTGCGGTTGTTTCCAATCCTGACGAAAAGCGCAAGTATGCGGTTCTGGATATTCGCCTGATGCCCAAAATGGCGGCGCTGGACACTGACTTAATGAAGGGGCTGCCACCTCATATCACGGCGAATACAGGCATGGACGCGCTAACGCATGCGGTTGAGGCATACGTCTCGATTATTTGTGACAAGGACTCGCGTCAGGCTGCGAGGCAAGCGGTCAAGCTGATATTTGGCAATTTACACAAGGCCTATGAAAATGGTTCAGATGTAGCCGCCAGGGATGCCATGGCCTACGCCTCTTATCTCGCGGGCTTTGCGTTTTCTCAGGCGGGTGTCGGTTATGTGCACGCGATAGCGCACCAGTTTGGCGGTCGCTATCACGTTCCGCATGGACTGGCTAACGCCGTTCTACTGCCGCATGTGCTGGAATCTTCCAAAATGGCCGCGCGCGATCGGCTGGCTGAACTTGCGGAACTGATTGGCTGTACCGGCGGCAGCAAGGCAGCTATGGCCGATGCTTTTATTGACAGGGTTAAGCTACTCTCGCAGCAAGTGGGCGTGCCCACCACGCTCGATTGTATTCAAGCTGGTGATGTGGAGAGTATTTTCGAGGATGCGCAAAAAGAAGCGATTAATCTCTACGCGGTGCCTGAGTTCTTTGAAAAACCGACGGGCGAAAGTATCGTTCGGTCGTTAATGGCTTGATTCTGGCCGGCCCTAGACTTATTCGTTTCTGCCGATGCTTTCCAGAGCAGCGCTTTCGCTAAAAATATCGTCGTAATCGGCAGATCCCTGCAGGCGCTTTTCTTCGTTCGCCCAGCCAACGAAGTCCTTGTTTTTACAGCTTTCGGAGCAGAATGGGCGGAAGGTATTTGCAGCAACCCACGCCACGCTTGCCTTGCAGGCCGGGCAACTCACCGAGGCGGCTGCCTTATTACTCTCTGCTTGTCTTTTATTGTCCATAGTTTTCGTTTCAATGGTTTCCTGTGCCATAACCGTTCGGTAGATCGGCGGCAGTCAGGCCTGTTGTTCTGCTGCGAGCTTGTTATAGAAAAGATGCAGCTCGTTTACTTGCGCTGACAAGGATTCCAAACTGCCGTTGTTATCAATAATATCATCGGCCAGTGCGACCTTGTTCTCGCGAGCCATCTGCGCATTGATAATGGCCCTTACCTGAGCTTCGTCAGAGCTATCGCGCTGCATGACTCGAGTGATCTGAGTCTCTGTCGATGCGTCAACCAGACAGATGCGTTGCACCATCTCGCGCTGGCTCGTCTCAAGTAGTAACGGCGACTCCAGAACTCGATAGTTGGGCTCTCCCTCAACGCGTGCCTCGCCAAGTTGCTGAGCCATCGATTCCCGGATCAACGGGTGGGTTAGCGACTCAAGCCATTTTCGCTCTTCCGGATCCCTGAAGATTATCGATCGCAAGGCAGCGCGGTCGAGCCCGCCCTGTTCGAGCAGGATTGCGTCGCCGTGGCGTTGCGTGATCGCTGCTAGCGCGGCTGTTCCTGGTGCCACCACGTCTCGCGCGACCTGATCGGCATCGACCACCCTGACGCCGAGTTCCCTGAACAGATTCGCCGCGGCTGATTTGCCGCTGCCAATGCCGCCTGTCAATCCCACGAGATAAACCATGGCCGCTAGTGCTCCGCCTGATAAAGTGTGACGTGTCGGAACTCACTGGATTCGTCGAGATCCGGCACCGTATGGCTGCGCCACTTGCCTAGAGTGCGCATGGCCGAGAGCTCTCCCTCTCGCAGTCGTGAGTCCGCGATCAGCAGCGTTTGGCAGCGCCGCTCTAGTTGGGGCAGGAGATCCAAGTTGTCGCGATCATAGAAGACATCCGCGGCAGTGATGACATCGACATCAGAGATCTGGCTGAGATCGTCGATGACGTCGAGTTCGACGCTGTTTAGCGCTGCGTTGCAGAGACTGGCTTCAAGGGCCGCGCTATCGGAGTCGCAAACGATCGCCCGTGCAGCGCCAGCCTTTTTTGCCGCGATGGCGACAACGCCCGAGCCGCCGCCAAAATCGACGACCGATTTGCCGTCAACCAGAGCCGGGTTTTGCATGAGATAGCGCCCGAGTACCTGTCCACTGGCCCAGCAAAACGACCAGAACGGTGGTTCGGCCATCACAGCCGCCGCTTGCTCCGAGTCCAACTGCCACTGGGGGTAGTTTTCATCCAGCAGCCACAGCGCGATACCCGGGCAATCGGGCAGACTGCTCGCGACCAGCTCTGCACCCGCAATATGCTTGCAGACGGTACTGCGCAATGCGTCGATATTAGGCGTGGGTTGTGAGGCGCGTTGGGTCATTAATATGTGAGGCTGTTGCTTGTCTTCCTGCCCGTCTTCACCGAACCATAAGCGATAAGTATTTTAAACCTATCCCTGTTTATTTGCCCCTTTTATGGCTTCGCTGGCCGGTTTAGACTGCAAGCTCCATTCACCGTCACGGTTTTAGACGAGGATTCCAATCGTGGAATTTGTAGGCGCCAACATTCTATCGATAGATGCATTTTCGCGCGAGGATATCGAGCGTCTTTTTTCGGTCGCGCGCATGATGGAGCCCTACGCCCAACGCAAGAAAGCGACCCGAGTTTTGCAGGGCGCGATCCTCGGCAATATGTTTTTTGAAGCCAGCACGCGAACTCGGGTGAGCTTTGGTTGTGCGTTCAATTTGCTGGGAGGCGATGTGCGTGAGACCACTGGCATCCAGAGCTCGGCGCTTGCCAAGGGCGAATCGCTACAGGATACCGCGCGAGTACTGAGTGGTTTTAGCGATGTGATCGCGATGCGTCATCCGGCCGCAGGTTCAGTTGCGGAGTTCGCCTCAGCCAGCCGCGTTCCAGTGGTTAACGGTGGCGATGGTGAAAACGAGCACCCCACGCAAGCGCTGCTTGATCTTTACACGATCGAAAAGGAGCTGGAGAGCCAGTCAAAGGGTCTGGACGGCTTGCGTATCGCGATGATCGGTGATTTGAAGTACGGCCGGACAGTGCACTCACTGGCCAAACTTCTTTGCCAGTATCAGGGGATCGACGTCCATCTGGTTTCGCCAGAAGCATTACAAATGCCCGATGATATTGTCGAGCGCATGCGTGGTGCAGGCCACAACGTTACGATCTCGAGCGAACTTGAAAGTAATATCGCGCACGTTGATATCGCTTATTCCACCCGCATCCAGGAGGAGCGTTTTGCCTCACAGCAGGAAGCTGATCGCTATCGCGGTAAGTTCCGCTTGAACTCCGCCATCTATACCCAGCACTGCGAGCCGAATACCGTCATCATGCACCCACTACCCAGAGACTCCAGAGCAGAGGCGAGTGAGCTGGCGACCGACCTCGATGATAATCCGAATCTGGCAATCTTCAGGCAGGCCGATAATGGCGTGACGATTCGCATGGCCTTGTTTGCGCTTATCCTCGACGTTGTCGATCAGGTGGATCGTTCGGCTTATAACGTCAACTGGTACACAGGTCGACGTTGAGTACGAAATAGCGGTATGACCGAACAGGTACCAGAGCAGGCCGGCTCGGCCTCCACCCGCAATCGTCCGGCCGGTATGCTGGCATCGTCTATTGTTGTGGCGGCGATGACGATGATCTCGCGCGTCGCAGGTCTAGCGCGCGATGTGATTATCGCCATTATGTTCGGCGCCACCTCGGCGGCAGATGCCTTCTTCGTCGCATTTAGAATCCCTCAGTTTTTAAGGCGCCTTTTTGCCGAAGGTGCGTTTGCACAGGCCTTCGTTCCCGTATTGGCCGAGTATAAAAGCGTCAAGGATGCTGATGGTAACTTCAAGGCGGTTAAGGCTCTGGTCGACGCAGTGGCCGGCGTACTCGCTGGGACTTTGCTGCTGGTGACAATAGTGATTGTGCTGGCGGCGCCGTTGGTGGCCTATGTGTTTGCGCCGGGGTTCGCAGCTGAGCCCGACAAGTTTCAGCTGGTGGTGCATATGCTGCGCATCACCTTTCCGTATTTGATGCTGATTTCGCTGACCGGGATGGCGGCTGGGATTCTCAATAGCTATGGCCGCTTCTGGGTGCCCGCCTTTACACCGGTCCTGCTGAATCTGTGCCTGATCGTGGCGGCGCTTTGGGTTTCGCCGGGTTTGAGCGAGCCCGTGTTTGCGCTGGCCTGGGCTGTTCTGATAGCGGGATTTGCGCAGTTAATGTTTCAGCTGCCTTTTCTGGCGAAGATCGAACTCCTTCCACGCCCCGTCTGGGATTTACAGCATCCCGGCGTCCGCAAAATTCTTAAACTGATGCTGCCGGCAATTTTCGGGGTCTCGGTGAGTCAGATCAATCTACTGCTCGATACCGTGCTAGCCTCTTTTCTCCCCGGTGGCAGCGTTTCCTGGCTGTATTACTCGGATCGTCTGGTTGAACTGCCACTCGGTGTATTCGGCATCGCGATTGCTACGGTGCTGCTACCCAGCCTCTCCGCCATTCGCTTTTCGTCTGAATCCGATTCGAGTGGCGCCGGCTTTAGCGAGCAGTCGGCCAAAAAGTTCTGTGAAGCGCTAGACTGGTCGTTGCGGTGTATCTTTCTATTGGCTGTGCCCGCGAGCGCGGCGCTATTTGTGCTGGCGGAGCCGATTCTTTATCTGCTATTTCAGTACCGTGCCATGCAGCCCTCTGACGTAAACATGGCAGCCTTGAGTCTGCAGGCCTACGCGCTAGGTCTGCTCTGGTTTATGGCAATCAAGGTGCTAGCGGCTGGCTACTATGCGCAGCAGGATACGCGCACCCCTGTACGCATAGGCATTATCGCAATGGCGAGCAACATGGTATTCAACTTGATCTTCGTCGCCATCGCGCACTACGTCTGGCATGTTGGCCACGTAGGGTTGGCGCTGGCGACTGCGACATCCGCTGCGATCAATGCCATTTTGCTCTTCAATGGTTTGCGGCGAAGCAGTCAGTTGACCGGCCAGCAGGCGCAGCGTCGACCGCTGTTACAAAGCGGTTCACTCGGCATCGCATTTAAAGTGGTGCTGGCAGCCTTCGCCATGGTTGCAGTGCTGCTTGCACTAATGCCGGACGCCAGTTGGTGGGCCGACAAAAATGTGATGATGCGCGGCTCGCAGGTGGCGATT